>JALWSQ010000126.1 GCA_026993645.1 Thiohalobacter sp.
TTGTAGTTGCGGTTATCGCCTTGATACGACGTAAAGAAGCGTAGGTGGCCCTGTTCGATACACCAAGCCATGGTGAAGGTCTCGAGAATACTGGCACTCATTGGACTACTGTATATAGCGTCCGCGGATAGGGCGGCCAATGCGTTGCCAAATCTTCAACAGCTCATTGATCATGCGGCGGACAATGAGACGATTGTTCCACCGCCGGGGGTATATCATGGATCGGTGGTTATTCGGCATCCCGTTGTGCTGGACGGTGCGGGCAAGGTAACCATTGATGCAGACGGTAAGGGGTCAGTCATTTACTTGAAAACCAACGGTGCGGTTATCAAGCGGTTGCACCTGACAAATTCTGGAAGTTATTACGACAAGCTCGATGCGGGTATACAGGTTCGTGGTGATTTCAATGTCATTAAGGACAACGTTATAGATAATTGCCTTTTTGGTATTGATCTTGAAAAGGCGGAATACGATGTTGTTCGTCGTAATAGGATATCATCCAAGCCGCTGAGTCTGGGTTTGCGGGGTGACGCGATAAGGCTATGGTATAGCTTCAACAATAAGGTTACGGACAATAAGATCAGGCATGTACGCGACACGGTTGTATGGTATTCCAAAGATAATGTCATTGCGCGTAACGATACGCGGGACGCCCGCTATGCTCTACATTTCATGTATTCCCATCATAATATTGTTGAGGGCAATCATTACCAGGATATGTCTGTCGGTATATTCCTCATGTATAGCGATAATGTGGAGATCAGAGATAATTATATTGCACGGGCGTATGGCCCTACGGGGATGGGGATAGGTTTCAAGGAATCGTCTGGCGTGCAGGTTACGAATAATCGGGTGCAAGATAATGCGGTTGGCATATACATCGATGTGTCACCGTACGACCCCGATGCAAAAGACGTTTTCAAAAATAATGTTATCTCCTTCAATGGGATTGGCGTTCATTGGTTGAATTCGTGGCATGGAAATATTTTTTCTGGAAACGCGTTTTTAGGTAACCTGATTCAGGTTGCGGTGGACGGCGGAGGCACAGCGAGTGGTAATACATGGGATGGAAACTACTGGGATGATTATGAATTCTTTGATCGAAATCACGATGGGATAGGAGATCGGCCATATCACATTTATTCGTATGCGGATAGCATATGGGAGGATGTGCGCGACGCACAATTCTTCCTTGGTACACCAATCATGGATGTGCTGGATTTTCTTGAACGGCTCGCGCCATTCAGTCAACCGACGCTGGTGCTCACAGATCATCGGCCAAATATGAAATCTCGGTTACGGTATGTCAGACGATAAACTAAAGAGTGGTAAGAACCGACCATCGAGGCGACAGCAAAAGGCGCGCCGAGAGTTTCTTCGCTCCGTAGGTTTATTGCTCGGTGTGTCGGCCGTGTCCCTCGCTGGCTTCTACCCCGTGTTACGTGGGAGTACGGCGCGACTGCGGCCACCGGGGGCGTTGAAGAAGGGGCTGGACGAGCAGAAGTTCCTTTCCGCGTGCATCAAGTGCGGACAATGTGTCCAGGTATGCCCGGTGGAGGCCATCCGGTTGTCGGACATGGACGAGGGGTTTGGCCTGGGGACACCGCATATCAGCGCCCGGGACCAGGCCTGCGACTTCTCCTGTGACGGTCTGCAGTGCGTCCTCGCCTGTCCCACCGGGGCCCTGACCCATGACATCGACTACCCGGCCCAGTCGCGGATGGGGTTCGCGCGGCTGGCACGGCCGTCGGGCTGCCTGGCCGTGCAAGGCAAGGGATTCAAAGGCCTGGCACGCGGACCGGGCTTCCGCGGCAAGCTCCGCTACGACGAGGTCGATCGCTGGCACGCCATACCGGTGGCGCAGCACCCGTACGATCTGGAGCTCTGCGACCTGTGCGTGCGCCAATGCCCGATCGAGATCCGGCGCGGGCAGTGCGCGGCGGGGCATCCACCGTCGGGGGATCCGAACCAGTGTCCCCCCCGCCGCGCCATCTCGCTGGAACCCATCACGACGGCGGATGGACGCCGGGCCATGCGGCCGGTGGTGCACGACGGCTGCGTCGGTTGTGGCGTGTGCGAGATGATCTGCCCGGTGGAACCCGCCGCCATCGTGGTGGACATCGACCGGGATGCAGATACGGTGCGAGGCTGACATGGGGTACATAATAGAATCCTTGCGGCAGGTATTCGGGGCGGCGCCCAGGAAACCGACCCCTGAAACCCAGACGGTGGAGGTGCGGGAGATCTATCGTCAGAAGCGGGGCAAGGGCACGAACCGGCGGGAGCTGGCGGAACTGATCGAAGCGGATACCACGCGCCACCGCTGGCGTATCCGTCGCTGGATCACGCTCATCCTGGTCAATCTCCTGTTCGTGATCTCCTACCATTTCGACGTTCAGCTGGTGGAGGGGGCACTGACGGCATCGCGGGTGGTCGGCTTCCACTTCGCGGACCTCAACTCCGCCTTGCAAGTGATGCTGGCCTACAAGCACGTAGTGCTGAACCTGGTGATCGGGACCAGTACCGTGCTGGTGTTGTGGTGGCTGCTGGGCGGGCGGACCTTTTGTTCCTGGGTCTGTCCCTACCATCTGCTGGCCGAGTGGGTGGAGCCCATCCACCTGTGGCTGGTGCGGAAGAAGATCATCAAGGGTTACAGCTTCCATCGCGGCACCCGCACGGTCTTCTATGTGCTGTTTGCGTTGCTGGCGCTGGGGACGGGCTATACCGTCTATGAATGGATCTCGCCCACGGGTATCGTCAGCCGGGCCCTGATCTACGGACCCGGGCTGGCACTGATCTGGGTGGGGGTTCTGCTGGCCTTCGAGGTGTTCGTCTCGCGCCGGGCCTGGTGCCGCTATGTCTGCCCCATCGGCATGACCTATGCCATCGTCGGTGCGGTATCCCCGGTACGGGTACGCTACAACGTGGTGGAATGCAAACACGAGGGCGAGTGCCGGGACGTGTGCCTGGTACCCCACGTGCTCAGCATGACCATCAAGGGCCGGTCGCCGGACGTGGAGGTGGACGTCGGTTCCGACTGTACCCGCTGCGGCATGTGCGTGGATGCCTGCCCCACGGGTTCGCTGCGGTTCGTGGTCAAGGGGCTCGAGCATCTGCTCTGAACGGGGGTGGGGGTTATACTCCATGGGCGAGGTGGTGCAGCCCGGATTCGGACGACGCCTGGGCGTTGGCCGCCGATGCATCGATCGGGACAACGGCATGATTCGACTGCATGGATTGAAGAAGAGATTCCGCCGCGAGGATGTCCTGCGCGGCATCGATCTCGAGATCGGCCGGGGCGACCGGGTGGCCCTGGTCGGTTCCAATGGCGCCGGCAAGACCACGCTCATCCGTTGCCTGCTGGGCGAGTATACCTGCGAGGGGGAGGTGCGCATCCATGGCCGGGATCCCCGTCACCACCGCCGTGCCATTCTGGCACGGGTGGGCTTCGTGCCCCAGCTGCCGCCCCCCATCCGCATGCCGGTGGCGGCCTTCGTCCGCTTCGTCGCCCGACTCTGTGATGCCGACCCGGGCCGCATGGAGGCGGTTGCCGAGCGCCTCGGGCTGGACATGGCGCGCTTGCGCCGGCGGCCCTTCGTCAAGCTGTCCGGCGGCCAGAAGCAGAAGCTGCTCATCAGTGTGGCCCTGGGCCGTGATGCAGAACTGCTGGTACTGGACGAGCCGGCCGCCAACCTGGATCCGGCTGCCCGCCAGGTGTTCTACCAGCTGCTGGCGGAACGGCGCGATCAGGCCGCGATGATCATCGCCAGCCACCGGCTGGACGAGATCGCGGCCCTGGTCAACCGGGTGGTCGAACTGGATCGCGGCGGTATCGTGCTGGACGACCGGGTGGACGATTCCGTGGAACTGGGCAGCCGCCTGCAGTGCCGGGTGGTCCTGACCCGGCCCGAACCCGCCTTTGGCAAGGCGCTGGCGGAATGGGGCTTCACGGCCGATGGGGAGGGCCTGGCATGGGAGGGATCGGTCGCCGGACCGGATCGCCTGCGCTTTCTCGGGGTCCTGTCGCGCTACGCAGCGGTGCTGGGGGACCTGCAGCTGACGGATCCCGCGGAGGTGGGACGGGAACGCAGGGCGACCGGGGCATGAATCGCGAATGGACAAGGCTGGCGAGCTGGGGGCTGGGCGGGCTGTTCCTCTGCTGGCTGGCTCTGGCCGGCTGTTCGTCGGGTCCCGAGCAGGGGCCGGTTCCGGTGCGCTGGGATCAGCAGGCGTGCGAACGTTGCGGCATGGTGTTGTCGGACCGGCGCTATGCGGCCGAGATTCGGGAACCCCTGGCGGGGGATCGTTCCCGGGTCCATTTCTTCGACGACTTCGGTTGCGCTGTCCTGTGGCTGGCCGACAAGCCCTGGCGCGGGGATTCGCGCACCGAATTCTGGGTCAAGGACTGGCGCAACGGTCACTGGATCGACGCCCGCCATGCCACCTACATTACGGGCAAGCACACGCCCATGGATTACGGCCTGGCGGCGCAGAGCGATCCGGCCCCGGGTGGCCTGACCTACCGCCAGGCAGTGGCCCGGGTCCAGGCGGTGGAGGAGAAGGGTGCGCACGCGATCCACCACGGCGAGGCGGGGCACCTGGAATCCATTGCACCCGGGAGCCGGGGGCCCTGATCGGTTCCGGATGCGAGGTGGCACCATGCGACAACTGCGCCTGATGGTCACGGCCGACATCGTCGAATCATTGCGGACCCGGTGGTTCCTGGTCTACCTGCTGGTGTTCGGCGGCCTCATGTCGACCCTGTTCCTGTTCGGGTTGACGGAATCCCGGGTCATGGGCTTCACCGGTCTGTCCCGCCTCATGTTGACCTACATCCAGCTGACCATGGCCATTCTGCCGGTGTTCATTCTGATCACCACCGTGCGCTCGGTGGCCGGCGACCGCGAGGCGGGGGTGTTCGAGTACCTGCTGTCTTTGCCGGTGGGCCTGGGGGCCTGGTACTGGGGCAAGCTCATGGGGCGGTTCCTGGTGGTGTTCCTGCCCGTGGTGGCCGCCCTGGCCGCCGGGGTGGCTTGGGGCGCGCTGGTGAAGGGCGCCGCGGTACCCTGGGCGTTGGTCCTCTACTACTGCGGCCTGATCATGTCCCTGAGTGCCTGCTTTCTCGGTATCGCGGTGTTGATCTCGTCCCTGGCTCGTTCCTCGGATCTGGCCCAGGGCACGGCCTTCCTGGTCTGGCTGTTGTTCCTGCTGTTCATCGACCTGGTGCTGCTGGGGGTCATGGTCAAGCAGCAGCTGCCGCCGGAGACGGTGGTGGCCATCGCGCTCGCCAATCCGCTACAGGTGTTCCGCACCGCGGCCATGATGCTGTTCGACCCCAAGCTGGTGATCCTGGGACCCTCGGCCTACGTCATTCTCGACCACATCGGTCGCACCGGCTACATGGCTTACGCCCTGGTCTATCCCCTGGTTCTGGGCCTGCTCGCCGCCTTCCTGGGTTACCTCGTGTTTCGCCGCAGCGACCTGCCCTGAAGGGACGCCGCCGGGTCCCCGGGACGCTGTGTGTCCGTGGCCCAGGGTGCCCGCGGCGGGGATAGGGCATGCAGCAGCCGCTGCCTGATGTCCGGCGGCATGTCCCGCACCTGTTGGATCTGCCGGCGGATGGCGGCGGCACTGCCCTGGAAGTGCCGCCGGTGCAGCCTTCCGTCCGGCCCGGTGTAACGGGCATCGATACGATAGTGATCCGGCCCGTTCCGCTGCACGGCCAGGACCTCGACGCTGCCGGTGCCACGGTCGGCCACCGGTGGCAACGGCGGCGGCCAGTAACCGTTCAAACCACACCGTTCTTCTCCGGTGTACCTTTCGCGCCATAACCTGTTCCTGTATTCAGCATACAGGAGCACGATATGAACAAACGACGC
>JALWSQ010000127.1 GCA_026993645.1 Thiohalobacter sp.
GGGATAGCCCTTGGCGACGTCGAAGAAGGCATCCCGGTTCGGTGCGGCGCCGCCATCCCGTTGCACCGCATCGCGGTAGAGCTCGTAGGCCGGTTGCCAATTGAGTTCCCGGATACGATTGCCCTGGGTCTGGGTGGAGAGCAGGGGTTCACCCACCGGGATCCAGCCATGATGTACGCCCAGGCGGGCCGGTAGGTCCAGGAGCGCCAGTACCATGGCATCCCCGGCCAGGCCCTCCTCGGTGAAGACACAGGGGGTCGGCTGCAACGACAGGGAACCGGCGCCACCGCCGAGGTAGGTGACCCCTTCGCCGAAGGCAGCGTAGAGCGCGTGCATCAGGGCGCCCAGCCGGGGGGACAGACCGTCGACCAGGATCAGGGCCGTGGCCGGGTCATCACCGAGCCGGTCGGCCAGGGCACGGATCCGCTCCCCGTAACCGCCCTGACCCAGCCCGGTGATCAGCGCCGGCGGCTGGTGCAGGGGCAGGCGGGCCAGGATCACCCCCCGCTCCCGCTGCCGGGCATCCCAGATGACCCCCGGAAAGAGGCCGCCGAAACTGGGGATACCCGCCTGCCGCAGCGCCCCCTGGATGCCGGCGAGATCGGGTTCACCCCCTTCGGCGACGAAGACGCCCAGGGCCTCGCCGGTGCCTGGGGCCAGGCCGCGGGCCGCGGCCACGAGGGATTTGGGGTCACATTGCTCGAGAAAACGGTATTGGATCTTTCCCTGGGACATGGTCCGCCCTTCCTTGCTTGGGCATTTTCTCCATTGATCGCCAGGTTCCCGACAAACTTGAGTTTTCACCGTTGGCCAGCGGGTCCCGGAACGGGGCATCGCTTTGACAGCGGCCCGCCCAACCCTCAGACTATGCGCCCTGTTTTGGTGCAATCCCGACCCAAGGAGGCCCTTCGGTATGATTCGCGAGTTCATGGGGATCGAGGACCATCCGGCCACCCACGTGGAGCGCTGGGTGTCGGGTATCGGCGGCCTGTTGTCCATCGCCGCGACCATCCTGGTCAGTATCCACTGGGTGGGCATGCGGGGGGCGGTGGTGATCATCCCCTCCATGGGCGCATCGGCGGTCCTGCTGTTCGCCGTGCCCCATGGCAGCCTGGCCCAGCCCTGGAACCTGATCGGGGGGCACCTGATCTCGGCCCTGGTGGGGGTGGCCTGTGCCCGCTGGTTCGGACCCGGCCCCTGGGCGGCGGGCGCCGCCGTCGGCGGGGCCATCACCGCCATGTACTACCTGCGCTGCATCCATCCGCCGGGGGGCGCCACGGCGCTGGCGGCGGTGATCGGCGGGCCGGCGGTGCATCAGCTGGGTTTCCTCTACGCGCTCACCCCCATCATGACCAATGTCGCCGTCATGTTCGCCGTGGCGCTGGCCTTCAATGCCCTCTTCCCCTGGCGGCGCTATCCCGCCTACCTGGTTCGCAAGACGGCCCCGGCTCCGGCGCCTGCCGACCACCATTACCCGCCCATCGACCACGCGGACCTGGTCTACGCCCTGAGCCAGATCGACTCCTTCATCGATGTCACCGAAGAGGACCTGCTGCGGATCTACGATCTGGCCACCGGCCGTGAGGCGAGGACCCGGACCACCGAGGGCAGCTAGGAGCCTGTGCTGCCGGATGCCCACCCGGGCTTGGTCCCGGGTAGGGAAATGGCCCGGCATCCTGTGAGAAAATGCTGAAATACTGGCTAACAGTTTGATCTCCTGACGGAAAGCTGGAGCCGCCTCCATCGATGTGGTAAACTGGCCACATCGGCCATCGAACAGGGGCCGGCAAGGGGTCCGGTGGGCAGCCGCTGGTGCGAAGCCAGTATCCCCCCGGCCGGGACGCCGGTACCCGGGCAGCCATGACGCGAGGGACGCGTGTCCACCCATCTGTCGTGGACGATCCGGAGGAACCGGATCGACCCTTCCGCCGCTTGCGGGGGCAGTCTGGTGCTGTCTCCGCGCTGCCTCGTCAGCAATCCCCGTTTTCGCGGCCGGCCGCCGGCAGTGGCCGGCGTGTGGCCGCGGAACCTGGACAACCTTCGAGGAGAACGATCAGGTGACTGACCAGACGATGTTTTACTGTATCCCCCAGCAGGCCTACATGCGCACCGACAACTGCCGCAAGTTGCGCAAGCGGCCGGTCGGCAAGGTGCCCGCCGGTGCCCAGCCCAGACTGCGGGCCTGCGAGACCTGCACCCTGTTCCCCCTGGTGGAACAGCACATGGTGCCCATGGTGAGCCTGAACGACTACCTGCAGGGCAGCCGGCCGCGCCAGGCCAACCTCAAGTCCAGTCGCCTGAAGAAGGCCATCGAGGCCTATTTCGCCAAGGAGGCCGTCTAGGCGGCACATCGGGCCAGGGGAAACGACGGGGACCAGCCAGCGTGGGGATGCCATGACCGGAACCGCACCACGCCCCCTCGTTTTCGGTGAGGCCCTCTACGACTGCTTCGACGACGGGGCCACCGTCCTCGGCGGAGCGCCCTTCAATGTCGCCTGGCACCTGCAGGGGTTCGGGCTCGAGCCCCTGTTCATCAGCCGCGTGGGCGAGGACGCGCTGGGCGAACGGCTGCTGGAGGCCATGGCCCGCTGGGGCATGGACACCAGCGGCGTGCAGCGGGACGGCGCCCATGGGACTGGCCGGGTGGAGGTGCACATGAGCGGCACCGACCACCGGTTCGAGATCCTGCCCGACCAGGCCTACGACCACATTGATCCCGCCGCGGCCCGGGCCGCGGCCGGGGATCCCGCCCGCTGGGCGCTGCTCTATCACGGCAGCCTGGCCGTGCGTGCCGACACCTCGGCGGCGGCCCTGGCGGCGCTGCGCGCAGCGGCCATCCCGGCCTTCGTCGACGTCAACCTGCGTGCCCCCTGGTGGCAGTGCGAGACCGTCGACCGGCTGCTGCAGGGGGCACGTTGGGTCAAGCTCAACGACGAGGAACTGGACGATCTGCAGTGTGTCGGTGCCGGCAGCGGGACGCTCAACCAGCGGGCCTGCGATTTCCTCGCCCACTACGGCCTGGACAGCCTGGTCCTGACGCGGGGGGCGGAGGGCGCCCTGCTGCTGCGTGGCGGCCAGCTGCTGGAGGGCCGGCCGCCGCGGCTGGCGTCGGTGGCGGACACCGTGGGTGCCGGCGACGCCTTCGCGGCGGTGACCATCCTCGGCCTGCTGCAGGACTGGCCGGCCGCCGACATCCTCGGCCGCGCCCTGGCCTTTGCCGCCCGCATCTGCCAGCAGCAGGGGGCTACGGCGGAGGATCCGGCGCTGTACCGCCAGTGCCTGGCGGAATGGGGCCGCGACGGCCCATGACCGAGACCACCGGTCGCTACATCATCCTCATCAGCATCCATGGTCTGATCCGGGGTCACGACCTGGAGCTGGGCCGTGACGCCGACACCGGCGGCCAGATCAAGTACGTGGTGGAGCTGGCGCGTGCCCTGGCCCGCCACCCCGACGTCTGGCGCGTAGACCTCCTGACCCGGCAGGTGATGGACCCCAAGGTCTCGCCCGACTACGCCGAACGCATGGAGGCGCTGGCGGATGGTGCCTTCATCGTGCGCCTGCCCTGTGGCCCGCGGCGCTACCTGCGCAAGGAGGTGCTCTGGCCCTATCTTGATGGTTTCACCGATCAGGCGCTGCAGCACGTCCGTCGCATCGGCCGGTTGCCGGACATCGTCCACAGCCACTACGCCGATGCCGGCTACGTGGGGGCGCGGCTGGCCGCCCTGCTGGGGGTGCCGCTGATCCACACCGGTCACTCCCTGGGCCGGGTCAAGCAGCAGCGGCTGCTGGAACAGGGGGTGCGGCCCGAGGTCATCGAGAGCCAGTACAACATCAGCCAGCGCATCGAGGCGGAGGAACTCGCGCTGGACAACGCCCAGCTGGTGATCGCCAGCACCCGGCAGGAGGTGGAGGAGCAGTACGTGCTCTACGACCACTACCAGCCGCGGCGCATGGAGGTCATCCCGCCGGGGGTGGACCTGGCCCGGTTCCAGCCCCCGGGGCGGGGGCGCTTCAATCCGCCCATCGCCGAGACCCTGGCCCGCTTCCTGCGCTACCCCCGCCGGCCCATGATCCTGGCCCTGTCGCGTCCCGACGAGCGCAAGAACATCGCCACCCTGGTGGAGGCCTATGCCGGCCGGCCGGGCCTGCGCGAGCGCGCCAACCTGGTGATCGTGGCCGGCAACCGGGACGATATCGCCAGCATGGAACGTGGGCCGCGCCAGGTCCTGACCCGGCTGCTGCTGCAGCTGGACCGGCACGATCTCTACGGCCAGGTGGCCTACCCCAAGCACCACGACCCGGACGACGTACCGGATCTCTACCGCCTGGCCGCCTCCCTGCAGGGCGTCTTCGTCAATCCGGCCCTGACCGAGCCCTTTGGCCTGACCCTGATCGAGGCCGCGGCCAGCGGCCTGCCCATCCTGGCCACCCGCGATGGCGGGCCCCGGGACATCCTGCGCGCCTGCCGTAACGGCCGGCTCATGGATCCCACCGATGCCGCGGCCATGGGGCGCCACCTGGAGGAGATGCTGTCCGACCGGGCCCAATGGCGGCGCTGGTCGCGCAGCGGGGTGCGGGGGGCCGTCCGCCATTATGCCTGGGAGGCGCACGTCGAGGCCTACCTGCGCGCGGTGCGCCGCCTGTTGCGCGGTCGGCGCCGCGGGCAGGAGCTGCAGGCCCGGCGCACCCGCCTGCCGACGGTGGATCGCATCGTGGTCTGCGCCCTGGACAACACCCTGTTGGGGGACGATGCCGCCATCGAGGCTTTCAAGTCGCTGCTCCTGGCCAGCCAGCGCCGGGTCGGGTTCGGCGTGGCCACCGGCCGCAGCCTGCGCTCGGCCCTGACCGAGCTGGATCGGGCCGGGTTGCCGCGGCCCGACCTGCTGTTGACCTCGGTGGGGACCGAGATCCACTACGGCGAGCGCCTGGTGCCGGACGAGGCCTGGGCCCGGCTCATCGACTACCGCTGGGAGCCGGAGGCGCTGCGCGATGCCATGGGCGGCCTGCCCGGCCTGCGGTTGCAGCCCAAGTCCCAGCAGGGCCGCTTCAAGCTGAGCTATTTCGTGGACGAGGCCAAGGCCCCCAGCCGCCGCGAGATCGTGCGCCGGCTGCGCCAGCTCGACCTGCACGCCAACGTGATACAGTCGCGGGTCATGTTTCTCGATCTCATTCCCATTCGCGCCTCCAAGGGGCTGGCGCTGCGGCACGTGATGGTGCGCTGGGGCATCCCGCCGGAATCGGTACTGGTGGCGGCCAGCTGCGGCAACGACGAGGATGCGCTGCAGGGCAACATCCTGGGCGTGGTGGTGCACAATCACGGGCCCGAGATCGAGCGCCTGCGCGGCCGGCCACGGATCTACTTCGCCGAGAACGATCATGCCTGGGGCATCATCGAGGGCATCGAGTACTATGATTTCCTGGGCGAAATCCGTCTGCCCGACGAAGAGGGACTGGAGCGCTGATGCAACCCTTCGACGACTACCTGCGCGAGCACCGGGACAAGGTGTTCCTGTTGCTGCGCCACTACGTCAAGCTGGGCCGGCCCTTCCTGCTGCAGTCGGACCTGTGGGACCAGTACCTGGTGTTCTGCGAGCAGACCGGCACCGACGTCTGTGACACGGCCCTGGCGGGCACCATCTCCGTGGCCCAGGAGGCGGTGGTGGACAGCCCCTGGTTCTACCTGGCGGTGCGCTACCGCATCGGCCGCTGGCGCTATTTCCGCTTCCACGTGGAGGCGGTGGAGCATGCGGAGATCGGCGTCAGCCAGTTCCTCGCCTTCAAGGAGCGCCTGGTCGACAGCGATGCGCGGGACAATGGCTGGCCGCTGGAGGTGGACCTGGGTCCCTTCAACCGCG
>JALWSQ010000128.1 GCA_026993645.1 Thiohalobacter sp.
CTCTTGGGGGGCGGCCGGCGGAAGTAGTCGTCGGCCAGCAGCCGTTCCAGCAGATCCTCCCGCACGCGACCTTTGGCTGCCCAGGCACCGTCCCGGTCATAGGGTCCCCGGCCCCGGGCCCGGCACCAGGCGTCGAGCAGGGTGTTGCCGGGACCGGTATCGAACCCGGTCACCGGGCGGGTCCGATCCGCCGGCAGCAGGGTGAGGTTGGCGATGCCGCCGATGTTCAGGACCACCCGGGTCTCTGCCGGATCGCGCAGCACGGCGGCATGGAAGGCGGGCGCCAGCGGTGCGCCCTCGCCGCCCGCGGCCAGATCACGGCGGCGGAAGTCGGCCACCACCGTGATGCCGGTCCGCTCGGCGATCCGGTTGGGATCCCCCAGCTGCAGGCTGAAGGGATGGGGGCCCTCCGGCCGGTGGTGCAGGGTCTGGCCGTGACTGCCGATGGCGCGGATGGCCCCGGCCGGCTGCCCCGCGGCCTGGAGCAGGGCCAGCACCGCCTCGGCGAACAGATCGCCCAGGGCCTGGTCCAGCGTGCCCAGCGCCTCCAGCGTCAACTGCCGGCCCGGTTCAGCGAGCCGCAGGCAGTCGGCGCGCAGGGCCGGCGGGAAGGGGTGGCTGTGACCATGCAGCAGCCGGGGCCGGGGAGCGCCACAGTCGATCAGGGCGGCGTCCACGGCGTCGACGCTGGTGCCCGACATGAGGCCGATGAACAGCCGGCTGCTCATGCGGTGGGGATCCCGGGCCGGCGGCCCGGAGCTGTGTCCGGTGGCCTCATTCCTCCGTGGCGGCCAGCCGGGTCGGGCTGCGCCGCATCAGGTCGAGCTTGGCCAGCAGGGCCCGGGCATGGCGGCGGAAGTCGGCACGGTAGCGGCGTGGCAGTGGCCGGGCCTGGGGCAGCTTCACCGTCAGTGGATTGTGGTGGACGCCGTCGATGCGGAATTCGTAGTGCAGGTGGGGCCCGGTGGCGAGCCCGGTCATACCCACGTAGGCGATGACCTGTCCCTGGCGTACGTGGCTGCCGGTGTGGATGCCGCGGGCGAACCGCGACAGGTGGGCGTAGACCGTGGTGTAACGGCTGCCGTGGCGCAGGATCAGGGTATTGCCGTAACCACCCTTGCGCCCGCGCCAGATCACCTTGCCGTCCCCCGTGGCCTTGACCGGCGTGCCGATGGGGGCGGCATAGTCCACGCCCTTGTGGGCCCGCATCCGGTGCAGGATGGGGTGCCAGCGGCCCAGGCTGAAGCGGGAGCTGATGCGGGTGAAGGCCACCGGTGTGCGCAGGAAGGCGCGGCGCAGGCTGCGGCCTTCGGGGCTATAGTAGTCGGTACGGCCTGAGGGATCCGTGTAACGGATGGCGCGGTAGGTGTGCCCCTGATTGGTGAATTCGGCGGCGACGATGTGGCCGCTGCCGATGCGCTCGCCGTCGAGGTGCAGGTCTTCGTACAGCACCGCGAACCGGTCGCCGCGGCGGATGTCCAGGGCGAAATCGATGTCCCAGCCGAAGATGCCGGCCAGCTCCATGATCAGGCGGTCCGACAAGCCGGCCCGGTGTCCGGCCAGGAACAGACTCTGGTCGATGGTGGCGCTGGCCAGGTGCAGGGTCCTGTCGGCGGTGCGCACCTGGTTGCGGGCCTGGAATCCGCCCTCGTCCCAGGTGACCACCAGGCGGTGGAAACGGTCCGGCATGTGGGTGAGGCGGACCAGCCGCCCCTGGTCGTCCGTTTCGAACCGAAGCCGGTCGCCGGGATGCAGGGCGCGCAGGGCCCGGACCGGCCGGCCCAGCTGCATGATGTGGTGCAGGGTGGCCGGCGGGAGGTGCAGCCGGGAGAAGATGCGGGCCAGGCTGTCGCCTGCGCGCACCCGTAGCTCGTGCCGGTGCAAGGGGGTGCGCGCCGGTGCCCTGTCGGTGGCCGCAGGCCCGGTGCCGTTCGTCCCGGCGGTGGGGGCAGCGGTGTTGGCCGGCAGGGGCAGGGCGACCACCTGGAAACCGGAACCGGGGGCCGGTCGGGCCAGTGCGGTGGCGGGACGCGGATGGGCCCAGAGCCGGCGTGCCACCTGGGCCACGGCCAGGGTCCCGGCGGTCAGCAACAGGAGGGTGGTTGCGCGGCGGGCCAGAACCGGCCATTTCGCCGCTGTCCGCTGCGCGGGGAGATAGTCGTGCCTGACGGTCGGCGCCTTGCTCACATTCGAGTCCCTGCCTGTTCCCCGTGGCCAAGGTAACGGAGCCATTGCGGGGGGTCAACCGATGGGTTCACAGCTTCGTGATGCAGCAGGAACCATGCCAGTGCGACGGCCGGCGGCGGGTTCCGGGCGCTGTGGTAATCTTGCGCTTTTCGCGACGATCGAGTTCGGGTTTTTCCGGGGGTGACGGATGGACGCAAGTGAGACATTGCGGCAGATTCGCCGCGGTACCGAGGAACTGCTGGTCGAGGCCGAGCTGGTGGAACGGCTGGCCGAGGGCCGGCCGCTGCGGGTGAAGGCGGGCTTCGATCCCACCGCCCCAGATCTGCATCTCGGCCACACGGTGCTGCTCAACAAGCTGCGCCAGTTCCAGGAACTGGGCCACGAGGCCATCTTCCTGATCGGCGATTTCACCGGCATGATCGGTGATCCCACCGGCAAGAACGTCACCCGCAAGCCGCTCACCCGCGAGGCGGTGCTGGAGAATGCCCGCACCTACGAGCACCAGATCTACCGCATCCTGGATCCCGAGCGCACCACGGTCATGTTCAATTCCCAGTGGATGGGCGAGATGGGCGCCGCGGAACTGGTGCAGGTGGCGGCGCACTATACGGTGGCGCGCATGCTGGAGCGGGACGATTTCCACAAGCGCTACAGCAGCGGCCAGTCCATCGCCATCCACGAGTTCCTCTATCCCCTGATCCAGGGCTACGACTCGGTGGCCATCCGGGCCGACATCGAGCTGGGTGGCACCGACCAGAAGTTCAACCTGCTGGTGGGGCGCGAGTTGCAGAAGCATTACGGGCAGAAGCCCCAGGTGGTCCTGACCCTGCCCATCCTGGAGGGGCTGGACGGGGTGCAGAAGATGTCCAAGTCGCTCGGCAACTACATCGGCATCACCGAGCCCCCGGACGAGATGTTCGGCAAGCTGATGTCCATCTCGGACGTGCTCATGTGGCGCTATTTCGAGCTGCTGAGCTTCCGCTCCCTGGACGAGATCGAGGCCCTGCGCCGGGAGGTGGCCGCGGGCCGCAACCCGCGCGACGTCAAGTTCGAGCTGGCCCTGGAGATCGTGGCCCGGTTCCATGACCAGGCCGCCGCGCGCCGGGCCCAGGCGGCCTTCGTGGCCCGGTTCCAGAAGGGCGCCATGCCCGAGGACATGCCGGAGCTGACCCTGCCGGCCGGGGACGGCGGCCTGCCCATCGCCAATCTGCTCAAGGCGGCCGGTCTCACCGCCAGCACCTCGGAGGCCCTGCGCATGCTGCGCCAGGGCGCGGTGCGGGTGGACGGGCAGCGGGTGGAGGACCGCGGGCTGGTCTTTCCGGCCGGGGAGACCCACGTGTTTCAGGTCGGCAAGCGCCGTTTCGCCCGCGTCACCTTGGCCGGATCTTGATCCAGCGCATTCAACCTCCGGTCGGCATGGTCGATACAACCAGGGATGAGTTTCGTATCGGCCGCTGCCGGCCCTGCCGGAGGCGGTGGATTCCACCTGTCAGGGAGGTTGTCCGCTCATGCGCTGGTTTCGCCGGAGTCTGTTTCGCAAGCTGCTGTTGATCACGGGTGGGGGGACGGCCCTGCTGCTGGCCAGCGCCCTCACCGGCCTGTGGGGACTGGAGACCGACCTGGTGCGGGCCTCCGCCGACCTGCACCGGGAACTGGCCCAGGCACGGGCCGGGGCCGCACCGCAGCTCGAGGCGGAGACCATGGTCGCGCGCCTGGATCGGGCCGTGGCCGAGGCACACGACAACCTGCGGATGACGCTGGTGGCGATGGCCGTTTCGGTGATCCTGGCCTTCGTCTTCTTCCTGGCCCTGACCCGGCGCGGCATCATCGGCCCGGCCCGCTCGGTGGTGGCCGACCTGGAACGCCTGGCGGCAGGAGATTTCCGCAGCCCCGTCCGGGCACAGGGGGAGGACGAGTTCGGCCTCGTGGCCCGGGCCGCCGAACGGTTGCGGCAGGACCTCGGCGGTCTGATCCAGACCCTGGCGGCGAATGCCGTGCAGCTGGAGCAGGTGGCGGGGGAACTGCAGGGCACGGCCGGCCAGGTGCAGGAGGTGGTGCAGGGCCAGCGTGCGCAGACGGACCAGGTGGCGGCGGCCATGAACGAGATGGCGGCCTCGGTTCAGGAGGTGGCGCGCAACACCCAGACAGCGGCGGAGGCGGCCCGGGAGGGCAAGGAGCTGGCGGCCAGCGGCGCGGTGGTGGCCAGCGAGGCGATGGGTGGCTTCGAGGTGCTGGTGCAGAAGGTGCGTGCGGGCAGCCAGGTGATGGGCCGGTTGCAGGCGGCGGCGGACGAAATCGGCAGCGTGCTGGAGATCATCGCCGGGCTCGCCGAGCAGACCAACCTGCTGGCATTGAACGCCGCCATCGAGGCGGCCCGGGCCGGTGAGCACGGCCGCGGATTCGCGGTGGTGGCGGACGAGGTCCGGTCCCTGTCGCAGCAGACGCGGGTCTCGACCGAGCGGATTCGCGAGTCCGTGGGCCGTATCCAGGCGGGTGCCTCGGAGGCGGTCACCGTGATGCAGGCCGCCGACGAGGCGGTGGGCGTGGAGGAGGAGCAGGTGGAGCGTACCGCCGAGGCGCTGGCACAGATCAGCGCGGCGGTGGGTACCATCGCCGACATGGCGGTACAGATCGCCAGCGCGGTGGAGGAGCAGAGCACGGTGGCGGCAGAGATCGACCGCAACCTGGTGGCCATCGCCGACGGGGCCTGTGGCAGCGAGCAGGCGGCCGGGGATGTGCGCGCCAAGGGGGACCGGCTGCAGGCGCTGGCGGTGGAACTGTCCGGGGCGACCGCGCGGTTCCGGCTGGGCGGATCCGGGGGCGGAAAATAGGTGTTGACCTGGGCCGGCCAGGCCCTATAATGCGCGTCCTCGGTCGGTGGCGGGGAGCGCCGGCCGGCCCCCGCGGATCCCTGTGGATCAAGGGGGGTTGACCGGGCCGCGAGGCCGGCGTATATTTCATCCCCTTGCCGGGCACGCTCCCGGCATCGTTCTTTCACAATCAGGATCGGGTGACTTGTGTGGGCGCTCACGTCGTGTGTTTCGCGGTGCGAAACCGTTTCGATGAGGGCGTCTTGGAAGTCAATACCAAGACCCGGTAAATCATCGAGCAGGATTGGTTGCCCCAAGCAACCGCAAACTTTGAACTGAAGAGTTTGATCCTGGCTCAGATTGAACGCTGGCGGCATGCCTAACACATGCAAGTCGAACGGCAGCGCGGGGAAGCTTGCTTCCCTGGCGGCGAGTGGCGGACGGGTGAGTAATACGTAGGAACGTGCCCTGCGGTGGGGGACAACCTGGGGAAACTCAGGCTAATACCGCATACGCTCCACGGAGGAAAGCGGGCCTCTGCTTGCATGCTCGCGCCGCGGGATCGGCCTACGTCCGATTAGCTTGTTGGTGGGGTAACGGCCTACCAAGGCGACGATCGGTAGCTGGTCTGAGAGGACGATCAGCCACACTGGGACTGAGACACGGCCCAGACTCCTACGGGAGGCAGCAGTGGGGAATATTGGAC
>JALWSQ010000129.1 GCA_026993645.1 Thiohalobacter sp.
GCCCTGGCTGGCCTTGCCGGCCACGGTCCTGGTGGGGGCCATCGCCAGCGCCCACTGGCGTGATCCGGCCCCGGCTGCGTCCGTTCGGCCGACGGGGGAGGCGGCCGGACGCGTGCGGGCGGCCGCGGCGGGGGAGAAGGCCCGGCGGACCGCTGCGACGCCGCCGCCGGCGCGGGCCGGTGCGGGGGTGCCGACCAGACCCGTGGTCGATGATCCGCCCCGCCACCAGGCGGGAACGGCACCGGCACCCCTGTGGAATTTCCTGGATCAGCTGGCCGGTGCCGATTCCTGGACCCTGGCCCCTGGATTCCCGGCGCCGGCCGCCAGCATCGATGCGGCGGGCGGACCCTCGCCGGCGGCACCGGCGCTGGCCATGACGGATTCCCCAACCGTTGCGGAGACCGCGTCGCCCGGGGACGAGGTGCTGGCGGAGATCCTGCGGCGCCTGCCCCTGCCGGGATCGGATGAGAACGGGCCCGCTGCCATCCGCCGCCAGCAAC
Source organism: Thiohalobacter sp. (assembly GCA_026993645.1). Classification (GTDB taxonomy): domain Bacteria; phylum Pseudomonadota; class Gammaproteobacteria; order Thiohalobacterales; family Thiohalobacteraceae; genus JALWSQ01. The sequence continues at coordinate 501 of JALWSQ010000129.1, forward strand.
GGGATCTGCTGGCGCTGGGCTTCGACCTGGGCCAGGCCCGCGCCGACGGGGTGCGGGGGCGGCGCACCGCGCAGGCCCTGGACGAATTTCGGCTCTACTACTTGCCGGCCCGGATCCAGGGCCGGGCACCGGACGCGCGCCAGCTCGACGCCCTGCTGGATGCCTACGCCGACCTGGTGCGCCGCGACCAGGCGCGGTTCGGGGTTCCGGCCCGGGTGTTGTCGGCCATCGAGCTCGCCAGTATACGCACCGGTGCCGACTTCCCCTTTCTGATGGAACTGGCCAGGGTGGAGAGCAATTTCGATCCCCTGTGCACGGCCGAGCTGTCCTCCGCCGCCGGTCTCTACCAGTTCACCCGCGAGACCTGGCTGGACAGCCTCCATCGTTGGGGCGCGCGCTATGGCCTGGGGGTCTATGCCGACCAGGTCCGCTACCGGGTGGACGACGCGGGACGGCGCCACGCCTACATCGCCAACCCGGTGCTGCGCCGCCAGGCACTGGCCCTGCGCTACGATCCCAGGCTGTCGGCGCTGATGGTGGCCGAGTTCGTGCGGGCGAACGGGGAACGCCTGCAACGGGCGTTGGGGCAGGCGCCCGGGCGGACCGAGCTGTACCTGGCCCATTTCTTCGGGGTCCGCGAGGCGGTGCATTTCCTGCAGGCCCTGCACCGGGACGGCCGGGTCCTGGCGCGTGACGTCTTTCCCCGGGCGGCGGCCAGCAATGTCCGGGTGTTCCAGGATGGCCGGGGGCGGCCCCGGACCCTGGCGGAGGTCTACGCCTTCTTCCGCGACAAGTTCGACACCGGGCGGTTCGATGGCCGCGATCCGGCACTGGCCCTGCTGCAGGGGGTCTCTGCCGCCAGGTCCGACTGAGACGCCGGGTTCATCCCTCCTTCAGCAGCCGGCGCAGGTCCGCCACCAGGGCCTCGGTGTCGCCGCTGTCCGTATCCAGCAGTCGCACCCGGCCCCGACGGTCGAAGACGAACACGGCGCTGCTGTGACTGACCTCGTAGTTGCCCTGGGTATCGGGCTTGCCCAGGCCGAAGCTGACGCGGTAGCGCCGGGTCAGCTGCCGCAGGGCGTCCTGGCTCCCGGTCAGCCCGCGGACCTGGGGGCCGAAGGCGGCGGCATAGCGGCCCAGGACCCCGGGTTTGTCCCGCGCCGGATCCACCGACACGAACAGGATCCGCACCTGATCGGCGTCCGGCCCCAGCCGGCGCAGGGCCCGGGCCAGGTCGGACAGGGTGGTGGGGCACACGTCGGGGCAATGGGTATAGCCGAAATAGAGCAGGCTGATCTTGCCCCGGAACCGGTCCGCGGTCACCGCCCGCCCCTGGCTGTCGGTGAGCTGGAAGGCGAGATCCGGCATCAGGCCCTCGATGTTGCGCAGGTGCCAGTCGGGCCGCTGGCCGCAGCCGGCGAGGAGCAGCAGGACGACGAGGATCCAGCGTTTCATTCCGTTGCACTCCTGACCTCGAAGGGGATCCGCAGCGGTGCGCTGTTTCGGAACCGGAGTTCCACCCTGACCCGGTCGCCGGGATGGAGCGCCCGGCGCCGGCCCATGAGCATCAGGTGGTAGCCGCCGGGCCGGATGCGCAGCTCGCCGCCGGGCGGGATGTCGATACCATGGACGGCCTGCATCCGGCTGGTTCCGTGGCGGTGGATGCTCTGGTGCAGCATGACTTGGCGGAAGGCCGGACTGGCGGCACCGGTGAGGCGGAGCCGGTGGTCGGTTCCGTTGACCAGGGTGCAGTAGCCGGCCAGGGGCAGATCACCGGGCAGCAGCCGGATCCAGGCGTCGTGCACCTGGATGGCCGGGGCCGCCGGAAGCGCCAGGCACCACCACGACAGGAGATTCAGCAGGACGAATCGGCGCATGGCGGATCCTCTCAGCCGGCCGGCGCCGCGTCGCCACCCGCGGGGGCGGGCAGGACGCTGGCGTGCATCCAGCGCGCCAGCACCACCAGCAGCCCGAGGCCGCTCATCATGGCTGCGGGGATCCAGGTGATGATACCGGCAATCTCCTGATCTACCAGGGGATCGATGGGCCAGGCGCGGCCGCAGACGTTGTATACGGAATAGAGTGAATGGTCGGCCAAGGCAATGTGGGCACCAATATAGATCTGGGGTGGTACCACCGCCAGCAGCATGAGCATGCGCGTACCGTAACCCAGGGTCCGGCCCCGCGCCACTGGCCGGATTTCCAATGCCAGCCACCAGAACAGGAGGCCATCGATCAGCATGCTCCAGTTCATGACCTGGTAGCGGCGGGCGCTGAGCATGGCCGTGAAGTGGACCTCGGGGATCAGCCAGAAGGCGATCAGGCCGACGAACAGGATACAGGCCACCAGAGGATGCTGGATCAGACGGTACAGGGCCCGGACCGGGGGATTGCGGAACAGGACGGAATCCCGCAACCGCACCGGCAGACCGCTGGCGAATGCCGGGTGGGCGCCGCCCATGATGATCAGGAAGGGTCCCAGGTGATGCAGCACCAGATGCTGCAGGCGGTGGATCCAGAGCATGTGCTGGGCCAGGTAGTCGAAGCGGGTCTGCATGACGCCGTAGATCAGCAGCAGGCCGGCCAGGAACCCCAGCAGGCCCCAGGTGCCGGGGCCGGGATGGCCGTCACGACGGTTGCGGCGCCAGCCGCGGAGGTAGAAGAACAGGGCACCCAGGCAGGCAGCGAGCACCAGCGGGGAGAATTCCCAGGGCAGGAGCATGTCGAGCGTGAAATGGGGCACCTTGGTTCGATTCCAGTCGAGCGGGCCGCCCCATTATAAGCGCGCCGGCCGAGGCGCATGAACTCCAGTACTGGTGGTAGGGTTTGGCCGGCGACCGCGGGCCATTACTTCAGGCTCTCCGACAGGATCTTCAGCTTTTGCTCGAATTCGCCCGTCACCTGCCGTGCCTCGCGGGGATCGCGCACCGCTCGCGGCGTGATGAGCACGATCAACTCGGTTCGGTCGCTGGACCGGCTCTGCTGTCCGAACAGGTTGCCCACCACCGGCAGGTCGGACAGCAGCGGGATGCCGCTGTGGGAACGGGAACGGTTGCGCTTGATCAGGCCGCCGAGCACGATGGTCTCGCCGCTCTCCACCGACACCGAGCTCTTGATTTCCCGGCGCAGGAAGCTGCGTTGCCCCGTGGCGCTGTCGATGTCGCCGACGTCGGTGACCTCCTGGCGGATGTCCATGGTGATCATGCCGCTGGAATTCACCCGCGGCGTGACCTCGAGAAAGACACCGGTGTCCTTGTACTGGATCGACTGCACCAGCACGGCGGCATCCGTGCTGGCGGTGGAGGTCTGGATGGGCTGCTGGTCACCCACCCGGATGGTGGCGGTCTGGTTGTCCAGCACCATCAGGGAAGGCGAGGAGATCACGTTCAGCCGCGACTTCTTGGCCAGGGTGTTCAGCACTGCGTGCACCGCGGATGCCCGGTCCACCACCGCGTAGGAGAAGCCGGGCACCACGGCGGACAGGCCGGCGCCACTGCTGAGATCCAGGGTGCCCTTGCCGCTGCGACCACTGCCCAGGTGATTGGTGAAGAACCACTCCAGCCCGTAGGTCAGCTCGTCGCTGAGGGAGACGTCGACGATGGAGGCCTCGATCAGGACCTGGAGCGGGATGGTATCGAGCTTGCGCAACGCCGCCCGCACCTTCTCGTAGTCCTGGGCCGTGGCCAGGATGACCAGGGTGTTGTTCTGGGGGTTGGCGATGATGCGCACCTCGCCCATGTCGTCCACGGACAGGGGACCCCCGGCCTTGGTCGGGGCGCCGCCGGCCCGGGCCTTGGGCCTGCTCCGGGACTTGCCGGTGCCCGCGGCCCCGGCCCGTTCCAGGGCGCTGGCGAGGGTGATGGGCCGGTGGTTGGGGGCCACCCGGGGCGCTTCCGGCGCGGCCCGGGAGGTGGTCCCGCCGGTGAACAGGTCGGTCAGCACCTTGGCCAGGTCCTCGGCCTTGGCGTTCTGCACCTCGTAGACGTAGAGATGCCGCCCGGCAGTCTGGTCGGGCCGGTCGAGCTGGCGGATCCAGTCGCGGACCAGATCCAGGTAACGCGGCTGGCGGGAGACCACCAGCACGGCATTGATGCGTTCGATGGCGCTCATGCGCAGCAGCCCGTTCCCGGTATCGGGCAGCTGTTGCTTCAGGATGCCCTGGAGTTCGGGCACCAGGGTCTTGGCCTCGGTATTGTGCAGCGGCACCAGGCCCAGGGACATGCCCCGGAGCCAGTCCAGGTCGAAGGCATGCACCAGCCTCAGCAGGCGCCGTATCTCGGACCGCATGCCGGTGAGGATGAGCAGGTTGCGGCGGGTCTCGATCTGCAGCCGGTTGCCCTTGGGCAAGAGCGGGGTCAGGAGGCGCTGCATTTCCTTGGCGGCGACGAAATGCAGCGGTACCACCAGCACCTGGTACCCCGGCCGGCTCGGCTCGTCCACGCTCAGGGGAAGCACCTGGTCCGCGGCCGCCGTCGCCGGCAGGATACGGTAGAAATCGCCGTTGCGGACCAGGATGGCGGACTGGCTGCGGAGGAGGGTCTCCAGGATGGGCAGCAGATCCTTGCGTGCCACCGGGCGATTGGTCTGCAGGCTGACCTTGCCCTGCACCTTGGGGTCCACGGCATAGTTGGCGTGGAGCAGGTCGCCGAGGATGGTCTTGACCACGGCGCGGATGGGGGCCGCCTCGAAATTGAGGGTGACGCCCTTGCCTTGCCAGCGGCCGGTGCCGGGGCCGCAGGGGTCCGCGGTGCCTGGACCACGGGACCTGTGCCGTAGTGCACCCGGGCCGGTGCGGGCCGGGCGGGGGCGGCCGTCCCCGGGGCGTCCGGAACCCGCACCACCCGCGTCGCGGGCGGCTGCCCGGCGGGTTTCGCGGTGGTCCTGGTCGCGACGGCCGGCGCCGGTGGCCTGCTGGCTGCCGGGTGGGCGTGCGGCCACTGGGCACAGCCGGTCGCAAGGCCCAGTGCCAGCAGCAGGGCAATCGATGTGGGTATGTTCGGTCTGATCATGGATTCTCGCCCCGTCGTTCCTTGGCAGGTGGTACCGGGTGACATGGTCCTGTTAGCGTCCGCTGGTCAATGTTTCTGCAGCAGCCGCTCGAGCATCTTGCGGCGCAGCGCGTCGGTGAGCAGGCTCCCATCGGTCGTCGTGGCCGGCGGGGGGGTGGGGGCGGG
>JALWSQ010000130.1 GCA_026993645.1 Thiohalobacter sp.
CAGTCATGCTCGTCCTCCCCGGCCTGCAGCCCTTCCACCACCGCCCGCAGCGCGGGGGCAGGTGCCGGTCGCCACATTCAGGTACCGGTGCTGACGCGCGTCGAGGGGGAGGGGGCGCTCGACCTGGTGATCAGCGGTGACCGTATCGAACGGCTGCAGCTGCGCATCTTCGAGCCACCGCGCCTGTTCGAGAAGCTGCTCGAGGGCCGCCCTTGGCACGAGGTACCGGACATCGTCGCCCGTATCTGTGGCATCTGCCCGGTCGCCTACCAGGTGACGGCGGTGCAGGCCATCGAGGCCGCGTTCGGTATCGAGCCGGATCCCATGGTGCGGGACTGGCGCCGGCTGATGTACTGCGGCGAGTGGATCGAGAGCCATGCCCTGCACCTGCACCTGCTGGCCGCGCCGGACTTTCTCGGCTGCGACAGCGTGGTGGAACTCGCCGGCCGCCAGCCCGGGCTGGTGGAGCGCGGGCTGCGGCTGCAGGCACTGGGCAACCGCCTGCTGGCCCTGCTGGGTGGTCGCGCGGTCCATCCGGTCAGCCTGCGGCCCGGGGGGTTCAGCCATTACCCGGCCGCGGCGGAGCTGGCCGCGCTGCGGCAGGCGTTCGCCCAGGCCCTGCCGGCGGCGCGGGACCTGGTGCGCTGGGCGGCGACCCTGGAACTGCCGGAGGACGAGCAGGATTTCACCTGCGTGGCGCTGCGTCATCCCCATGCCTATGCCATCGAGCAGGGCGACATCCTGGCCTCCACCGGCCTCGAGTGCCCGGTGGCCGACTACGAGCATCATTTCACCGAGACCCAGGTGCCCCATTCCACCGCCCTGCACAGCCACCTGCAGGGGGAGCCCTACCTCGTCGGGCCCCTGGCCCGGCTGAACCTGAACCGGGACCGGCTGCCGCCGGCGCTGGTCGGTCTGCTGGCGGAGGCCGGCCTGCACCTGCCCAGCCGCAACATGTTCCACAGCATCGTCGCCCGGGCAGTGGAGATCTGCCTGGCCATGCAGGAGGCGATCCGGCTCATGGACCGGGTGCGCCCCGTCGCCGGGGTGCGGGTGCAGCCCCGGGCCGGCACCGGGATCGCCTGTACCGAGGCACCGCGCGGCATCCTCTACCATCGTTATCGCTTCGATGCCCGGGGCCGGGTGGAGGTCGCCCGCATCACGCCACCCACGAGTCAGAACCAGGCCCGCATGGAGGCCGATGCCCGCCGCTCCCTGGAGCGCCTGGGCCTGGACCAGCCCGACGAGCGGTTGCGCCGGCGCGCGGAACAGGTGATCCGCAACTACGATCCCTGTATCTCCTGCGCCACCCATTTCCTGCGCCTGCGGGTGGAACGGCGATGAAGCAGGTACGCGTCATCGGCGTGGGCTCGCCTTTCGGTGCCGACCGCCTGGGCTGGTGCATGGTGGAGCGGCTGCGAGCCGATCCGCGGCTGGAGGGGGTGGGGCCGCGCCTGGCCCTGCTGTTGCGGGATCGCCCGGGCATGGCCCTGCTGCAGGATCTGCGCGATGCCGGGGCGGTCCTGCTGGTGGACGCAGTGGCCGGTGGCGTGCCCGGCACCCTGGTGCAGTTGCCGCGCTCCGCCCTGCTGGCGGAGGCCCGGCCGCTGTCGACCCATGGCACCGGTGTGGCCGAGGCCCTGTTGCTGGGCCAGGCCCTGGGCTGGCTGCCACAGCGGCTCGAACTCTGGGGGCTGGAGACGGGGGACGGCCATCGACTCCCGGAGCCGGAGGCGATGGAGCGCCTGTACCTGGCCCTCTGGCATCGGCTCCAGGATCTGTTGGCCGAGGAGGGTGGCGAGGCGAAGGACATGATCACACAAACTTGGGGGACAGACTATGAGTGACACATCGGAACGCGTGCCGCCCCGGCTCGGGCCGGGCGGCCAGCCGGAGAGTATCGACGGCGTGGAGATCGACTGCCTGGCGCTGCCGCGCCAGATGGACCGCTTCCGCCGTTCCGACACCCCCTCGCCGGAGGCGCTGCGGCACCTGCCGGGGCTGCAGGCGGTGCTGACCTGGGCCGAGGGGGCGCTGGCGCGCTGGCAGCCGGGCAGCGAGCCCCTGGTGGCCGACCTGGCGGCGCTCGATGACAGGAGCCGGGCGGAGCTGAACGACATCCTGGGCGAGGGCGAGGTGAGCCTGACCTTCCACGATGGCTACCAGGCCCAGGCGCAGGAATCCGTCTATCCGGGTATCTGGCGCATCCTCATCCTCGACGCCCAGGGCCAGGTCTCGCGCGACCTGCTCGAGGTGGGCGACGTGCCCTTCCTGGCCCGGCGGACGGATGCCGGGCAGGGCGAGGGGCCGCCCCTGGCCGGTCACGAGCCACCACCGGGGGTGATGAACGCACCGGCGCTGCTCACCGAGCTGGACGAGGCCCTGCGCCGCTGGCAGCCGGGCCGCCCGGCCCATGCGATCAACCTCAGCCTGCTGCCGCTGTCGGAGGCCGACCGCGACTTCCTGGCGCAGGTGCTGGGCGAGGGGCCGGTCCGGATCCTGTCGCGCGGCTATGGCCAGTGCCGTATCGACAGCACCGCCTGGCCCCACATCTGGCGGGTGCGGTACTACAACAGCAGCGAGCGTCTGATCCTGGACACCCTGGAGGTGGGGGACGTGCCCCTGGTGGCCTGCGCGGCGCCCGAGGACCTGGCCGACTCGCGGCAACGGATCGATGCGCTACTGGCACCCTACCGGGAGAGCATCTGGTGAATAGGCATTCCCTGGAGGACGGGGATGCATGAGTACTCGCTGTGCATCGCCCTGCTGGGCCAGGTGGAGCGGATCGCCCGCGATCACCGCGCCCGGCGCGTGGCCCGTATCCTGTTGCGCCTCGGGCCGCTGTCCGGCGCCGAGGCGCCGCTGCTGCGCCATGCCTGGCCCCTGGCCGCGGCCGGCAGCCTGGCCGCCGGGGCCGAGCTGGTGATCGAGGCGGCACCGGTGGTGGTGCGCTGCACCCGCTGCGGGGCCGAGACCGAGGCGGCGCCCAACCGCCTGCTGTGCGGGGCCTGCGGCGACTGGCGCACGCGGCTGGTGAGCGGCGACGAGCTGCTGCTGGCCCACCTGGAACTGGCGGACATCGAACCGGAGGTGCCACGGGCATGTGCCTCGCCATCCCCATGAGGATCCAGTCCATCGACGGGTTCGTCGCCCGCTGCGAGGCGCGTGGCGTCGAGCGCGAGGTCAGCCTGTTCCTGATGCAGGACGAGACCCTGGCACCGGGCGATTTCGTCATGGTCCATGTCGGCTATGCCATCCAGAAGGTGACGCCGGAGGAGGCGCGCAGCAGCTGGGAGCTGTTCGACCTCGCCCTGGCGGCGGAGAACGACTAGGGAGGGAACACCTCATGTGTGACACCTGCGGTTGCAACATCACCGATGCCAACGCCCACCTGCTGCGACCGGGTGGTCGGCTGCACCAGACGGGGGAGGGCCGGGAGGCCGTCACCGTGCTGCGCAACCTGTTGTCCGAGAACGACCGGCAGGCGGCCCACAACCGGGCCCACCTGGACCGCCACCAGGTGCTGGCCGTCAACCTCATGTCCTCGCCGGGCGCCGGCAAGACCGCGCTGCTGGAGGCGACCATCGAGGCCCTCGGCGATACCCTGCGCATCGCCGTGATCGAGGGCGACCTGGAGACCGAGAACGACGCCGAGCGCATCCGCGCCCGGGGCGTGGAGGCCATCCAGATCACCACCGGCAGCGCCTGCCACCTGGATGCCCACATGGTGCACCAGGCCCTGCACGGGCTGGATCTCTCCACCATCGACCTGCTGTTCGTCGAGAACGTGGGCAACCTGGTGTGCCCGGCCAGCTTCGACCTGGGCCAGCACTACAACGTCACCCTGCTGTCGGTGCCGGAGGGGGACGACAAGCCGGCCAAGTACCCGGTGATGTTCCGCGCCGCGGACCTGGTGCTTTTGACCAAGGCCGATCTTCTGCCTTACCTGCCCGAGTTCCAGCCCGGCCGGGCCGAGCGCTGCCTGCGTGACCTGGCCAGCGCGGCACCCTGCCTGTCGCTCTCCGCCCGGACCGGCGAGGGCCTGGCCGCCTGGCTCGACTGGCTGCGGCAGACACGCGCCCTGCTCGTGTCGCAGCAGGCGGCGGGCAGCAGCCGCCGGCCGGCGATCCAGCCCGAGGGCCAGGCGTTGCACGCCGGCGAGGGGGCATTCTGAGGTGGGGGCCGACGCCGCCACCTGGCTGGCCCGTATCCGCGCCCTGGACCTGCCCCCGCGGATCCGCATCATGAATGTCTGTGGCGGGCACGAGCGCGCCATCACCCTGGCCGGCCTGCGCGCCGCCCTGCCGCCGGGGGTCGAGCTGATCCCGGGGCCCGGCTGCCCGGTGTGCGTCTGTCCCGAGGAGGACGTCTACGAGGCCATCCAGCTGGCCCGGCACGAAGACCTGGTGCTGCTCGCCTTCGGCGACATGTTGCGTGTGCCGGTGAACCTGCCGCGGCGCGAGATCCGCACCCTGGAACAGGCGCGGGCGGCCGGGGCCGACGTGCGCCCCATCGCCTCGCCGCGGGAGGCGGTGCGCATCGCCCGCGCCGAACCCCGGCGCCAGGTGGTGTTCTTCGCCGCCGGCTTCGAGACCACCATGGCCCCGGTGGCCGCCATGCTGCTCGAGGGCATCCCCGACAACCTGAGCCTGCTGCTGTCCGGGCGGCTCACCTGGCCGGCGGTGGCCATGCTGCTGGATTCCGGCCGCCCCGGCTTCGACGCCCTGGTCGCGCCCGGTCACGTCTCCGCCGTCATGGGCGCCGAGGAATGGGGCTTCGTGGTGGAGCGGCACGGGCTGCCGGTGGCGGTGGCCGGCTTCACCCCCGTCTCCCTGCTGGCCGCCTTCTACTCGGTTCTGCGCCAATGGGTGGAGGGCCGGCGCTTCCTGGACAACTGCTACCGCGAGGTGGTGCACCCCGGCGGCAACGCGGCCGCCCGGCGCCAGTTGCGCACCGCCTTCGAGGTGACCGACGCCAACTGGCGCGGGGTCGGCCGCATCCAAGCCTCGGGATTCGCCCTGCGGCCCGCCCTGGCGGCGGCGGACGCGCGGCGGCGGTTTCCGTCCCATGCCGACACCTCCCGCAAGCGGGTGGGGCAGATGCCCCAGGGTTGCGACTGTGCCCGCGTGGTGCTGGGGCAGATCTATCCCAACGAATGCCGTATCTACGGCCGGCCCTGCACCCCGCGGACGCCGGTGGGTCCCTGCATGGTCTCGGACGAGGGGGCCTGCCGCATCTGGTGGAGCGGCGGCGTGCGCGAACGCCGGGAACGGGCGGCGGGTTGAAGGGCCATGGCGTCGCGGCCCGATGTGCGACCCGAGGGCACCCGGCCGGCGTTGGAGGCACGGCGCTGGCGTCTCAGCGGCCGGGTCCAGGGGGTGGGCTTCCGGCCCTTCGTCTACCGCCTGGCGCGGGCCCATGGCCTCACCGGCTGGGTCCTGAACCGCATGGGCGAGGTGGAGATCTTCACCCAGGGCCCGGCGCCGGCGCTGGAGCGCTTCGGCCAGGCCCTGCTGGCCCAGGCGCCGCCCCTGTCCCGGCCTCGGCTGGAGGCGGTGCTGCCGGCGACACCGGGCGACCAGGCCGATTTCCG
>JALWSQ010000131.1 GCA_026993645.1 Thiohalobacter sp.
CCCCGCCAGCGGGGTAGCGGCTGATCCGGACCGATTCCTCGCCCTCGTGGATCTCGATCTCCGCGATACCCGAGGCCTCCAGCAATTCGATGAGTTTCTTGACCTTGCGAATGTCCATGTCGGTTCAGGTCCTGTCCCGGGCGGCCCGCTCCGCCAGCCAGTCGACCGCGGCGCGCAGCGCCAGCTCGTAGCCCTGGGCACCCAGCCCGCTGATGACGCCCACCGCATGGTCGGAGAGATACGACTGGCGCCGGAAGGGCTCCCGGGCATGGATGTTGGAAAGGTGGATCTCGATGAAGGGGATGGCCACGGCGGCCAGGGCGTCCCGCAACGCGATGCTGGTGTGGGTGAAGGCGGCGGGATTGATGAGAATGAAATCCACCCCCTCCCCGCCGGCCGCCTGGATGCGCTCCACCAGTTCGTGTTCCGCGTTGCTCTGGAAATCGGTCAGCGCGACGTCCAGTTCGCCGGCCAGGGCCCGCAACCGCTGCAGGATGTCGTTCAGGGTGGCCCGGCCATAGTGCCCCGGTTCCCGGCTGCCCAGCAGGTTGAGGTTGGGGCCGTTCAAGAGGAGCACATGGGCCATGAAGGACGGGTTCCGCTGGGTCTTTCTCGTGAAAAGGGTACAAATTACCGGCGGATGCCGGGCTGTTCACGTCAGTTGCGGCCCGCAGCGTGCTGCGATGCAGGGCTATTATGCCGGAACCGGGGTCCCAGTCCAACCGTTGCGCGGCCTTCAAACCCGCTCGATGGCGGTCACCTTCTGGTAGCCGCGGGGCAGCCGTCGGCCGCGCCGCCCCCGCTCACCGACATAGGCCTCCAGGTCCGCCGGCCGCAGCCGCAGGTACCGCTTGCCGGCATGGACCCGCACCTCGCCGTCCGCCGGCACCACGGCCAGCGCCTGGACGAATTCGCTCCGGTCCGCCACCCGCTTGCCCGGCACCGCGATGATCCGTTGACCCTTGCCCCGGGCCATGCGCGGCAACCCGGCCAGCGGGCATACCAGCAGGTTGCCCAGGTTGGTGGCGACCACCAGGCGGTCCGAGCCGAGGTCCGTCACCCGCTGGGGCGGCAGCACCCTGGCGCCCTTGGGCAGGGTCAGCACCACCTTGCCCCCGCGCTTGCGGGAATGGAGTTCACCCAGGCCGACCAGGAACCCGTAGCCGGCATCGCTGGCCAGAACGCAGAGATCCTCGTCCCCGCCCAGCAGCAGGCCGGTGAACTCGGCGCCATCGGGCGGTGACAGCCACTTGGTCAGGGGTTCGCCGTGACCGCGGGCGGAGGGCAGACCGTGGGCCGGCAGCGAATAGGCCCGGCCGTGCGAATCGAGCAGCACCGCCACCTGGTTGCTGCGGCCACGGGCGGCGGCGAGAAAACCGTCGCCCCCCCGGTAACCGAGCGCGGCGGGATCCACCTCGTGGCCCTTGGCGGCACGGATCCAGCCCTTCTTCGACAGCACCAGGGTGACCGGCTCGCTCGGGATCCAGGCCTTCTCGTCCAGGGCCTGGGCCGGCGCACGCTCCACCAGGGGCGAACGGCGTGCGTCGCCATACTGCTCGGCATCGGCCAGGATCTCGCGCCGGATGAGGGTGCGCAGCCGGCGCCTCGAGCCCAGGGTCCGTTCCAGGTCGTCGCGTTCCCGTTCCAGCTCTTCCTGCTCGCCACGGATCTTCATCTCCTCCAACCGCGCCAGGTGGCGCAGGCGCAGGTTGAGGATCGCCTCGGCCTGGATCTCGCTCAGCCCGAACCGGGCCATGAGCACCGGCGCGGGCTCGTCCTCCCGACGGATGATGGCGATGACCTCGTCGATGTTGAGATAGGCCACCAGCAGACCGTCCAGCACGTGCAGCCGGTCCCGCACCCGGGCCAGGCGATGTTCCAGGCGCCGGCGCACGGTGGCGGTGCGAAACTGCAGCCACTCCGCCAGGATGGCGCGCAACCCCTTCACCGCCGGCCGGCCGTCGATGCCGATCATGTTGAAGTTGAGGCGGTAGCTGCGTTCCAGGTCGGTGGTGGCGAACAGGTGCGACATCAAGGCTTCCACGTCGACCCGGCTGGAGCGGGGCACGATCACCAGCCGGGTGGGATTCTCATGATCCGACTCGTCGCGCAGGTCCTCCACCATGGGCAGCTTCCTGGCCGCCATCTGGGCCGCGATCTGTTCCAGCACCCGCCCCCCCGGCACCTGGTACGGCAGGGCCGTGATCACGATGTCGCCCTGCTCCATCTGGTAGCGGGCCCGCATGCGCAGGCTGCCGCTGCCGGTCTCGTAGGCGCGCAGCAGTTCCGCGCGCGGGGTGACGATCTCCGCCTCGGTGGGAAAATCCGGCGCCGGCACGTGGCGGCAGAGGGCGGCCGTATCCGCCTTGGGATCCTCCAGCAGGTGGACCAGAGCACTGGCCACCTCGCGCAGGTTGTGGGGCGGGATGTCCGTCGCCATGCCCACGGCGATACCGGTGGCCCCGTTGAGCAGGACATTGGGCAGCCGCGCCGGCAGCAGCACCGGCTCCTCCAGGGTGCCGTCGAAGTTGGGGGCGAAGTCCACCGTACCCTGGTCCAGCTCCCGCAGCAACAGCTGGGCATAGGGGGCCAGCCGGGCCTCGGTGTAGCGCATGGCGGCAAAGGACTTGGGGTCGTCCTGCGAGCCCCAGTTGCCCTGACCGTCGATCAGGGGATAGCGGTAGGAGAAGGGCTGGGCCATGAGCACCATGGCCTCGTAGCAGGCGCTGTCGCCGTGGGGGTGGAACTTGCCCAGCACGTCGCCCACGGTGCGGGCCGACTTCTTGTGCTTGGCGGCGGCCGAAAGGCCCAGCTCCGACATGGCGTAGACGATGCGGCGCTGCACCGGCTTGAGCCCGTCGCCGATGTGCGGCAGGGCACGATCGAGGATGACGTACATGGAGTAGTCCAGGTACGCCTTTTCGGTGAATTCCCGCAGCGGCAGGCGCTCCACGCCCGGGTCGGTGATGATGTCCTGCATGAGGATCTGGACCTCGCTTGCCTCGAATGATCGGTTGCCGGTGCCGGCGTCGTCCCCGCCGCCGGTCAGACCTCGGCCAGGTCGCCCTTCTGTTCCAGCCAGCGGCGGCGGTCGGCCACCCGCTTGCGCGCCAGCAGCATGTCCAGCAGGGCGTCGGCATCGTCCCCCGGGGCCAGGGTGAGCTGTACCAGGCGCCGGGTGTCCGGGTTGATGGTGGTCTCGCGCAATTGCATGGGGTTCATCTCGCCCAGGCCCTTGAAACGCTGCACCGTCACCTTGCCGCGGATGCGCTCGGCGGCGATGCGGTCGAACACGCCGTCGCGCTCGGCATCGTCCAGGGCATAGAACACCTGCTTGCCCACGTCGATGCGGTACAGGGGCGGCATGGCGACATAGACGTGGCCGGCCTGCACCAGGGGCCGGAAATGGCGCAGGAACAGGGCGCACAGCAGGGTGGCGATGTGGGCGCCATCGGAGTCGGCATCGGCCAGGATACAGATCTTGCCATAGCGCAGCCCGCCCAGGTCGCCGGAACCGGGCTCCACCCCGATGGCCAGGGCGATGTCGTGTACCTCCTGGGAACCGAGGACGTCGGCGGCGTCCACCTCCCAGGTGTTGAGGATCTTGCCCCGCAGCGGCATGATGGCCTGGAATTCCCGGTCCCGGGCCTGCTTGGCGGACCCCCCGGCGGAATCGCCCTCCACCAGGAACAGCTCGGTCACCGCCGGATCGCTGGCGGTGCAGTCGGCCAGCTTGCCGGGCAGGGCCGGCCCGGCCACCGTCCGCTTGCGCGCCACCTTGCGCCCGGCCCGCATCCGGGTCTGCGCATGTTGAATGGCCAGCGCCGCGATGCGCTCACCGTTCTCCGCGTGCTGATTGAGCCACAGGCTGAAGGCATCCTTGACCACCCCCGAGACGAAGGCCGCGCACTCGCGCGAGGACAGCCGCTCCTTGGTCTGGCCGCTGAACTGGGGGTCCTGCATCTTCACCGACAGCACATGGCAGCAGCCCTCCCAGACGTCGTCCGGGGTGATGCGCACGCCCCGCGGCAGCAGCTGGCGGAACTCGCAGAACTCGCGGATGGCCTCGGTCAGGCCGGTGCGCAGACCGTTGACATGGGTACCGCCCTGGGGGGTGGGGATCAGGTTGACATAGCTCTCGGTGATGCCGTCGCCACCCTCCGGCAGCCAGGCCAGGGCCCAGGCCACGGCCTCGTGGTGGCCCTCCATGTCGCCGCTGAAGGGCGGGCGGGGCAGCAGCTCCCGGTCCTGGAGCGCCTGCGCCAGGTAGTCCGGGATACCCGCCTCGAAGCACCAGCTGTCGTGCCGGTCGTTCCCCTCGTCGTACAGGTCCACCCGCAGGCCGGGACAGAGCACGGCCTTGGCCCGCAGCAGGTGCCGCAGCCGCCGCAGATCGAAGCGCGGGCTGTCGAAATAGGACGGATCCGGCTGGAACCGGAGCCGGGTGCCCCGGTTCTGGCGCCCCACCCGGCCGACGGTGGTCAACGGCTGCACCGGCTCGCCGTGTTCGAAGGCCATGTGGTATTCCTGGCCGCCGCGCCGGACCCAGACGTCCAGCCGCGAGGACAGGGCGTTGACCACCGACACCCCGACCCCGTGCAGGCCACCGGAGAAGCGGTAGTTGCGGCCGGAGAACTTGCCGCCGGCGTGCAGCCGGGTGAGGATCAGCTCCACCCCCGGGATGCCCTCCTCCGGATGGACGTCCACCGGCATGCCACGGCCGTCGTCCTCCACCTCCAGCGCCCCGTCGGCCAGCACCCGCACCTGGATGCGGCCGGCGAAGCCGGCGATGGCCTCGTCCACCGCGTTGTCGATGACCTCCTGGGCCAGGTGGTTGGGCCGGCTGGTGTCCGTGTACATGCCCGGGCGCTTGCGTACCGGATCGAGCCCGGACAGCACCTCGATGGCGGCGGCATCGTAACTGTCGTTCATGGATCTCCCTGTGGCTGGCCAGGTCCGCGCCCGGCGCGGCCGGCATTCCAAGCCCTCATTCGTCCTCGATGTCCAGTGCCGGCGCCCCCCAGCGCAGGCGCTGCCGGATCTCCTTGACCGGCAACGGGCGACCCTCGTCGTCACAGAGGAAGTCCAGCAGGGGACGGCGGTAGCGGCCGGCCGGGTGACGCGCCAGCAGCACCCAGCCCTGGTCCGGCAGGCTGATCCAGCGACCCCTGCCGGCATAGGCGTAGGTGCGGATCCGGGGCGGACTGCAGCGCAACCCCTCGTAGAAGCGGCTGTGGGCCCCGGCGGGGGAATCGAGCCGGAGGGCATAACGCACCACGCCCGCAGCGGTCACGACCAGGGTCTCCGGCGCCAACCGCAGCCGCCAGCCACCGGGCAGCCGCGCCGGCAGCACCCGCCAGTCCCCTGCCGCCGGCAGGGGCGGCAGGACCACCCGGCCCTCGTGCCAGGGGGCCGGGGCCAGTGGCGCGGGCAATGCCGGGGCCGGCTCGTCCTCGTCGGCGCGGGCCGCGGTAAGGGCGCACAACAGGCACAGGAGGAGGGGGATCCAGCGGATCCGGTACCACGGCTGGTGATGGTGATTCGGCACGGGGCGCTATTCTACTCCACCGGCACCGGCCGGTGCCAAGCAAGCCGCCGTGCCGGGTCGGTCAGTCCAGATCGGCCACCAGGGCGGCGCGCAGGTTGTCGGCCAGAGGCACCACCTGGTGGCGATAGAGATCGTGCTCGATGCCCACCCCGATCATGGCCCCCTGCTTGGCCGCCGCCACCATGTCCGGCGTCAGCTCGAAGCGGAGGAAGTGCACCGAGGAGGTCTTGTCCTGGGTGGCGCGATCCATGTCCTCGTCGGCGATGGCATAGACGCGCTCGAACTCGCCCACCTGCACCCACACCCGGTCCTCGATGCCCACCAGCTGCGCCAGCACCCGCTTGCGCTCCTCGGGATCGGGCACCTCGATCATGAAGGTGGCCTTCCAGTTGCTGCCGTCGGGGATCAGCGGGTTGTAGGCGGCCAGTTCCTCGGCGATGCCCTCGGGTTCGAAGATGCGCTCGATGCGCAGCATCTCCTGCACCTGGTACTGCATGGTCAGGCGGTCCTCGAAGTAAAGGGTGGCCATGGGACCGACCGGCACCACCCGGTTGCGCTTGTGTTCCAGCACCCGGGCCTTGAACTCGGGCCGCAGCTCGGCGTATCGCTCCAGGGAATAGAGATCGTCGCGGGTCAGTTTCTGCATGTCACCTCTCCTGATGTTCATATGCCATAGGCCCGGCGCAGCAGGGTCAAGGGGTGTTCCGGGGCCGGGGCGCCACCGAGACCGTTCTCGATCTGGTGCCCGGCCATGGGACAGTCGCTGGTATAGTGGTCGGGCTGCGCCTGCTCGACCCGTTTGAAGACCGGCCGCCCGATCTTCATGGAGATGTCGTGGAACTCGGTCTTCACCGCGTAGGTGCCATCGTGCCCGGAGCAGCGCTCGATGGGCAGCACCTCGGTATCCGGCACCAGGGCGAGGATGTCCCGCGTCTTCATGCCGATGTTCTGCACCCGCTGGTGGCAGGCCAGGTGGTAGCTGACCCTGCCCAGCGCATGCTTGAAATCCGTCTTGAAACAGTCGTGGCGATGCCGCAGGGCCAGGTACTCGAAGGGATCGTAGATGTGGTCCCGCACCCGGGCCAGGCCCTCGTCGTCGGGGAACATCAGCGGCAGCTCCTGCTTGAACATCAGCACGCAGGACGGCACCGGTGCCACGATGTCCCAGCCCTCGTCCACCAGCCGCAGCAGCTCCGGCAGGTTGGCCTCCTTGTGCGCCGCCACCGCCTCCAGGTCACCCAGCTCCAGCTTGGGCATGCCGCAACAGCGTTCCCTGCCCACCAGGCGCACCGGGATCTCGTTGTGCTCGAATACCGCCACCAGGTCCTCCGCCAGCCCGGGCTCGTTGTAGTTGCCGTAGCAGGTGGTGAACAGGGCCACCCGTCCCCGGGTGGGGCCGGCAGGGCGCGCCGCCTGCTCCGATGGCCGGTGGCCACGCAACCGGCGCCGGGCCGTGTCATGGTGGTAGGCCGGCAGGGCCGCTTGCGGCGAGACCCCCAGGACCTTGTCCAGCAGGCGCCGCAACAGCGGCGAGCGGTTGGCCGCATTGACGGCATTGACCACGATGGGGATGCCGGCCAGCCGGCCGACGGTATCCGTCTCCGTCAGCATGCGGTCGCGGAACCGGGGCCTTTGCCGCTGGTGTCGCACGGCCTTGGCCCGCAGCATCAGGTGAGGGAAATCCACGTTCCACTCGTGCGGCGGAACGTAGGGACACTTGGTCATGAAACAGAGATCGCACAGGTAGCAGTGGTCCACCACCTCCCAGTAGACCTTGCGGGAGACGCCGTCCACCTCCATGGAATCCGACTCGTCGATGGCATCGAACAGGGTGGGAAAGGCGTGGCACAGGCTGAAGCAGCGGCGACAACCATGGCAGATCTCGAACACCCGTTCCATCTCCGCCAGCAGCGCGTCCTCGTCGTAGAACGCTGGATCCTTCCAGTTCAGCGGATGGCGCATGGGCGCCTCGACACTGCCTTCCCGTACCTCGTTGCCTGCCACGAATCCCTCTCCCCTGTCGCCGGTCCCGTGCGTTGAGAAGCGGTGGCCGGCTGCGGCCGGCCACCACCCGTTGCCTCAGTCCTCCAGTGCGTCCAGTGCCTTCTGGAAGCGGTTGGCGTGCGAACGTTCCGCCTTGGCCAGGGTCTCGAACCAGTCCGCGATCTCGTCGAAGCCCTCGTCGCGGGCGGTCTTGGCCATCCCCGGATACATGTCCGTGTACTCGTGGGTCTCGCCCGCGATGGCCGCCTTGAGGTTGTCGGACGTACCGCCGATGGGCAGGCCGGTGGCCGGATCCCCCACCGCCTCCAGGTACTCCAGGTGGCCGTGGGCATGGCCGGTCTCACCCTCGGCGGTGGAGCGGAACACCGCCGCCACGTCGTTGTAGCCTTCCACGTCCGCCTTGGACGCGAAGTACAGGTAGCGGCGGTTGGCCTGGGACTCACCGGCGAACGCGGCCTTGAGGTTCTCTTCCGTCTTGCTGCCTTTCAGCTCCATGTTGCTATCCTCCATTACGATGACATGCCATGCGCGAACTGCGCGGTTGAAATTAGATCAGATCTAATTTAGGACTAAGTCTAAGGCGACACCGGCCCCCTGTCAACCCCGTTCCGGGCCGGTATCCGGACTGGCCACAGGTTGCAGAGAATGTACGCCGGAACAATGGCGAGCGGCAACCACCCCCGTTGACCACGCAACCCGTCGGGCGGTAGGGTAGCGGCCTGTTCCTCCGGCAGCGGCCCACGGGATCCAAGCCATGGCAAAGGCAGCGCGCAAGAGCTTCGACTTCGAACAGGCACTGGCCGAACTGGAAGGGCTGGTGAACCGGCTCGAGCAGGCGGATCTCAGCCTGGAGGAATCGCTGCAGACCTTCGAGCGCGGCATCGAACTCACCCGCCGCTGCCAGCAGGCGCTGACCGCGGCCGAGCAGCGGGTGGAGCAGCTGGTGGAGAAGAACGGCCGTACCGAGGCGGTTCCCTTCGATGCCGATGCAGGCGACTGAGGTCTCCCTGCCGGCCTTCCTGGAGGCCGCCCGGACGCGGGTGGAGACGGCGCTGGAACGCTGGCTGCCGGCCGCGGAACGCCCCCCCGCCGATCTCCACCAGGCCATGCGTTATGCCACCCTGGGCAATGGCAAGCGGCTGCGGCCGGTGCTGGTCTACGCCGCCGGCCGGGTCCTGGGTGCACCGCTGGAGGCACTGGACATTCCCGCCTGCGCCGTGGAACTCGTCCATGCCTATTCCCTGGTCCACGACGACCTGCCGGCCATGGACGACGACGACCTGCGCCGGGGCATGCCCAGCTGTCATCGCCGGTTCGGCGAGGCGCTGGCCATCCTGGCCGGCGATGCCTTGCAGAGCCTGGCCTTCCAGGTGCTGACCCAGGGTGACGAGGCGCTGCTGCCGGGCCGGGTGCGGGCGCGAATGGCGGCCCTGCTGGCCGAGGCGGCCGGTGCCCACGGCATGGCGGGTGGCCAGGCCCTGGACCTGGCGGCCGTGGGGCAGGACATCACCCCGGCGGAGCTGGAGAACATGCACATCCACAAGACCGGGGCCCTGATCCGGGCCAGCGTGCGGCTGGGCGCACTCTGTGCCCCGCAACCGGACCCGGAGCGACTGGCCGCGCTGGACCATTACGGCAAGTGCATCGGCCTGGCCTTCCAGATCCAGGACGACATCCTCGACGCCACCGGCAACACCGCCAGCCTGGGCAAGGAGGCCGGGGCCGACCGGGCCCGGGCCAAGCCCACCTATGCCAGCCTGCTGGGGCTGGATGCCGCCCGCGACGAGGCCGCCGAGCTGGTGCGCAACGCCCTGCGCTCGCTGGAGGTCTTCGACCCGCGGGCCGAACCCCTGCGGGCGCTGGCCCGCTACGTGGTGGAACGCCACCACTGAGTCCGGTTGCGCCCCAGGGGCGCGGACCCGATAATAGGGGGTTCGATGTCCTCCCTCTTACAACAGATCGATGCCCCCGCCGACCTGCGCCGGCTCGCACCGGAACAACTGCCCGCCCTGGCCGCGGAGCTGCGCCAGTTCCTCATCGGCAGCGTCAGCCGCACCGGCGGCCACCTAGCGGCCAGCCTGGGCACGGTGGAACTCAGCATCGCGCTGCACTACGTGTTCGCCACCCCGGAGGACCACCTGGTATGGGACGTGGGCCACCAGGCCTATGCCCACAAGATCCTCACCGGCCGGCGCGAGGCCATGGCCGGGCTGCGCACCCGGGGCGGCATCTCCGGTTTTCCCAAGCGCAGCGAGAGCCCTTACGACAGCTTCGGCGTGGGTCACTCCAGCACCTCCATCAGCGCCGGGCTGGGCATGGCCCTGGCCGATGCCCACCATGGCCGCGACCGTCGCACCGTGGTGGTCATCGGCGACGGCGCCCTCACCGCCGGGCAGGCGTTCGAGGCCCTGAACCACGCCGGTGGGCTCAAGGCCGACCTGCTGGTCATCCTCAACGACAACGAGATGTCCATTTCGCCCAACGTGGGCGCCCTGTCCAACCACCTGGCCCAGCTCATGAGCGGCCGGGTCTACAGCCAGCTGCGCGAGGGTGGCAAGCGGGTACTGCGCCACCTGCCCGGCCCGGTGCACGAGATCGCACGCCGTACCGAGGAGCACCTCAAGGGCATGGTGGTGCCGGGCACCCTGTTCGAGGAGCTGGGTTTCAACTACTACGGCCCGGTGGATGGCCATGATCTGGATGCCCTGGTCGGCACCCTGTCCAACCTGCGGGCCCTGAGCGGCCCGCGCCTGCTGCACCTGGTCACGCGCAAGGGCAAGGGCTATGCCCCGGCGGAATCCAACCCCTGCGCCTATCATGGCGTCCCCCCCTTCGACCCGGCCCGCGGCACGACCGAGGGCAACGACCCCCGCCCCACCTACACCCAGGTGTTCGGCCAGTGGTTGTGCGACACGGCGGCGCGGGATCCCGACCTGGTCGCCATCACGCCGGCCATGCGCGAGGGCTCGGGCCTGGTGGAATTTTCGCGCCGCTACCCGCGGCGCTATTTCGACGTGGGCATCGCCGAGCAGCACAGCCTCACCTTCGCCGCCGGCCTGGCCTGCGAGGGCCTGCACCCGGTGGTGGCCATCTATTCCACCTTCCTGCAGCGCGGCTACGACCAGTTGATCCACGACGTGGCGTTGCAGAACCTGCCGGTGACCCTGGCCGTGGACCGGGCCGGCATCGTGGGGCCGGACGGTCCCACCCACACCGGCGCCTTCGATATCGCCTTCCTGCGCACGGTGCCCAACCTGGTACTGATGACACCGGCCGACGGCAGCGAACTGCGACGCATGCTGACCACCGCCCACGCGCACCCCGGCCCGGCGGCGGTGCGCTATCCGCGCGACCGCTGCCCGCCGCCCGCCGACGACCTCTCCCCCCTGCCCCTGGGCCGGGGGGAGATCCGCCGCCAGGGACAGGGGGTGGCACTGCTGGCCTTCGGCCCCGTGCTCGCCAGCGCCCTGGAGGCGGCCGAGCGCCTCGACGCCACCGTGGCCAACATGCGCTTCGTCAAGCCCCTGGACGAGGCCCTGCTGGAACGGCTGGCCCGGGATCACCGGCTGCTGGTCAGCCTGGAGGAGAACGCCATCGCCGGCGGGGCGGGCGGTGCCGTGGCGGAATACCTGGAGGGCGCCGGCCTGAGGGTTCCCCTGCTGCGCCTGGGCCTGCCGGACCGCTTCGTGGAACAGGGCAGCCGCGCCGAGCTGCTGGCGCTCTACGGCCTGGATGCGGCCGGCATCCTGCGGGCGGTGAAGCGGGCCCTGGCGGCCGCGGACGATTGTCCCCCGCAAGTGGATCGCTTAATATCTTAGTGATCCACTCAGGATTTGGGCCGGTGACTGGAACCTATACACTCAAGGTGCTGACGGACTTCGCCTCTGCGCATACGCTCAGCGGCTATCCCGGCGCCTGTGCCCGGATGCACGGGCACAACTGGAAGGTCGAGGTGGAGGTGGCCGCCGGCGCCCTGGACGAGCTGGGCATGGCGGTGGATTTCAAGACGTTGCGGGAGACGACCCGGGAGGTCACGGACCGGCTGGACCACCGCTACCTCAACGAGCTGCCGCCCTTCGACCGGCACAACCCGACCGCCGAGAACATCGCGGCCTATCTGTACCGCGAACTGGCCGGGCGCCTGAATTCGGACCGGATACGCATTGCCGCCGTCACCCTCTGGGAAACGGACCGGGCCTGCGTCCGCTACACAGAGGAACCATCATGACGAGCCGACCCGATCCCCTCGCCACCGCCGGCATCGCCGACGTCCAGAACAGTGCCGACACCCGCCGCATCGCCATCGACAAGGTGGGCATCAAGGCCATCCGCCACCCGGTGCGGGTGCGCGACCGTTCCGGCGGCGAGCAGCACACCATCGCCACCTTCAACATGTACGTGAACCTGCCCCACAACTTCAAGGGCACGCACATGTCGCGCTTCGTCGAGATCCTCAACCGCCACGAGACCGAGATCACGGTCCATTCCTTCAAGGAGATGCTGGCGGAAATGACCGAGCTGCTGGAAGCGGAATCCGGGCACCTGGAGATGAGCTTCCCGTACTTCATCAACAAGTCGGCACCGGTGTCCGGGGTCCAGAGCCTGATGGACTACGAGGTGACCTTCATCGGCGAGATCCGCGAGGGCCGGCCAGCCATGCGCATCAAGGTGGTGGTGCCGGTCACCAGCCTGTGCCCCTGCTCCAAGGAGATCTCGGACCGCGGCGCCCACAACCAGCGCTCCCATGTCACCCTGGACGTGCGCACCGGCCAGTTCGTCTGGATCGAGGAACTGATCGAGATGGTGGAACAGGAGGCCTCGTGCGAACTCTACGGCCTGCTCAAGCGGCCGGACGAGAAGGCCGTCACCGAACGCGCCTACGACAATCCCAAGTTCGTCGAGGACATGGTGCGCGACGTCGCGGCCCGGCTCAACGGGGACGAGCGTATCCTGGCCTACGTGGTGGAATCGGAGAACTTCGAATCCATCCACAATCACTCGGCCTATGCCATGATCGTGCGCGACAAGGAAGCGGAGGAAGAAGCGGCCGCCGAACCGGCATAGGACCGGTACCAGCGTGCCGGGCGATCGATGCGCACGGCCCTTCGGGCCTTTGCGCATCCTACGGGGTATCACACATGGCGTACTCGTGGCACCCGTAGGTTGGGCAAAGCGAGCGCAGCGAGTGTGCCCAACACGAAGGCGCCATTGATGGCGACGGTGGTATCCGATGCGCACGGCCCTTCGGGCCTTTGCGCATCCTACGCCTCACCCCTCACCTTAATCGAACATCTCGCGGTAGAAGGCGCGGGCCCATTCCAGCCCGGACAGCGCCTTGGCATGATCCCAATGGTCGTCCACGTCCGGGCGCGCGGTATAGGTCACCACCTCCCGCTCGTTCTGTCGATAGATATAGTGCGCGAAGACACTGATGGCCTGGTGCGGGTGGGTGCTGACGGTGGCATAACACAGGGCCTCGGGGCTGTACCAGGGCGTGAAATCGCTCCCCTCGGCATGATGGGCGATCACCTTGGCCACGTAGCGGGCCTCCGAGTTCGCCGTATAGCCGGTCTTGGCGATGGGCATCGGCCGTGAATCGCCGGTGACGTAGACCCGCTCATCGCCCAGCAGATGGTAACGGAGCGGATCGATGCGCGCCTCCTTCTGCGGATCGGCCGGATCCATCAGTCCGAAGCGTTCCAGGACCTCCGCCCCCCGCACCGGTGGATAGATGGCGGCATCGTCGAAATCCACGTCGCCCACGCCGCCGACGACACGCTTGCGGCCGGGATCCAGGGTCTCGATCTCGAAACCCGGCACATACTCGATGTAGTCGGCATAGAGTCGCCGGAACACCTCGTGAAACCCGTGCCGGCCCACGACGATGTCAGCATGGGCATCCAGCAGCACCACCTTGGCCTTGAGCCGGTCGCGCTTGAACAGGGACGCGATGACGCAGGCCCGCTCGTAGGGCGCGGTGGGACAGCGATAACTCCCCGGCGGCACCGTGAGCACGAAGGTGCCGCCGTCGAAATCCTCCAGCTTGCGCTTCAACGTCAGGTGCTCGCTGCCCGGGCGGAAGGCGGCCGGATAGTCCTGCGCCAGACGGGCCCGGTCCGCCGGATCCTTCACCCCCATGGCCGCGTAGTCGTAACCGATGCCGGGGGCCACCACCAGGTAGTCGTAGTCGATGAAACCCTCGCTGGTGTACAACCGGCGCCGGTGCCGGTCCAGCTCGGTGGCAGTGGCATTGAGATAGAGGTAGCCGTTGTTGCGGGCGGCATCGAGGTAGCTGTGGACGAGGAACTCCAGCTCGATGAGCCCCGCCAGCCACAGGTTGCTCATGGGGCAGGACATGAACATGGCGCGGCGTTCCACCAGCACCACGTCGAAGTCCGGTTTCTCCTGCTTGAGATACTTGGCCATGGAGAGGCCGGACCAGCCACCACCGACCACCACGACCCGGGGCCCGCGCGGCCGCGGCAGCTCGGCACGGCGTGGCGACCGCACCGCCTGCGCCATGACGGCCCCGCTTCGGCCCATGGCCCCTATGGTGGCACCGGCTGCACTGGTGGCCAGGAATTCGCGCCGTGACAGTTTCATATGCCCTACTCCCCTATTCGTTGCCACAGAGAGCGCAGCGTCAGCAATCGATCCGCTGCTTGGTGTATTCCTCGAGCGGCACCAGGGTCGTGGTGCCTTCCACTTCCCGCTTGGCCACCCGGCGTCCGAACTGTTTCCGCAACTCGCGCTTGAAGGCACGGAAGAACTGGTGATAGATGTCCGCCCCCTGGGTCCCCACCGCATACAGGCCACCGTCCTTGGCATCCAGCTCCAGCACGATGGCGGTCAGTGGCTGGGGGGCCGGCCCGGCGATGACCTTGGCCCCGGCGGCCGGATCGAACACGCTGCCATGGGCACAGCAGGTGATGACGTCACTGCGCCCTGCCAGTTCGCTGTCCTTGCCGTGATAGTAATGGATGAAGGCCAGCTTGTCCGTGGGGTGGGTCATGAGATGGGTGCAAATGGCGGAAAAGGCCACCACCGTGCCGCCCTTGCCCACACCACCGGCCCAGGGGTAGACCTCGCCCTTCTCGGTCTTGAGCGGGATGCCCGCCTTCACCTTGCCCGCCGGCAACCGCAACAGGAAACAGGGCGTGCCCTGGAACGGGTAATGAAAGATGTAGTTCTGCCCCACCGCCAGGCCGTCCGGGTGGACCGGCGCACCCTTGGCGTCCACCAGCTTCACCCGGTTGCGCGCGGTCACCCCGGTGGGCGCGGCCGCCAGCAGACGCGGATTGGCGGCGATCGCGGCGGTGACGGAGGTACAGAGTTTGATGAACGTGCGACGTTTCATGATCAGCCATCCAGACACAGGGAGGGCGGCGACCTTGCGGCCGCCGCCCCGTCCGTTCACACCAATGGAAAGGATGCCATCCGGATCAACTGAACATGTCCCGGTACAGCCCCTCGGCCCATTCCAGGGTCGCCTGCCCGCGCGCCGCGGTACGCTTCTCGAACAGCTTCACCCGGTCGAAGGCGAAGGAGCCATCGGGGTTACGCTTGTAGTAGGCATCGACGCTGATGGCCTCCATCGGCTCCATGTTGACCACCGAGTAGCAGACCGTGTGCGGGCTGGCCCACTTGGTGACGTCCTTGCCCATGGAACGCGCCGCCACCACCTTGGCGATGTTCTTGGCCTCGGAGTTGGAGGTGTTGCCGCTCTTGGAATATGGCATCGGGCGCGCGTCACCCACCACGTAGACCCGCTTGTCCCCCACGACATTGTTGAACAGGGGATCGATCTTGGCCTCCATCTGCGGGTTCTTCATATCGGCCAGGCCCAGATACTCCAGCAGCTTGGCCCCGCGCACCCGCGGATAGATGGCGGCATCGTCGAACTTGATGTCCTCGAACTCGGACGAGACCACCTTCTTGTCGGGATCCACGTGCTTGATCTCGAACGAGGGCTTGTACTCGACGATACCCTTGTACAGCTCGTTGAAGGCGGCGTGGAAGCCGTCCTTCTTGATGGTGATGTCGGGATGGGCGTCGAGCAGGATGACCTTGCCCTTGATCTTCTCCTTCTTGAAGTAGGAGGCGATCAGGCAGGTGCGCTCGTAGGGCGCCGGCAGGCAGCGATAGTTGCCTGCGGGCACGGTCAACAGGAACACACCACCATCGAAGTCCTCCAGCTTGTTGCGAATGGACAGGTGCTCGGAGCCCGGCATGAACCCGGCCGGGTAGTTCTGCCGCAACTTGTACTCGGCCTCCGGATCCTCGACCCCGATGGCCTTGTAGTTGTAGTCGATGCCCGGGCACAGCACCAGGAAGTCGTAGTCCAGGTGCCCCTGGTCCGTGTAGATACGACGGCTGTCCCGGTCGAGATCGACCATGGTGGCGTTGAAGAACAGGTAGTTGTTGTTACGGGCCGCATCCAGGAAGCTGTGGCTCAGGAACTCCAGGTCCACCAGGTCCACCAGCCACAGGTTGCTGATGGGGCAGGACATGAAGGTGGCGCGCTTCTCGATCAGCACCACGTCGAGCTTGGGATTCTCCTTCTTGAGGTACTTGGCCATGGTCAGGCCGGCCCAGCCTCCCCCGAGCACCACGGCCCGGGGCCCCTTGGGCTTCGGCAGATCGGCGGCCCGGCTACGGGCCACGGCCGGGGCCTTGGCGGCGGCGGTACCCGGCGCCAGCAGGCCGCTGCCGGCTGCCGCCGAGGCGACGGCGGCCGATCCGGAAAGCTTGATGAAATTACGACGTGACAACTTCTTCATTTATGTTCCTCCTTAGAACCTCCTGTGTGGAACACCACGCCCCGGCATGCCCCCGGGAACCATGGCAACGTTCAACAGTATAGATATCGGCGTCCGAATTGGAAGCACGCAACAACGTGCCCCCGCACCATGAAGGCAACGCCCCCGCAGGACCTGAACCGCCCGCCCCGATCCGCCTTGGCCGTCACGCGGGATCCCATCCACCAAGTGCTTGTCCTCCATGTAGAAACCACCCGATGGCCGGACAGGATATGACACAGTGACTGCCATAATGTCAGGTTGCATGAATGTCTGTCATACTTGCAGGCACTGCGCGCTGCATGCCGGAACAGGCACCGCTTTTGGTGGGCAGACTGGGATTTCGTCCGCAAATCCCGGATCATGGCGCTGCGCGGAACCGGGTTCCAATTCAGGAGGTGTGCAACATTGAAACGACGACAGGTGGACATCGCCATCATCGGCGCCGGCAGTGCCGGCCTCTACGCGCTGGGCAAGGTGCGGGCCAGCGGCCGTTCCTTCGTACTCATCGACGGCGGTGAACTGGGCACCACCTGTGCCCGGGTGGGCTGTATGCCTTCCAAGGCCATGATCCAGGTGGCCGAGGACTTCCACCGCCGCCGCATCTTCGACCGCTGCGGCATCGAGGGCGGTGAGGGATTGCGCCTCGACATCCCCGAGGCACTGGAATACGTGCGTGACCTGCGTGATACCTTCGTCGACCGCGTGCTGGCCCACAGCACGGACTCGCTCGACGGCGAACACTTCATCCAGGGCCAGGCCCGCTTCCTGTCACCGGAGGAGATCGAGGTGGACGGGATGCACATCCAGGCCCGACGCTTCATCGTCGCCACCGGTTCCCACCCCCTGGTACCGGCCCAGTGGCAGCCGCTGGGCGAACACATCCTCACCACCGACAACCTGTTCGAACAGCCGGACCTGCCCGAGCGCATGGCGGTGATCGGCCTCGGGGTCATCGGCCTGGAACTGGGCCAGGCCCTGGCCCGCTGGGGCATCGAGGTCAGCGGTTTCGAGATGCGCGAGGTGATCGGCGAGATCGGGGATGCCGAGGTCAACCGCCGGGCCATCGACATCCTGGGGCGCGATCTCGATCTGCACCTGGGCGCCGCGGCCGAACTGGAACCGGCCGGTGACGGCGTGCGGGTGGTGGCGGGCGAACAGCGGCTGGAGGTCCAGCGGGTACTGGCCTGCCTGGGCCGGGTGCCGAACGTTGCGGGCCTGGGACTGGAGAACCTGGGCCTGGAGCTGGACGCACGGGGGCTGCCGCCGTTCGACCCCCAGACCATGCAGGTGGCCGACCTCCCGTTGTTCCTGGCCGGTGACGTCACGGGCCAGCGCCCGGTCCTGCACGAGGCCGGCGACGAGGGCCGTATCGCCGCGATCAATGCCCTGGCCGACAGTCCACGGCGCTTCCGCCGCAAGGTGCCCATGACCATCCTGTTCACGGATCCGGAAATCTGTCGCGTGGGCACGCCCCTGGACCGGCTGCCGGAAGCCGACACCATCGTCGGCGAGGTGGCACTGGCCCCGGTGGGACGGGCCCTGATCATGGGCCGCAACCGGGGACTGATCCGGGTCTACGCCCGGCGCCGGGACGGCTGCCTGCTGGGCGCGGAGATGATCACCCCCCGGGCCGAGAACCTGGCTCACCTGCTGGCCTGGGCCATGGAACAAGGCCTGGGTGTGGGTGACCTGTTGCGCATGCCGTTCTACCACCCGGTCCTCGAGGAGGCCCTGCAGGCTGCCCTGTACCAGGCCTATGCGGAGGTGGATGCCAAAAACGAGGGACCGATCACAGAATTGCGCCCCTGGGACGACCAGCAGGATGATGCCTGGCGTTGACAGGGCGCGCCAGATCCCTAGACTAGGGAAAACAAAGCACAACGATGGATTTCTTGCCTGCGAAGGATGTTTGAACGGCTGTATCGGGAGGCAGCCGGGCAGGCCGGTCCAAACCACCACGCCCTCACCCAGTGGCGTCCAGGAGCGGGGAGTACCAGGCAGGCACCCGTCGACGATGGGTTACGTCGTGGGCGGCCGATGGATCGGCCACCCCAAGGCGGCGACGCCCTGACGGATGCCTGAAACAGGACCCGGTGAACGGCTGCCCCCGCAGCCCTTCCAAGGGATGATCCCGGGCCGGACCCCCGGTCCCCGTGACGAGGGAAGTGACGCCATGACCAGGAAGAACACCAAGCGCGAACAGCTGGTATCCGCCGCCAACGACCTGTTCTACCGGCAGGGATTCCGCCGCACCACCCTGGCCGACATTGCCCGCACCTCCGGCGTGCCGCTGGGTAACGTCTACTACTACTTCAAGACCAAGGACGACCTGGGGACCGCAGTCATCGAGGCCCGGCGCTGTGAACTCGAACGCCGACGCTACCAGTGGGAGAAACCCGCCAGCCCGCGGGAACGGCTGCTGGCCTTCCTGCGCATGCCCGAGGAGCTGGCCGACCGGGTGGCACACCACGGCTGTCCCCTGGGCAGCCTGCTGCAGGAACTTCACAAGCAACCGGGTGGCCTAACAGCCAAGGCCGATGCCCTGCTGGAGCACCAGATCGAATGGATCACACGCCAGTTTCGCGACATGGGGGAAACGCAGCCGCGCGAGCAGGCACTGCACCTGATCGCCGTGCTGCAGGGCGCCGGCCTGCTCGCCAACGCCTTCAACGACCCGGACATCCTGCGCCGGGAGGCCCGGCGGCTGCGCGACTGGGTGCGGTCACTGGATGGCGAGGCGGCCTTTGCCCTGTTCAAGCCCCTGCCCCACACTGGAGCGTCCGGGCATGAACGGCCCCAACGGCCCCAGCCCCGGGATCCGGTCACGGGAGATGGCGGTCACCCCTGATCGCGGCTGGCGTTCGGCCCACCGCTGGCTGGCCGGTGCCGGCCTGCTGCTGGGCCTGCTGCTGGGTTCCCTGGCCACCGCCACCGGGACCGAGACACCGCAGGCGGTCATCCGCCGGACGGCGGAACAGGTGCTGCAGATCCTCCAGCGCCGGCATCCGGCCACACCGGAGGAACAGGCCGCGATCATCGAGCAGATCGTCCTGCCCCACGTGGACATCCAGCGTGGTGCGCGCCTGGTGCTGGGCAAGTACTGGCGCCGGTTCCGGCCCGGCCAGCGGCAGCGCTTCATCAGCGGCTTCCGCCAGCTCATCATCCGCACCTATGCCGGTTCCCTGGGTGACTACCACGGCGAACACATCCGTTACCTGCCGGAACACAACCGCATCCGCGACGACGAGGCCCTGATCAGGACCCAGCTGGTGCAGCCGGACGGCCCCCCGGTGGCGGTGGACTACCATCTCCACCGCCGCCAGGGTCGCTGGCTGGTCTACGATGTCTCGGTGGAAGGCGTGAGCCTCGCCCTCAACTACCGCAGCACCTTCGCCGAACAGATCCGCCGCCAGGGCATCGAGGGCTTCCTGGCCCACCTCGACCAGGTGACCCTGCCGGCGCCAGTACCCGGCCCCAACAAGCGGTAACCCTGCGGTGGGCTGTTGAAAAACGGCTAATCGAACAGGCCATGCAGGTACCAGGCGCCATCGTCCAGGGCCCGGTAGACCCAGTAGCGGCGTCCGGCCCGGTCCTCGCCCAGGTAGTAGTCGCGGCGGACGTCGGCGCCGTCCCACCAGCCCGTTTCGATACGCTCGGGTGCCGACAGCAGGCGCAGGGGGCCGCGCCCGGGCAACTCCGGCCCCGCCGGCCGCTGCACCAGCCGGCGCGGACGGACCAGCAACCAGCAGGGCCGGTCCCGGCGCAGGCATGCCGCCGCGGGGGGGCGGGTCGCCGGCGGGGGAAAATCCTCCGCGACATGGGCCCGTTCCGGCCGGTGATCCGCATGCCAGCGCAGTCCCTGGATCCGCCCCCGCCCC
>JALWSQ010000132.1 GCA_026993645.1 Thiohalobacter sp.
AGCGGATGCTGTCGTCCATGCCCCGGCGCTTTGGATGCGGCAGGCCCTTGAGTGGCTGATTCTTGTCGAATCCATCCCGCCATGCCCTGTCCAGGTCACGGAGCTTCTGCTGCAAGACGTGAGAGGGTGCTTCCCGCAGAAAGCCGTACTCGTCGCTCTGCTTCCACAGCTTGAGCCAGAAATCTGCCTCCTGATACCACAGCAAGGGCTGTCCGCGTTCGAGCCGGTCACGGTTCAGGCGCCAGACCTTGTTCCAGACGAACGGGGCGCAACCGCAAAACTGGCGCAGTTGTTCTTCCTGCGGCGATGTCGGCTTGAGGCGATACTTGTAGGCCCTGCGGACGAGCATGGTTCCATTGTAATTCCATATCTCAGGCAGGCAAACTTGTTATTAACCGTCTCACAATTGGCTGAATACGGAAGTCCCGTGGTTTTGTAGGATGGGCAAAGGAGCGCAGCGACGTGCCCATCAGCATCCCACGACGGTCATGATGGGCACGGCCCTTCGGGCCTTTGCCCATCCTACCAAGTCCGCCAGGATCATACAGAACATGTTCCGACAATTATGAGACCCTTAATAATTCTGCCGGTGACGCCGCTCGACCCCGCCCTCGAAGGACGGGTTCGTGCGCCTAAGTTTGATCAGTAGCCGCCCTTGCGCCGGCTCTCGGGCAGCCCGCCCAGCCGTCCCGCCTGCTTGCTCGGGTTCAGGGGAAACAGGTCGAACAGGGTCTTGGTGTTGATCTTCTCGCCCCACTTGGCGCCCATGGCCTTCACCATCTCGCGGTTGTTGGGCTGATGCTCGTTGTTGTTGAGGTATTCGTCCCGCAGGTAGTTGATCACGTCCCAGTGGCGCTCGCCGAGCTCGATGCCCTCCATCTGCGCCATGTGGGTGGCGAGATCCTCGTTCCAGTCGGCCATGTTCACCAGGAACCCGGTCTCGGTGGTCTCGATCGTCTTGCCATTGAATTCGAACGACATCGCACTAAACCCCCTGTCACTGATCGCTGCAAGAGAGGGCCCGCACGCGGCGGGGCGATCGCCCTGCCGGCGGGCAGAAACGGCCGCGTATTCTAAACCAGGGGCGGAACAAACCGCAAAGCCGCTACTTGGGCTTGCTCAGGGCCTCGATTCCCTTGTGCACCACGAACAGCCCGCAGCCGAGCTTGCGCCCCGGCCCGATGCCCTGGCACTGCAGGCGCAGGGATTCGTCGGGCGCGAGATCGGCCACCATGACGGAGCGGGTGGCCAGGTCGCCATCGGGATGATGGATGACATGGGCGCGACCGGCCATCATCTTGCGGACGCGTATGTCCAGCCCCGTGCGCAGGGCCTCCGCCAGCCGGCCGAGGAAGTCCTCCTCGGCCTCGTCCGCGGCCATCACCACGTGGTGGGCGAACAGGGTCGCCTCGGGCGCCATTTCGTGGACCCGGGACGCGCCCACCGTCAGCTCATGGCCGGCGACGTCCAGCACCTGACCCTGCAGGCGTTCCGCCTCCGCGATGCGCGCCCGCGGGATGCGCAGGCTCATGCGGGTGCGGCGGGAGAGCTGCAGCAGGGCCTCGCCGTCGGGCGGATACCAGCCGTTGCCCTCCACCACCCGGATCAGGTGGATGCCGGCCTCGGGTTCCTGGTCCAGCCAGGGCAGCGCCCGCTGCAGCGCGCTGGACAGGGCATGGGCATGGTCCACCGGCAGGGCCCGGCACTGGATACGGAAGCTCAGATCCACCATCTCCGCCGGCGGCAGCCGGGTGGTGGTCGCGTCTTCGTCTTCCTGCCAGAACATGGTCATCCCCTCGCTCCCTCAGCGTGAATAGAACGCCGCTTCCAGGCGTTCCTCCCAGTCCTCCGGTGTATCCGAGAACTGCGGCTTGACATCGATGCGGAAGAACATCTCACCGTCGTGGGCGCGTTCGCGCACCTTCTCCAGCAACTGGTCGAAGGTGGCCAGATCGAATTCCTGGATCAGGATCTCGCTCAGCAGCAGCATTATCGATTTCCTCCACCGGCCGCACCCGGCCTGCCGGTGTGGGCATGGATCCCGGGCGCGGTGCCGACCACCGGCTCGAGGTAACGGGCGCGATACAGCAACCGGCGGGTGGTGGGCGTCTCGCCATCGCGGAAGGCCTCGCGCGTATGCAGTACATTGTTGCATATCACGCCCTCCCCCGGCTGCAGCCGATAGTGGTAGGCCCAGGGATGGGGGTCAACCCAGAGTTTCTGCAGGAATGCCAGGGCCGCCCGGGTGGCCGCATCCTGCTTCCACACCACGTTGCGGCCGCGCGCACTGTAGCGCATGCGCAGGGCCCCGTCATCGGGATCCACCCAGAACACCGGCCCGCGGGTGGCACCGCGCAGCTCGCGCCCGTCCGCCTCCCGGTTGGGTGGGATGGTCATGGCATCGGGCGCCATCAGCGCCCGCACCAGCGCGGGGGATTCGTCGCGCATGAGCAGGTACACCAGCTCCGGGTCCAGCAGCCGGTTGGCGCCGCCGCTGGGGGCCTGGCGCACGCAGTGCATGAGGATGGCGCGCACCCGCCGCTCGGGGGGATTGTAGTAGCCGTCGGTGTGCCAGTTGAGGGCGCGATCGGTGTAGGGAATGTATCCGGCCCTCACCCTGTGCGCGGGCTCGCACACCGCCAGCGAGGTGATGCCGTCGCCGTCGGCACAGAGGTTGACGTCCAGGCGGCGCAGGCCGAAGGCCGCGCCCAGGGCCCGGATGTCCGCCTTGTCCGCCGGCCGTTCCAGCACGTAGATGGCCATGTTGGCCCGGCGACAACGATCGATCACCGCGGCCCGCTCCGCTGCCGTGGGCCGGCGCGGATCGGCGATGCGGACCTTGAGCGCCGCCACGTCGGCCGGCCGCGAGCGCAGCTTCCAGTCGCGCCAGCGCCGGTAGCCGGCCGGATCGGCATCGAGGTCGAAGGGCTGCCCCTGCATGACTTCCGTCATTTTATCAACAACCGTTTACATCATACTGAATACACGGGTTCTTATCGGGTACCCGGTCCGCCGCACCGGCCTCCGCGCCCGGCCCGGCACGCCCCGGGTGACCGCCGCCATGGTAACCGCTCCCGGCGTCGAACCCCAGGGAAACCCCGACGGCTCCGCGGTAGGAACGGGCCGGCGCGTGCGGCCCTGGCGCCGAAAAACCCTATCCCCTTTGGGATAGCCGACCCGGCCAGGAAACACCCCAAGGGTAGGGTTCTCGGATGGCCACAGACGCCCTAGACTTTGCGCCACTGACCGAGCCCACGGCCGGCGCCGGGAGCGGAACCCGGGCGGCCCGCGTGCTCAGCGAGTGGTCAGACGGTATTCCAACGGGTGCGGGACCAGGCCGTGGCAGCGGTCCCGTGCCGGGAACGAAACCCGCCATTCCGAAAAACTGAGGAGAGAGACATGGCTGACAAGCACCATGAGACTCCGATGCTGGATGAACTGGAAAACGGTCCCTGGCCGAGCTTCATCTCCGGCATCAAGCGGTTGAGAGACCAGCACGAGAACGAGAAGATTCGTGGCATGGCCAATTCCCTGCTCGGCCAGCTCGAGCACTCCTACGAGACCCGCAAGGGTTACTGGAAGGGCGGTACGGTCTCGGTGTTCGGCTATGGCGGCGGCATCATTCCGCGTTTCTCCGAGGTCGGTCATGCCTTCCCCGAATCCAAGGAGTTCCACACCCTGCGCGTGCAGCCGCCGGCAGGCAACTTCTACAGCACCGACATGCTGCGCCAGCTGGCGGACAGCTGGGAGAAGTGGGGTTCCGGCCTGATCACCTTCCATGGCCAGACCGGCAACATCATGTTCATCGGTACCGACACCGACAACACCCAGCACTTCTTCGACGAGATCAACGAGTACGGCTGGGACCTCGGTGGCGCCGGCCCCTGCGTCCGCACCGGCATGTCGTGCGTCGGCGCGGCCCGCTGCGAGCAGTCCTGCTGCCATGAGCACGTCATCCATCGCGTGCTGCTGAACAACTTCACCGACGACGTGCACCGCCCGGCCCTGCCCTACAAGTTCAAGTTCAAGGTCTCCGGCTGCCCCAACGATTGCCAGAACGCCATCGAGCGGTCCGACTTCGCCATCATCGGCACCTGGCGTGATGACATGAAGGTCGACCAGGAAGAGGTCAAGGCCTTCGTCGCCGAGAAGGGCCGCCAGTACGTGGTGGACAACGTCATCTCACGCTGCCCCACCAACGCCCTGTCGCTGAACGACGACGACACCCTGAACGTCGACAACCGCAACTGCGTGCGTTGCATGCACTGCCTGAACGTCATGGTCAAGGCGCTGTCCCCCGGGGACGACAAGGGCGTGACCATCCTGCTGGGCGGCAAGCGCACGCTGAAGATCGGCGACCTGATGGGTACCGTGATCGTGCCCTTCATGAAGCTCGAGACCCAGGAAGACTACGACCGCCTGGTGGAGCTGGCCGAGGAGATCATCGACTTCTGGGCCGAGAACGGCCTGGAGCACGAACGCTGCGGCGAGATGATCGAGCGTATCGGCCTGAACAACTTCCTCGAAGGCATCGGCGTCGACGTCGACCCGCACATGGTCGCCCACCCGCGCCGCATCTCCTACATCCGCACCGATGGCTGGGACGAGGAGGCGGAGAAGTGGTTCCAGCGCAAGCTGGAGGAGAAGGCCCAGGCCCAGGGTTGAGCGCTCGCCGCGCCCCGGGATTCGACCTGATGACGACGGCTGCGCGCCGGCCACGGCCGGCGCGCGCGATCCGAAAATTGCTTTAGGAGAAGAGAATGAGCAATCCATCCGAAATGCGGCAGCCGATCGAGTCTGGATGCCCCGATGGGTTCCAGTACATGCATCCCGTGATGCTGCGCAACTACGGGAACTGGAAGTATCACGAGCATCCCCGTCCCGGCGTGCTGCTGCACGTCGCCCACAGCGGGGACAAGGTCTGGACCGTCAAGGCCGGCACCCAGCGCATCCTGGACCTCTTCACCCTGCGCAAGCTGTGTGACATCGGTGACCAGTACGGCGAGGGCTACGTCCACTTCACCCTGCGCAGCAACATCGAGTACATGGTGACGGACGAGGCCAAGGTCGAGCCCCTGATCAAGGCACTGGAGGATGCCGGCTTCGTGGTCGGCGGCACCGCCAACTCCGTGACCATGATCTCGCACACCCAGGGCTGGCTGCACTGCGACATCCCCGGCACCGATGCCTCGGGCGTGGTCAAGGCGCTGATGGACGAACTCATCGACGAGTTCAAGAACTGCGACATGCCCAACCGGGTGCACATCACCACTTCCTGCTGCCAGATCAACTGCGGCGGCCAGGGCGACATCGCCATCAACGTGCAGCACACCAAGCCGCCGAAGATCAACCACGACCTGGTCGGCAACATCTGTGAGCGCCCCTCGGTCGTCGCGCGTTGCCCGGTGGCCGCCATCCGGCCGGCCATGGTCAACGGCAAGCCTTCGCTGGAAGTGGACGAGAAGAAGTGCGTC
>JALWSQ010000133.1 GCA_026993645.1 Thiohalobacter sp.
CGGCCCGCTTGCGGGCCTCCTCTGCTCGGCGCCATTCCGCCTCGGCCTTCTGTCGTGCCGCCTCCGCCTTTCTGCGTGCCGCCTCGGCCTGACGCCGGGCGGCCTCCTCCCGCTCTCGCTGCGCCTTCAGTCGCGCCAGCCGTTCCCGTTCGGCCCGGCGCTGCGCCTCCAGCGCCTGCTGTTTCTTCTTCAGCGTTGCCAGTCGCTCCAGTTCCGCCTGCCGTGCCCGTTCCGCGGCCTTGGCCTTGGCCTGCAGCGCCGCCACCCGCCGGGCCTCGGCCTGGCGCTTCTCCGCCTCCAGCCGCTCGAGGCGCTGGATCTCCTGCTGCACCCGCTGTTCGTCCACGGCCACGGCCCGCACGACCTTCGGCGCTGGTCGGCCGGACCCTGCCGGCTTCACCGACCAGTCCAGGCTGACGGTGAGCACGGCCAGCAGGCCCGCATGCACCAGGATGGCGAGCAAGGGCGCCAGCGGGCTCTCTCGGAACACCTGCCACATGCTGGCCTCAGTGCCCCCCCGCCGGCGGCCGGGTCAATAGCCCCACGCTCTGGGCCCCCGCCTGCTGCAGCAGCACCATGGCCTCGACCACCCGACCGTAATCCACCTCGCGGTCGCCGCGGACGAACACCGGTGTCCCCGGCCGGTGGCGCAGGATGGCGGCGGTCCGCTGCACCAGCAGCCCGGCATCGATGGGTCGGTCCGGCTCACCGCCGATATTGAGATAGAACCGGCCGGCGCGGTCCACCGTCACCTCCAGGGGCTCCCGGTTGGCGGTGTCCACCGGTCGGGCCGCGGCCTGGGGCAGGGCCACCTTGACCCCCTGGGTCATGAGCGGCGTGGTGACCATGAAGATCACCAGCATCACCAGCATGACGTCGATGTAGGGCACCACGTTGATCTCGGACATGGGCCGGCGGCGTCGACGGCGACAGGCCATGCCACCCGTCCTCATGCCGCGGCGCTCGCCTGGCCATGGGCCTGGCGATGGAGGATGGTGGAGAACTCTTCCAGGAAATTATCGTAGCGGTTGGACAGCCGCTCCATGTCCGAGGAGAACCGGTTGTAGGCCACCACCGCCGGGATGGCCGCGAACAGGCCCATGGCCGTGGCCACCAGGGCCTCGGCGATGCCGGGGGCCACCATGGCCAGGGTGGCCTGATGGACATTGCCCAGGGCACGGAAGGCGTTCATGATCCCCCACACCGTCCCGAACAGGCCAACGTAGGGGCTGGTGGATCCCACCGTGGCCAGGAACGAGAGATGGTGCTCCAGGTAATCCTCCTCCCGCGACAGGGCCACCCGCATCGCCCGCTGCGCGCCCTCCACCTGGGCGGCTGCCTCCACCCCCGGCTGCTTGCGCAGGCGGGCGAACTCGCGAAAACCTGCCTCGAAGATGGCGGCCATGCCCCGCACGCGCTCGTCTTCGGCGGCAATGCTCCGATACAGGCTGCTCAGTTCGCCACCGGACCAGAAGCGGTCCTCGAACGCCGTGGCCGCCCGCTGGGCCTGGCGCAGCACGCTGCGCCGGTTGAAGATCATGGTCCAGGACACCACCGAGACCAGCAGCAGCAGTGCCAACACGGCCTGGACCACCGGGCTGGCACCCAGGACCAGGTGCAGGATGGAGAGATCAGTGGACAAGGCTCAGCTCCTCATACAGCTCGGGCGGCAGGGGACACGGCCGGAAGGTCGCAGCGTCCAGGCAGGCGATGCGCACCTGGGCACGACACAGGACCTCGTCGTCCCGCCGTACCTCCTGGGTGAAGGTGAAACTGGCACGCCGCCGCGCCGTCACCCGTGCCGTCACCGCCAACAGATCGTTGAATCGGGCCGGCAGGCGGTAGTCCACCCAGAGTTCGCGCACGGCGAAGACGATGCCTGCCTCCCGCGCCAGCCGGTCCTGCTCGTAACCCCGGTCACGCAGCCACTCGGTACGCGCCCGTTCCAGGAAACGCAGGTAGTTCGCGTAGTACACCACACCGGCACCGTCCACGTCCTCGTAGTAGACCCGCACCGGCCAACAGAATTCAGACACCTTTGCCCCCATCGTGCCCGGGCATTCTAAGCCGCTGCCCGGGGCCTGTAATTGACCCGGCTCACATTGCGCCGTCGAACAGGTCGGCCGTGACCTCCGCCGCCTCGGTGACCGTCGCCGGCGGCTCCAGTCCGAAGTGGAGATAGGCCTTGCGGGTGGCCATCCGCCCCCGTGCCGTGCGCATGAGGAACCCCTGCTGGATCAAGTAGGGTTCGATCACGTCCTCGATGGTGGTGCGTTCCTCGCCGATGGCCGCCGCCAGGCTGTCCACCCCCACCGGGCCCCCGTCGAAACCGTCCATCAGGGTCCGCAGCAGGTGGCGGTCCATGCGGTCGAAGCCCTGGGCGTCCACCTTGAGCATGTCCATGGCCTGGCGCGCCACCGTCGCATCCACGCGGCCGCCGGCCCGTACCTCGGCGAAATCCCGCACCCGGCGCAACAGCCGGTTGGCGATGCGGGGCGTGCCCCGGGACCGGCCCGCCAGCTCGGCCGCGGCCTCGGGCGTCATCTCCAGACCGAGGATGCCAGCGGAACGGACCAGGATCTGCGCCAGTTCCGCGGTGGAATAGAACTCCAGACGCTGGACGATGCCGAAGCGGTCCCGCAGCGGCGAGGTGAGCAGGCCGGCGCGGGTGGTGGCCCCCACCAGGGTGAAGGGCGCCAGGTCCAGCTTGATGGAGCGCGCCGCCGGCCCCTCGCCGATCATGATGTCCAGCTGGTAGTCCTCCATCGCCGGGTAGAGCACCTCCTCCACCACGGGACTCAGGCGATGGATCTCGTCCACGAACAGGACGTCGCGGGGCTCCAGGTTGGTCAGCAGCGCGGCCAGGTCGCCGGGCCGCTCCAGCACCGGCCCCGAGGTGTGGCGCAGGCCCACCCCCAGCTCGCTGGCGAGGATATGGGCGAGGGTGGTCTTGCCCAGGCCGGGCGGGCCGAAGATGAGCACGTGATCCAACGCCTCCCCTCGCGCCCGCGCCGCCTGGACGAAGATCTCCATCTGCTCCCGCACCTGCGGCTGGCCCACGTACTCGGCCAGGGTGCGAGGGCGGATGGCACGATCGAAGCGGTCCTCGGCGGGAGAACCGGTGGCGGGCGACACCAGGCGATCGGGCTCGGTCATGGCGCACAAGATACAAGATCCGGCGGGCCAGGGGAACGACCGGCCGGTACCGCGG
Source organism: Thiohalobacter sp. (assembly GCA_026993645.1). Classification (GTDB taxonomy): domain Bacteria; phylum Pseudomonadota; class Gammaproteobacteria; order Thiohalobacterales; family Thiohalobacteraceae; genus JALWSQ01. The sequence goes on from JALWSQ010000133.1 coordinate 3,212, forward strand.
CCGCGGAGATCAGCCGGTGGCCGCCTGCAGGGCACGGCGGATGATTTCCTCCACGCCCAGATCCTCGGCGGCCACCGCCCGCACCAGCCGGCTCGCCTCCGGTGCCTTGTAGCCCAGCGCCATCAGCGCGGTCACCGCCTCCTCCACCGGCGCCACCCGCCTCGGGGTGTCGCCGGACCCCACGACCGGCGCGGCCCCGGCATCCGCCTCCCAGCCATCCAGGCGGTCCTTGAGTTCCACCAGCAGGCGTTGCGCGGTCTTGCGCCCGATACCAGGGATGCGCACCAGGGCAGCGCTGTCGCCCGCCGCCACGCAGGACACGAAGGTCTCGGCGGTCATGGCCGAGAGCACCGCCAGGGCCAGGCGCGCCCCCACCCCGCTGATACGGATGAGGTCGCGGAACAGCTGCCGGTCCCGGGCACGCAGGAAGCCGAACAGGATCTGGGCGTCCTCGCGTACCAGCAGGTGGGTGTGCAGGGTGACCTCCTCGCCGCTGGCGGGCAGGTCGTAGAAGGTGGTCATGGGCGCCTCGATCTCGTAGCCCACGCCCTGGACGTCGAGCCAGAGCACCGGCGGCTGGGTGGCCACCAGCCGGCCGCGGAGGAACCCGATCACCGTGCCCGGCCCCGGCGCAGGCCGGTGGCGGACAACCGCCGCAGCGCCGTCGACACCTGGCCATGGCAGATGGCCACCGCCAGGGCATCCGCCTGGTCGGCCTGGGGCAGGCCGGAGAGGTTGAGCAGGGCGCGCACCATGTGCTGGACCTGTACCTTGTCGGCCCCCCCCTTGCCCACGACCGCCTGCTTGATCTCCCGCGGGCTGTATTCCGCCACCGGCAGCGCCGCCTGCATCACCCCGCAGATGGCCGCGCCCCGCGCCTGGCCCAGCTTCAGGGCGGAATCCGCGTTACGGGCCATGAACACCCGTTCCACCGCGACCTCGTCCGGTTGCCAGGCCTCCACCAGGTCGGCGACACCGCGGAAGATGCAACCCAGCCGTTCCGCCAGGGTGCCACCGCTGACGCGGATGGCACCACTGTGCAGGTGGCGGTAATGCCGGCCCTCGCACTCCACCAGCCCGAAGCCGGTGGTGCGGGAACCGGGGTCGATGCCCAGGATACGGGTCATGGGTGCGGCCGGGCGGGACCCGGCACCGGCTCAGGCGATCTGGGCGAGGATGTCGTCGGGGATGTCGGCATTGGAGTAGACGTTCTGCACGTCGTCCAGGTCCTCGAGCATCTCCAGCAGGCGCACCATCCGGGCGGCATCGTCGGCACCCAGCACGTTGGCGGTGCTGGCCCGCATGGTGACCTCGGCCGACTCGGGCGCCAGGCCGGCGGCCTGCATGGCGTCGCGCACGGCCTCGAACGACTCCGGGGTGGTGAGCACGTCCAGCGAACCGTCCTCGTTGCTGATCACGTCGTCGGCGCCGGCCTCCAGCGCCACCTCCATGACCCGGTCCTCGTCGGTGCCCGGCGGAAAGGCCAGGATCCCCGTCTTGGTGAAGAGATAGGCCACCGAGTTGGAGGTGCCCAGGTTGCCGCCACACTTGGTGAAGGCGTGGCGCACCTCGGCCACGGTGCGATTGCGGTTGTCGGTGACACAGTCCACCATCACCGCGGTGCCACCCGGGCCATAGCCCTCGTAGCGCACCTCCTCGAAGCCTTCCCCCTCCTGGGCGCCGGCGCCGCGCTTGATGGCCCGGTCGATGGTGTCCTTGGGCATGTTGGCGCCCAGTGCCTTGTCCACCGCCAGCCGCAGCCGCGGGTTGGCCGCCGGGTCCGGGTCCCCCATGCGTGCGGCGACGGTGATTTCACGAATCAGCTTGGTGAACAGCTTGCCGCGCTTGGCGTCCTGGGCCTTCTTGCGATGCTGGATGTTGGCCCACTTGCTGTGTCCTGCCATGGTACCTCTCTCGCTGTATCGTCGATGGCGCCCCACAGTCTAGCACGAGGCCCGGCGCCATCGCAGCCGCCGGACTCAGGGGGAGACCTCCAGCATCCGGTCCAACGCGGTGCGTGCCTGGTCGGCCACCGGCGGGGGCACCTGGATGCGGTTCACCACCCGGCCCTCCACCAGGTTCTCCAGGGTCCAGCACAGGTGCTGCGGATCGATGCGGAACATGGTGGAACACATGCACACGGTGGGGGCCATGAAGTGGACCTGCTTGCCCTCGCCGCGGAAACGCTCGTGCAGTCGATTGACCAGATTGAGTTCGGTGCCCACCAGCCAGCGGGTACCCGGAGGACTCTCCGCCACCGTGCGGATGATGTACTCGGTGGACCCGACGTAGTCGGACTTGCGGCAGACCTCCAGACTGGCCTCCGGGTGAGAGATCACCAGGCCCTCGGGATGGCGGGCACGGAAGGCGTCGATGTGCTCGGGGCGGAACATCTGGTGCACCGAGCAGAAGCCCTTCCAGAGGATGATGCGGGCCCGCTGCACGGCCTCGCGCGACAGGCCGCCCCCGGGCTGGTCCGGATCCCAGACCACCATCTCCTCCAGCGGGATCCCCATGGCATCGCCGGTGTTGCGGCCGAGATGCTGGTCCGGAAAGAACAGCACCTTCTCACGCTGCCCGAACGCCCACTCCAGGACATGGCGGGCATTGGTGGAGGTGCAGACGATGCCGCCGTGGCGGCCGCAGAAGGCCTTGAGATCCGCCGAGGAGTTGATGTAGGTCACCGGTGTGACCGAGGTCTCCGGGTCCAGCACCTCGCCCAGGGCGGCCCAGGCCGCCTCGACCCGCTCCAGATCCGCCATGTCGGCCATGGAACAGCCGGCCACCAGGTCCGGCAGGATGGCGACCTGGTCCGGGCGCGACAGGATGTCGGCCACCTCGGCCATGAAGTGCACCCCGCAGAACACGATGTACTCCGCCGCCGAGGCCGCCGCCTGGCGTGACAGCTTGAGTGAGTCACCGCTGTAGTCCGCGTGCCGGAACACCTCGTCGCGCTGATAGTGATGGCCGAGGATGACCAGCCGCTCGCCCAGGGCCTCCCGGGCCGCGCGGATGCGTGCGTCGCAGGCCGCGTCGTCCAGGCCTGCATAGGGTTCCAGTGCCAGCGCCGTCGCCACCATCTTCATTGCTCCCGCGAGGATGAACCAGCGATGGTCGCTATCTTACCAGATGGGCGCAATGCGGTGGCCGTTCCCGGCCGAGGTACGGGGGATATTCGCTGGTCACTGGCGGGGGGATCCCTCCAGGCCCCTACGCTGTCGCCGAGTGCGGCTTGTCGCCCTCGGGCGGCCGCCGCAGGCGGATGCCCAGCTCGCGCAGCTGGCTGTCGCTGGCCGGGCTGGGCGCCTGGGTGAGCAGGCAGGCCGCGGTCTGGGTCTTGGGGAAGGCCATCACCTCGCGGATGGAGGCGGCACCCGCCATGAGCATCACCATGCGGTCCAGGCCGAAGGCGATACCGCCGTGGGGCGGGCAGCCGTAGCGCAACGCATCCAGCAGGAAGCCGAACTTGTCCCGCGCCTCCTGCTCACCGATGCCGAGCAGACTCAGCACCTGCTGCTGCACTTCGTGGCGGTGGATGCGGATGGAGCCGCCGCCGATCTCGGAACCGTTCAGCACCATGTCGTAGGCCCGCGACAGACAGCCGCCGGGATCCGTCGCCAGCCGCTCGATGTCCGCCTCCCGCGGCGCGGTGAAGGGATGGTGCAGCGGATTCCAGCGCGCCGCCTTGTCGTCCCACTCGAACATGGGGAAGTCCACCACCCAGAGCGGCCGCCAGCCATGCTCGACGAAGCCCCGGTCGTGGCCCAGCCGCACCCGCAGCGCCCCCAGTGACTCGTTGACCACCCGCGCCTTGTCGGCACCGAAGAAGATCAGGTCGCCGTCGACGGCCCCGGTGCGTTCCAGGATGCCGGCGATGGCCGCGTCGGTGAGGAACTTGAGGATCGGAGACTGCAACCCCTCGCGCCCAGCCCCTGCCTGGTTCACCTTGACGTAGGCCAGGCCGCGGGCACCGTAGCGGCTCACGAACCGCGTATAGTCGTCGATCTCCTTGCGGGTCAGGCTGGCGCCGCCCGGCAGCCGCAGGGCCGCCACCCGGCCGTGGGGATCGGCCGCCGGCCCCGCGAAGACCTTGAAATCCACCTCCCGCACCAGGTCGCCGATATCGACCAGCTCCAGGGTGACCCGCAGGTCCGGCTTGTCCGAGCCGAAACGGCGCATGGCCTCGGCGTAGGTCAGACGCGGGAAGGGATCCGGCAGGGCCACCTCCAGCACCTGGGCGAACAGGTCCCGCACCATCCGCTCCATCAGGGTCATGATCTCCTCTTCCGTCAGGAAGGAGGTCTCGATGTCGAGCTGGGTGAACTCGGGCTGGCGGTCGGCACGCAGGTCCTCGTCGCGGAAACAGCGCACGATCTGGTAGTAGCGGTCCATCCCGCTCATCATCAGCAGCTGCTTGAACAGCTGGGGCGACTGCGGCAGGGCGAAGAAATGGCCCGGGTGGGTGCGGCTGGGCACCAGGTAGTCGCGCGCGCCCTCCGGCGTGGTACGGGTGAGCATGGGGGTCTCGATGTCGAGGAACCCCTCGTCGTCCAGGAACCGGCGCAGGCGCCGGGTCACCTGGGCCCGCAGGCGCAACCGTGCCTGCATCTCCGGCCGGCGCAGGTCGAGATAGCGGAAACGCAGCCGGTGCTCCTCCGCCACGTCCTCCTCGTCGAGCTGGAACGGCGGGGTCTCGGCGGCGCTGAGGATGTTCAGTTCCTCCACCAGGACCTCGATCTCCCCGGTGGCCATGTCCGGGTTCTCGGTCCCCTCCGGCCGCCGCCGCACCCGGCCCGCCACCTGCAGCACGTACTCGGACCGCACCCGCTCCGCCACCGCGAAGGCCTCCGGGGTATCGGGATCCACCACCACCTGGACCAGGCCGGTGCGGTCGCGCAGGTCGACGAAGATCACCCCGCCATGGTCGCGGCGCCGATGCATCCAGCCGCAGAGCCGGACCGGTTGGTCGATGGCACCGGCATCCAGCGTGCCGCAGTAATGGGTTCGCATCGCAGTCATGGACAGGGCGCTCCTGGGAAGCCGCTCGGGCCCGTCGCGCGGGCACACTTCGGGCCGGCGCATGCGCCGGCCCGAGGGAAAGCGAAAATGTTAGTGGCTGCGCCCGCGGGGCGCAAGGCAGGGGATCAGTGGCAGCCGCAACCGCCGGAGCCGCAGGAGTGCTTGCCGCCCTCCGAGGACTTGGAACCGCCGGCGGAGTCGCTCTGGGCGACATTGCGTTTCTTGCCGGTCTTGAAGTCCGTCTCGTACCAGCCGCCGCCCTTTAGACGGAAACCCGCCGCCGACACCCGTTTCTTCAGGGCGGCCTCGCCGCATTCCGGGCAGTCCGTCAGGGGCGGATCGCTCATCTTCTGCAACCGTTCCAGCTCGTGTCCACAGTGCTCGCAGCGGTACTCGTAGATGGGCATGAACCTGACCTCTCGACAACAAATACGAAAATACTGATATTGCACCCAAAATGAGGCCTGGCCCGGGCAAAGTCAAGCCCCGGCCGCGGGCAACCCTCCTGGCGGTGGCGGAATTTGAAACCCCGCGCCGCTGCCAGTACCTTGTGCGGGCGAGCAAAAACCCCACGAGCCAGGCCGGATGCACATTCGCCCCACCGAACTGCCGGATACCCGCGCCAGCGACCTGCGCACCCTGCGCGAACTGCTGCCCTTCCTCTGGGTCTACCGGGGCCGGGTGGCGGCGGCCCTCCTGTTCCTGGTGGTATCCAAGGTGGCCAACGTCGGCATCCCGGTGGTACTCAAGCACATCGTCGACCATCTGGACCAGAAGGGCCCCGCCCCGCTGGTGCTGCCCCTGGGGCTGCTGCTGGGCTACGGTGCGCTGCGGCTGGGCAACGCCCTGTTCAACGAGCTGCGCGACTCGGTCTATGCCCGCGTGCGCCACGGCGCCATGCGCCGGGTGGCGGTCCAGACCCTGGAGCAGCTCCACCGCCTGTCCCTGCGCTACCACCTGGAACGCAAGACGGGGGGCATATCGCGCGACATCGAGCGCGGCACCCGCAGTGTCAGCTCCCTGCTCAACTACATGGTTTTCAACATCATCCCCACCCTGGTGGAGGTGCTGCTGATCGCGGCCATCCTGCTCGGCCGCTACAGCGCCTGGTTCGCGGTGGTCACCTTCCTGACCGTGGTGGTCTACATCGCCTTCACCTTCATGATCACCGAGTGGCGCATGAAGTACCGGGTGCGCATGAATGCCCTGGATTCCCGTGCCAACACCCGCGCCATCGACAGCCTGATCAACTACGAGACGGTCAAGTATTTCGGCAACGAGGACCACGAGGTCCGGCGCTACGACCGCACCCTGCGCGAATGGGAGGATGCCGCGGTCCTCAGCCAGACCTCGCTGTCGGCCCTGAACGTCGGCCAGTCCGGCATCATCGCCGTGGGCGTGACCCTGATCATGGTGCTGGCGGCCCAGGGCGTGGTGCAGGGCCGGATGACCCTGGGCGACCTGGTGCTGGTCAATGCCTTCATGCTGCAGCTCTTCATCCCGCTCAATTTCCTGGGCATCGTCTACAGCCAGCTCAAGCACGCCCTGGCCGACATGCGCACCATGTTCGACGTCCTGCATCGCACCCCCGAGATCCGGGACCGGCCCGGCGCCGGACCGTTGCGGGTGACTCGCGGCGAGGTACGGTTCGACGACGTCAGCTTCGCCTACGACCGCGAGCGGCCCATCCTGCAGGGGGTGGATTTCCGCATCGCGCCGGGCCGCAAGCTGGCGGTGGTCGGCCCCAGTGGGGCCGGCAAGTCCACCCTGGCGCGGCTGTTGTTCCGCTTCTACGACGTGGACAGTGGCGCCATCCGCATCGACGGCCAGGACATCCGCGAGGTGACCCAGGACAGCCTGCGCCGTCACATCGGCATCGTCCCCCAGGACACGGTGCTGTTCAACGACAGCATCTACTACAACATCGCCTATGCCCGGCCCAATGCCAGCCGTGCAGAGGTGGAACGGGCGGCCCGCATGGCCAACATCCATGACTTCATCCAATCCCTGCCCCAGGGCTACGACACCCTGGTGGGAGAACGGGGTCTGAAGCTGTCCGGGGGCGAGAAACAGCGGGTGGCCATCGCCCGGGCCATCCTCAAGGACCCGCGCATCCTGGTCTTCGACGAGGCCACCTCGAGCCTGGATTCGGCCTCGGAACAGGTCATCCTCCAGGCCCTGCGCCAGGTGGCGGCCGCCCATACCACCCTGGTCATCGCGCACCGCCTGTCCACCATCGTGGACGCGGACGAGATCCTGGTGATGGAGGCCGGCCGCATCGTGGAGCGGGGCGACCACGCCGGACTGCTGGCCCGGGACGGTGCCTACGCGCGCCTGTGGCGGCTGCAGCAGGAGCAACGACGACTGGAGGAAGAGATCGGGGAGGTGGCGGCCTCGCTGTGAGGCCGGGTGCTGCCGGTCAGGAATCGCGGTCGGGGCGGGTCTGCAACCGCATGACGTGGGCGCAGATCAGGTCACGGTCGGATTCCAGGATGTGGACGTACTCCACCGCGGTCTGCCAGGGGTCCCCCGTCCGGCTGCCACCGAAGTGCTCGCAGTAGACCACCTGTCCCGCCAGCAACACCCCGGCCATCTCCGGCAGCAGGACCAGGCGCATGGCCAGCAGTTCGCCCTGGGCGTACTGCTCCGGTGCCGGGAAGATCAGGCCGCCGGCACTGAGATTGACCTGCAGCCACGCATACCCCTGCCGCAGCAGTTCGTCGAGCAGAAAGCGCTGGCCCAGGCAGTTGATCCTGTCGTCCAGGTGCCGCAGGTAACGTTCCAGCGCCCGGTTGCCGCCGCTGGCCGCGGGCAGGCTGCGGTTCATGTCACGGCCCTGGCGCGCCAGGAGGGCACAGAGCCCGAAACCATCACCGTCGGGCTGCCGGGCCTGGCGAATCAGCGCCGGCAGTTCCGCCATGGGCAGACGCTGCCACCGGAGCAGCACCTCGTCGTCGACCCGGAAGAAGCGCCGGCGTTCCGCCGGCCGTACCCGCTCGCCCTCGTGGACCTGGAGCCGGACCCGCGGCAGATCCGATCTCGGCCCCCGTCTCAATGACGCACCCCGCGCAGGACCTTGCGCCCGCTGCCGATGGCCACCGCATCCTGCGGCTTGCCCAGGCGACCCTCGTAGGTATGCCCCCCACCCATCTTCGCGTTGTCGTCGGTGGCCAGGATGATCTCCACCCGCCGGTTGCGGGCACGGTGGGCCGGGCTGTCATTGGGAACCACCGGCCGGGTGTCGGCGTAGCCCTCCACCAGGAAGCGCTTGCGATCGAGACCGGCCTCCTCGGTCAGCACGTGCACCACCGAGACCGCCCGCGCCGCCGACAGGTCCCAGTTGGAACGGTACCGCAGGGTGTTGATGGGCAGGTTGTCGGTGTGTCCGGCCACCACGATCCGTCCCTTGGTCTTCTTCAGGATCCGGCCCACCCGCGCCAGCAGGGGTACGAAGTCGGGGCGCAGGTCGGCGGTGCCGGAAGGGAAGGAGGCCTTCTCGCGGATGCGAATGACGATCTTGTTCTGCTCGGTCTCCACGTCCACCGAGCCATCCTTGATCTCGGCGCGGAGCGCGGTGCGGATGCGCTGTGCCGCCCGCTTGAGGCGGCGCTTGCGCTCCGCCTCCTCGCGGGCCTTGAGCATGGCCATGGCATCCGGACTCTGGGCCATGGCCAGCCGGGTCTTGCGCCCGCCCTTGCCCTCCCCTTTGCCCTTCCTCTTGCTGTCACCCAGCTCCAGGTTCTTCTGCAGATCATTGGTGGTGTTCTGGCGCACCACGTTCAGCAGCGTGGGTTCCGGTTTCCCCGCGCTGAACTCCCGCGCCACGATGTTGATCCCCTTGGGGGGCTCCTTGACCTTGATCTGGCGCTGGACCCCGAAGGCATCCTTCATGGAGCCGGCGATCTGCTTGTATTTCTCCACATCCATCTCGGAGAAAGACAACAGCAGCACGAAGAAACACATCAGCAGGGACATCAGGTCGGCAAAGGTCATGATCCATGCCGGCGCCCCGCCACCATCGTCTTTCTTGGGTGCCTCGTCATCCATCGCTCTCTCCCTCGCTCGGCCTCAGGCGGCTTCCTTGTCTTCGTCCAGCGCGTCCCGCTTGCTGGGCGGGAGATAGGTCTTGAGCATCTCGGCCATCACCCGCGGGTTGGTACCCTCCTGGATACCGTTGACGGTCTCGATGATGATGCTCTTGTTGAGCCGCTCCTCGGCGCTGCGGTGGGCCAGCTTGTCGGCGATGGGCAGGGCCAGGGCATTGGCGATGACCGCCCCGTACAGGGTGGTGAGCAGAGCCACGGCCATCGCCGGGCCGATGGACTTGGGATCATCCATGGAGGACAGCATCTGCACCAGGCCGATCAGGGTGCCGATCATGCCCATGGCCGGGGCCACGTCGCCGATGGCCTTGAAGATCGCCTGCCCGACCTCGTGCCGCTCGATGGTCAGATTGATGTCCTTGCTCAGCATGTTGCGCACGAAGGCCGGATCGTGGCCGTCCACGCACAGCTGGACGCCGCGCTTCATGAAGTCGTTCTGGATCTCGACGTTCTCCAATCCCAGCACCCCGCTCTTACGGGCGATGTTGGCCAGCTCCACTCCCTGCCGGATGAGCTCGTTGGGATCCTCCGCCTTGTGCAGAAAGGCCTTCATGGCCACCTTGAAGGCCCCCAGCATGTTGGCCATGGGGAATTTCATCAGCACCACCAGGAGGGTGCCGCCGACCACGATCAAGACCGACGGCATGTTGACGAAGATCATGAAACTGCCGCCCATGGCAATGGCGGCCCCCATGATGCCGAAGGCACCGAGCAACCCGATGAGTGTAGCGAGATCCATAGCCCTCTCCGCAAGATCCGTTGTCGTGTGCATCCATCCCGGGCAGCCTTCCGGCACCCGGCCTGGCAGGAATAAGGATTCCTGTCTCTCCGGTTTATCGCCGTGCCGGGCACAATCTTGAGCCGGCCCCCGGGGCCCGGTTTGGCTGCCGGGAACGGCTCACGTACACTGGCCGGCGGAGGGGAAAGGCATGCCACGACCACGCAAGGAACGGCTGCGACTGCGCCGGGTCGCCATCGACACCTACCGGGAGAATGTCGCCTACCTGCACCGGGACTGCGCCATCTACCGGGCCGAGGGTTTCCAGGCCCTGAGCAAGATCGAAATCAGTAACCGCAGCCACCGCATCCTGGCGGTACTCAACGTGGTGGACGATGTCTCGCTGGTGGGACCCGGGGAACTGGGCCTGTCGGAGCAGGCCTTCGACCAGTTCGGCCAGCCACCCGGCGCGGCGGTGGAGGTGGCCCACGCCGAGCCCCCCGCCTCCATGGAGGCGGTGCGACGCAAGATGGCGGGCCAGCGCCTGGCAAAGGAGGATTTCGCCGCCATCGCGCAGGACATCGCCGACCACCGCTATTCCAAGACGGAGATGGCCGCCTTTCTGGTGGCCACGGGCCAGACCGGCCTGGACCGGGACGAGATCCTGCACCTCACCCGGGCCATGTTCGCCACCGGCGAACGCCTGGCCTGGGACGAACCCCTGGTCGCCGACAAGCATTGTATCGGCGGCATTCCCGGCAACCGCACCTCCATGCTGGTGGTTCCCATCGTGGCGGCCCACGGCATGTTGATCCCCAAGACCTCCAGCCGGGCCATCACCTCGCCGGCGGGCACCGCCGACACCATGGAGGTACTGGCCCGGGTGGAGCTGGACCCCGCCACCATGCATCGCATCGTCCGCCGTCACCGCGGCTGCCTGGCCTGGGGCGGCACCGCCCACCTGGCCCCGGTGGACGACATCCTGATCTCGGTGGAACGCCCCCTGGGCATCGACTCCCAGGGCCAGATGGTGGCCTCCATCCTGTCCAAGAAGCTGGCGGCCGGCTCCACCCACCTGCTGATCGACATCCCGGTGGGGTCCAGCGCCAAGGTGCGACGCATGGGGGATGCCCTGGCCCTGCGCAAGCTGTTCGAATTCGTCGGCGACCGCCTCGGGCTGCACCTGGAGGTGGTGATCACCGATGGCCGCCAGCCCGTGGGCCGCGGCATCGGGCCGGTGCTGGAGGCCCGCGACGTCATGCAGGTCCTCGAGAACGACCCGGCTGCGCCGGAGGACCTGCGCCAGAAGGCGCTGCACCTGGCCGGCCGCATCATCGAGTTCGATCCCGACGTGCGCGGTGGGTCCGGTTTCAGCATCGCCCGCGACATCCTGGAATCCGGCCGGGCCCTGGCGCGCATGAACGAACTGATCGAGGCCCAGGGTCGCCGCCCGGACCCGCCCCGGCCCGGGCGCCTGCACTTCGAGGTCCACGCCCCCCGGGCCGGGGTGGTCACGGCCATCGACAACTACCGGCTGGCCCGCATCGCACGCATGGCCGGCGCACCCATGGGGCCAGGCGCAGGGGTGGACCTGCTGCGCAAGATGGGCGATGCTGTCGAGGTCGGCACGCCACTGTACCGGGTCCATGCCGAGGTACGGGCGGAGTTCGAATTCGCCCGCCGCCTGTGCGAACAGGACGACGGTTACCGCATCGGTGACAGCGCCGTCACGGAGGAAGGATTCCTGACCGAGTTCTGACCATGACCGAGCCCCCCCTGGTACTCAGTTTCCCGGAGACCCACCCGCAGGCGCTGGCCTTCGGCACAGCGGCGGGGCTGGCCGTGGCCGCCATCGAGCTGCACCGCTTCCCCGATGGCGAGAGCCTGGTCCGGGTGCCCACCGGCTTGCCCCCCGAGGTACTGCTGTTCCGCAGCCTCGACCACCCCAACGACAAGCTGGTGGAACTGCTGCTGGCCACCGAGGCCGCCCGGGGGCAGGGCGCCCGCCGCTTTCACCTGGTCGCCCCCTACCTGTGCTACATGCGCCAGGACATGGCCTTCCACCCGGGCGAGGCGGTGAGTCAGCACATCGTCGGCCAGTGGCTGGCGCAGCGTTTCACCAGTGTCCTGACCGTCGATGCCCACCTGCACCGCACGGCGCGCCTGGATGCCGCCGTGCCGGCCCGCCACAGCCGCAACCTGAGCGCCGCGGATCCCATCCGCCGATGGCTGGCCGGAACGGCGCCGGAACCCGTGCTGGTCGGGCCCGATGCCGAATCACGCCAGTGGGTGGCCGAGATCGCCGACCCCCTGGGCTATCCCCGGTTGATCGGTACCAAGGAGCGACGCGGGGACCGCGAGGTGGAGGTCCGGCTGCCGGCCGCCGATCTCCGGGGACGGCGGGTGATCCTGTTGGACGACGTGGCCAGTACCGGCCGGACCCTGGTGCAGGCGGCCCGGGCCGTGGCGGCCGCGGGGGCCACCCGCATCGAGGCCCTGGTGACCCATGCCCTGTTCGTGGACGATGCCCTGGAGCGGATGGCGGCCGCCGGCATCGGCCGGGTGGTGAGCACCGACAGCGTCCCCCACGCCACCAATGCCATCGCCCTGGCCCCGCTGCTGGCCCGGGGCTGGCAGGCACTGGCGACGGACGATGACGAGGCGGCCGGCCAGGGCCGGGCCACCGGCTGCTGAAACATGCCCGTGACCCCGCTGGTGTTGTTGTTCTTCCTGCTGCTGCTGGGCGGGCTGATCGCCTTGTTCGAGATCGGCCTGCTGAGCCTGGCCTTCGATCACCTGGGCCTGTCGCCGGGCCTGGGTTTCCTGGTGCTGGCCGGGTCCCTGCTCGGCAGCCACGTCAACCTGCCGCTGCGCCGGCTGCGCACCGAGCCGCCCCCCGAGGCCGTGCTGCCACGCCGCCTGCACCTGGTGCTCTACGGGGAACCACCCCCCTTCCATGGCGAGACCCTGCTGGCCGTCAACCTGGGCGGCTGCATCATCCCGGTGCTGGTCTCGCTCTACCTGATCCTGGCCAATGGCCTGTCCCTGGCGGCTGTCGCCGGGGCGGTGGCCACGGTGGCCCTGGTCAGCTACCTGTTCAGCCGCCCCATCCCCGGCATGGGCATCGGCATGCCCATGTTCATTCCGCCCATCACCGCCGCCCTGGCCGCCTTCGCCGTCGCCCCGGACGCCACCCAGGCCGCGCCCCTCGCCTACGTCGGCGGGACCCTCGGCGTGCTGGTGGGCGCGGACCTGATGCGGCTGGGTGACATTCGCCAGCTGGGGGCACCGGTGGCCTCCATCGGCGGTGCCGGCACCTTCGACGGCATCTTCATGACTGGTATCGTGGCCGTTCTGCTGACCTGACCATGCCTCCCCACCGAGCCAGGGCGATCCTGATCACCGGTTGTTCCAGCGGCATCGGCCACCACTGTGCCCACGCCCTGGCCGCGCGTGGCTACCGCGTCATCGCCAGTGCCCGCAAGGCGGATGACGTGGCCCGGCTGCAGCGGGAGGGGCTGGAATGCATCCAACTGGACCTCGCCGCCGAGACATCGGTGGACCAGGCCGCCGCCGAGGTGCTGGAGCGCACCGGCGGCCTCCTGTTCGGCCTGTTCCACAACGGCGGTTACGGGCAGCCTGGCGCAGTGGAGGACCTGGAGCGACCGGTGCTGCGCCAGCAGTTCGAAACCAACCTCTTCGGACCGGTGCAGCTCACCCGGCGCCTGCTGCCGGCCATGCGCCGGGCGGGCGAGGGGCGCATCCTGGTCAACAGTTCCGTGCTCGGCTGGGTGGCCCTGCCCTACCGCGGGGCCTACACCGCCACCAAGTTCGCCCTGGAGGGCCTGTTCGACACCCTGCGACTGGAACTGGCGAATACCTCCGTCCGGGTGGTACTGATCGAGCCCGGCCCCATCCGCAGCCGGTTCCGGGAGAATGCCTGGCACCAGTTCCAGGCCCACATCGACGCCGAGCACAGCCCTCATCGGACGGTCTACGCGGCCATGGTCCGCCGCCTGACCCGTCCCGGGCCGGTGACCCCCTTCACCCTGGGGCCGGAGGCCGTGACCGCCTGCGTGATCCATGCCCTGGAACGGCCCCGCCCCCACGCCCATTACCCCGTCACCTTCCCCAGCCGGTTGTTCGGGGTCCTGCGGCGCCTGCTGCCCACCGCCGCCCTGGATGCCATCCTGCTGCGGGTGTCGCGGAATGAGCACCGCCCGCCACCCGACTGAACCGGGAAGATCAGCGCCAGCCGCCCGCCACGATACCCATGGCCATGAGCAGGCCGTGCAGCATGGTGGCGGCGATGGTGGCCTGGATGGCCCCCACCAGCTGCCGGGGCTGACGCGGATGGCGCCGCAGGTCACGAAACGCCCACAGGTTGAGCGGCAGGGTCAGGAGACCGGCCAGGCACCAGAGGGGGAGGTCGCCACGCAGGATCCAGACCAGGTCCTGCAGGTAGGCGGCCCCGAACAGCAGCGGATAGCCCCAGACCGCCCGTTCGGCCCCCAGCCGCACCACCCAGTGCCACTTGCCCGCCTGCCGGTCCGCCTCCCGGTCCGGGAACTCGTTGACATAGAGCATGGAAGTCACCAGAAAGGCAAAGGATCCGGCCGCCCTGAGCACCGCCGGATCCCAGTGCCCGCTCTGCACGAACACCGTCCCCAGGGGAATGAAGACCCCGAACCCGGTGCCCACGGCGATCTCGCCCAAGCCACGGCCGTTCAGCTTGAGCGGTGGGGCCGAGTAGCCCCAGCCCAGCAGCATGCCCGCCATCCCCAGCAACACCAGGGATCCACCCCGGGCCGCCGCCAGACCCAGGCCGACCAGGATGCCGGCCGCGAACAGGGCGAGGCCGTAGTTGCGCATCTCTTCCGGGGCCATGACCCCGTTCTGGATGAAACGGCTGCCCCCGGTGAAGGGAAACACCCGGTCCCGGTTGAGGCCGTCGGTGCCATTGAGGGCATCGTAGTAATCGTTGAGGACATTGACCCCGGCGGCGATGAACAGGATGCCGGCCAGGGTGGCCAGCGCCCAGCCGGGATGCAACCCCGGGCCGGCGTACGCCACCGCCCAGCCGATCACCACCGGCACCACGGCCGCCAGCAGGAAGGGGGGACGGGTGGCAGCGACATAGCGTGCCACGGGATTGGTGAACAGCTCCGGTGTGGGCTCGACCCGTTCCATGCAGCGACTCCAGGTTGTTTTGTCGAATCCCGATCCCCCCGGTCGCCGGCGGGACCGCCCACGGACCAGTGTGCCCCAGACCGTGGCCCAAAAAAAGCCCCGCTGGCGCGGGGCTTAGCCTGATCCGAGCGATGCGGATTCGCTCACAACATCAGGAGGAGGATGATCTGGAACACTCCCCAACCTTCGGGTAGAACTATAGTCCCATTTGCCGGCACCTGCCCTGACCTGGATCAAGGAAGCGGCGATCCACCTCAGGCCGCGCTGACCGCCGCCCCAGCGTCCCCCTTGCGGAACAGCAGGCCATCCGGACCGGCATCGACCTCGATCAGGTCCCCCGGGCCGAAGCGGCCGGCCAGGATGGCCTGGGCCAGCGGATTCTCCAGTTCGTGCTGGATCGCCCGCTTCAGCGGCCGGGCACCATAGACCGGGTCGAAACCGGCCTCGCCCAGGCGGTCCAGCGCCGCATCCGTCAGCTGCAGGTCCATGTCGCGTTCCACCAGTCGGGCCCGGAGCTGGCCGATCTGGATACGGGCGATGGCCCGGATCTCCTCGCGCTGCAGCGGATGGAACACCACCACCTCGTCGATACGGTTGATGAACTCGGGCCTGAAGTACTGCCCCACCGTCTCCATCACCGCCTGTTTCATGCGCGCATAGTTCTCCTCACCGGCCATCTCCTGGATCTGCTGCGAGCCCAGGTTGGACGTCATCACGATGACCGTGTTGCGGAAATCCACGGTGCGACCCTGGCCGTCCGTGAGGCGGCCATCGTCCAGCACCTGCAGCAACACGTTGAACACATCCGGGTGGGCCTTCTCCACCTCGTCCATCAGCACCACCGAATAGGGACGGCGACGCACGGCCTCGGTGAGATAGCCGCCTTCCTCGTAGCCGACGTAGCCCGGCGGGGCACCGATCAGGCGGGCCACGGAATGCTTCTCCATGAACTCGGACATGTCGATGCGCACCACGGCCTCCTCGGTATCGAACAGGAACTCCGCCAGCGCCTTGCACAGCTCGGTCTTGCCCACCCCGGTCGGTCCCAGGAACAGGAAGGAACCGTTGGGCCGGTTGGGATCGGACAGGCCGGCACGGGCACGGCGGATGGCGTCCGACACCGCCTGGATGGCCTCGTCCTGGCCGACCACCCGCCGATGCAGCGCCTCTTCCATGCGCAGCAGCTTGTCGCGTTCACCCTCCAGCATCTTGGCCACCGGGATGCCCGTCCACTTGGAGACCACCTCGGCGATCTCCTCTTCCGTCACCTTGTTGCGCAGCAGGCGGAAATTCTCCACCTCGACCTTCTGCGCGTCGGCCAGCTGCTGTTCCAGCTGCGGAATGCGGCCATACTGGAGCTCGGACATGCGTGCCAGGTC
>JALWSQ010000134.1 GCA_026993645.1 Thiohalobacter sp.
GGGCCGTACCCGAGGGGGCATCCACCTTGTGCCGGTGGTGGGCCTCGATGATCTCGATGTCCACCTCGTCGCCCAGCACCCGGGCCGCCAGGTCCAGCAACCGGAAGCAGAGGTTGACCCCCACGCTCATGTTGGGCGCGAAGACGATGCCGATGTCCGCCGCGGCGGCCTGGATGGCCGCGCGGCCGGCCGTGTCGAAGCCGGTGGTGCCGATGACCATGGCCCGCCCCGCCCGCCGGCACAACGCCAGGTGCTCCAGGGTCGCCTGGGGCCGGGTGAAGTCGATCAGCACCTCGGCGTCCCCCACCGCCGCCAGATCGTCACCGATGGCCACGCCCAGCTCGCCGATGCCCGCCACCACGCCGGCATCCGAACCGACGAGCTCGTGCCCCGGCCGTTCCAGGGCCGCCGCGACCTCCAGCCCTTCGGCCTGGTGGCAGGCCTCGACCAGCGCCCGGCCCATGCGCCCCGCGGCGCCCGTGATCGCTATCTTTGTCATGTTTCCGGTTTCCGTGCTTTCCCTGTGACGCCGCGGCCATGACGCCGCCGTGGAACCCCGACGCCCTTGGCGGTCACAGTTTCATGTTTTCGAAGAACTTCTTGACGCCGTCCAGCCAGGAATGGGACTGCGGGCTGTGGCGCTTGCCGCCCCGCTCCATGGTCTCCTGGAATTCGCGCAACAGCGCCTTCTGCTGTTCGTTCAGGTTGACGGGCGTCTCCACCACCACGCGGCACAGCAGGTCCCCCTGGGCGCCACCGCGCACCGGCCGGACCCCCTTGCCCCGCAGCCGGAACAGCTTGCCGCTCTGGGTCTCGGGCGGGATGCGCAGCTTGACCCGGCCATCCAGGGTGGGCACCTCCAGCTCGCCACCCAGGGCGGCGGTGGTGAAGGGGATGGGCACCTCGCAGTAGAGGTCGTTGTCCTCGCGCTGGAAGATGGGATGCGGCTTGACCCGGATCTGGACGTAGAGATCCCCCGGCGGCCCGCCGTTCTCGCCCGCCTCGCCCTCGCCGGCCAGGCGGATACGGTCGCCGCTGTCCACCCCCGGCGGCACCTTCACCGACAGGGTGCGTGTCTCCCGCACCCGGCCCTGACCGCCGCAGGTACGGCAGGGATGGGCGATGATCTGGCCGGTGCCGTGGCAGCGCGGACAGGTCTGCTGCACGGAGAAGAAGCCCTGCTGCATGCGCACCTGGCCGTGGCCGCCGCAGGTGGGACAGGTCTCGGGCCGGGTGCCCTCGCTGGCCCCGGTGCCACCGCAGTCCCCGCAGGTCACCAGGGTCGGCACCCGGATGCGTACCGTGGTGCCGGCCACCGCCTCCTCCAGGCTCAGCTCCAGGTTGTAGCGCAGGTCGGCGCCACGGTAGGCACGGCTGCCGCTGCGCGCGCCGGCACCGAAGATGTCGCCGAACACGTCGCCGAAGATGTCGCTGAAACTGGCACCGTTGCCGAACCCGGCCCCGGCGGCCCCGGCGCCCATGGAGGGATCCACGCCGGCGTGGCCGAACTGGTCGTAGGCGGCGCGCTTGCGGGCATCGCTGAGGATCTCGTAGGCCTCCTTGCACTCCTTGAACTTCTCCTCGGCGGAGGCATCGTCCGGGTTGCGGTCCGGGTGGTAACGATGCGCCATGCGCCGGAAGGCCTTCTTGATCTCGGCCTCGCTGGCGTTCCGGGACACCCCCAGGATCTCGTAGTAGTCACGCTTGCCCATGCCTGCCCTGCCCTGTCGCATCCGCCGTCATGATACGGAAAAACCGCAGGCCCGGTGCCTGCGGTTCCCCCGTGGCTGTTGCTATGCGGTAGCGGCCTATTTGTGGTCGTCCTTCACCTCTTCGAACTCGGCGTCCACCACGTCGTCGCCGGCCGCCTTCGCATGCGCCGCGCCGCCGGCATCACCACCACCGGCCGCCGCCTCGGCACCGCCCGCGGCCGTGCCCTGCTGCTGCTCGTACACGCGCTGCGCAAGTTTACCAGAGAGTTCGCTCAGGGCCGCAGTCTTGGCCTGGATGGCCTCCTTGTCGTCGCCCTTGAGCGCCTCCTCCACGGCCTTGATGGCGTCCTCGATGCGGGACTTCTCGTCCGCCGGCACCTTGTCGCCCAGGTCGGCCAGGGACTTGCGCGTGGCATGCACCAGGTTGTCCGCCTGGTTGCGGGCCTCCACCAGCTCGTGGAACCGGCGGTCCTCGTCGGCGTGGGCCTCGGCGTCCTTGACCATGCGCTCGATCTCGTCCTCGCTCAGGCCGCTGGAGGCCTTGATGACGATGGACTGCTCCTTGCCGGTGGCCTTGTCCCGGGCCGAGACGTTGAGGATGCCGTTGGCATCGATGTCGAAGGTCACCTCGATCTGCGGCACCCCGCGCGGCGCCGGCGGAATGTCGGTGAGGTCGAACCGGCCCAGGGACTTGTTGGCCGAGGCCATCTCGCGCTCACCCTGCAGCACGTGCACCGTCACCGCCGTCTGGTTGTCCTCGGCGGTGGAGAACACCTGGGTGGCCTTGGTCGGGATGGTGGTGTTCTTCTCGATGAGCTTGGTCATCACCCCGCCCAGGGTCTCGATGCCCAGCGACAGCGGGGTCACGTCCAGCAGCAGCACGTCCTTGACCTCGCCGCCGAGCACGCCGCCCTGGATGGCGGCACCGATGGCCACCGCCTCGTCCGGATTGACGTCCTTGCGCGCCTCCTTGCCGAAGAAGTCCGCCACCGCCTCCTGGACCTTGGGCATGCGGGTCTGGCCACCGACCAGGATGACCTCGTCGACCTCGTTCACGCTCAGGCCGGCATCCTTCAGCGCCACCTTGCAGGGCTCGATGGTGCGGGCGATGAGGTCCTCCACCAGGGACTCCAGCTTGGCCCGGGTCACCTTGATGTTCATGTGCTTGGGCCCGCTGGCGTCGGCCGTGACGTAGGGCAGGTTGATCTCGGTCTGCTGGGTGGAGGACAGCTCGATCTTGGCCTTCTCCGCCGCCTCCTTGAGACGCTGCATGGCCAGCGGATCACCGCGCAGGTCGATGCCCTGGTCCTTCTGGAACTCGTCGGCCAGGTAGTCGATCAGGCGCTTGTCGAAATCCTCGCCACCGAGGAAGGTGTCACCGTTGGTGGACAGCACCTCGAACTGGTGCTCGCCGTCGACGTCGGCGATCTCGATGATGGAGATGTCGAAGGTGCCACCGCCCAGGTCGTAGACGGCGATCTTCTGGTCGCCCCGCTTCTTGTCAAGACCATAGGCCAGGGCCGCCGCGGTGGGTTCGTTGATGATGCGTTTCACCTCCAGGCCGGCGATGCGCCCGGCATCCTTGGTCGCCTGGCGCTGGGAGTCATTGAAGTAGGCCGGCACGGTGATGACCGCCTCCTTGACCTCCTCGCCCAGATAGGCCTCGGCATCCTTCTTCAGCTTCATCAGCACCCGTGCCGAGATCTCCGGCGGCGCCATCTTGCGCCCGCGGACCTCCACCCAGGCATCGCCGTTGTCGGCCCGCACGATGTGGTAGGGCACCAGGTCGATGTCGCGCTGGACCACGTCCTCGTCGAACCGCCGCCCGATGAGGCGCTTGACCGCGTAGAGCGTGTTCTCGGGATTGGTGACGGCCTGCCGCTTGGCCGCCTGACCGACGATCACCTCGCTGTCGTCGGTGAAGGCCACCACGGAAGGGGTCGTCCGGTCACCCTCGGCGTTCTCGATGACCCGGGGCTTGCCACCCTCCATCACCGCCACGCAGGAATTGGTGGTGCCCAGATCGATTCCAATTATCTTTCCCATCATCGCTCTCCAAGTCTGTGTATTGATTCGGGTTCCTCGCCGCTCCGGGGCCCGTCCCGCCGCTGCTGCCTGTTAGATGGGGCCCGGCGCAGGGGTTTCAAGCCCGCTCGTCCACGCGCTGGGCCTTTTCCGAGGGTGCCCGTGAGACGATCACCATGGCCGGCCGGATCAGGCGGTCGTTGAGCAGATACCCCTTCTGGATCACCGACAGCACCGTGTTGGGCGCGACCTCGGCCGATTCCTGCATCGACATGGCCTCGTGGAAGGCCGGATCGAAGGGCTCGCCCACCGGGTCGATCTCGCGGATGTTGAACTTCTCCATGGCCTTGGTCAGCATGCGCAGGGTCAGCTCCGTGCCCTCCTTCAGCTTGTTCGGATCCACCTCCGCGGCCGTGGCCGCCGCCAGGCCCATCTCCAGGCTGTCCCGCACCGGCAGCAGCTCCAGCGCGAACTGGTCCAGCGCGTACTTGTGGGCATTCTCGATGTCCCGCTCGCTGCGCTTGCGCAGGTTGTCCAGCTCGGCCTGGAGGCGCAGGCACTGGTTCCAGTGCTCGTCGGCGCGGTTGCGCGCATCCTCCAGCAGGGCGGCCAGCTGCTCCGGGTCGGTCTCCGCTGCGGCGGGCTCCGCCTCCCCGGCTTCCCCGGCCTCCCCGGCGGCTGCCGGGGCCGGCTGGTCCTGGCCGTCCGCCGGCTCTGCCGGTGGCGGCGGCGTTGGGGAACGTTCCTCTTCAGCCATCGATCCTCTCCGTCGTCGTCTTCGGGTCCGTAACGGGCCGTGCCAGGCCGGCCCCTGGTTCCGGGTTTTCCAAATATCGGGTTCAGCCGCCGGATTTCAAGGCGGCGCTGACCAGCCGCGCGGTCGCGTCCACGATGGGGATGACGCGATCGTACGCCATCCGGGTGGGGCCGATCACCCCCAGCACCCCGACCACCTCGTCGTCCACCGTGTAGGGGGCGGCCACCACGCTGCACTCGTCCAGCGCCCGGTAGCCGGATTCCTCGCCGATGAAGATCTGGATACCGTCGGCGTGCAGCGACTTGTCCAGCAGTTGCAGGATGCGGTGCTTCTCGTCGAAGGCCTCGAACACCTCGCGCAGCTTGTCCACGTCGGCCAGCTCCTCCCACTGCATCAGGTTGGTCTGGCCCACGATCAGCACCTGCTCGTCGTCGGTCTCCTCCTGCTGGGTGAACACCCGTTCCGCCATGGTCACCGCCGTGCACATGAGGCGGTCCATGCGTTCCCGCGCATCCTGCATCTCGCGGATGATGGTGCGGCGCACGGCCGCGATCTCCTTGCCGGCGAACTGGGCGTTGAGGAAGTTGGCGGCCGATTCCAGCTCCGCCGGGCTGTAGTCGCGGTCGAGCTGGATGATGCGGTTCTGCACCTCGTGCTCGTTGACCACCAGGATCGACAGCACCCGGCGCTGGGACAGGGGCAGGAACTCGATGCGCCGCAGGGCCGCGTGTTCGTGCCGCGGCAGGGTCACCACGCCCGCCAGCCGGGTGATGCCGGACAGCAGGGTGGAGGCGCTCTCCGCCATCTCCTTTTCGTCCACCTCCAGCTCCAGCTGGGACCGCAGCCGCTGCAACGCCGCCCCGG
>JALWSQ010000135.1 GCA_026993645.1 Thiohalobacter sp.
GGCGCGACAGCAGTCGGCCGCCGGCCGGAAGGAGCGGCAGCAGGATCAGGGCGGCGGTGGTGACCGGCGGCGCAGGGAAGACGGCGGGCAGCAGGACCAGGCCTCGAAGCTGGCCCGCAAGGCCGGTCGGGGCGATCGCCAGCGCAGGCCGGAGGGCCAGGCGGGACAGCGACCCAAGGCCGGGGATCGCAAAGGTGATCGGGCCGACCGCCGCGCCCGCGGGGGCCATCCCCCCCAGGCGGAACCGACCGAACGCCACCGGGGGGGCGGCGGCCGTCACCGCGCGGCCGACCGGGCGTCCGCCGGCACGCGGGGCGATACTCAGCCCCGGCCGGGGGAGGAAGCCCTGCACCCCGGCCTGGCCAGTCGTGCGGTGCGCCGCTTCCGTCAGATGGCCCATGGCAAGGGGCGGGCCGACCGGCGCCTGCGTGGCAAGGCCGGCCAGGTACCACAGCGGCGCGGTCGCGAGGGCGCGGCCATGGCCGCCACCCCGCTGCTGGAACAGTGGCTGGACCGGGTGGAGGGCAACCCCGCCTACCTGTTGCAGAACCAGTTTGCGTTGGAGGAACGCCGGGCACAGCAGGCACGTGGCGGCATCCGCGGCCTGGTGGAGACCCGGCCCTGGTGACGGTTGCCAGGGGCCCATGCGGGCCCGGGAGGAACGATGCGACGAGCCGACAGAACCGAGAGAGGCACCGCCCGCGCGGTGTTGCGTGAGGCCATGCGTGGCGGGCTGTGGCTGCTGGCGGGGGGCATGGCCGCCCCGGCGCTGGCCGGATTCAGCATGGGGGGCACGCCGGCCGGGATGGCACCGCCGCGCTTCGTCCGGGTCGGTGCGGGGCTGTCGGATCCCCTGCAGCAGCACGTGTTCGGCGACACCGGGCGCCTCAACCCCTCGCAGAACCGCTTCTCCGCGGCGCCCCGTGCGGTCACCCCCGGCCTGTTCCCCGGTTACGGGCTGGGCCCCATGGGGGCCGGGCCGGGTTACCTGGGCCAACTGCAGGGTTCGGACCGACCCCGTATCCAGGCCCATTTGACGGGCAGCGACCGGCCCTATGTGGATCAGCCGGTGATCTACCAGGTCGACGTGCTGAGCCGCGGCGGTGCGACCATCCTCAACCCCGTGTTGCCCGCCACCGACGCGGCCGTGATCGAGCAGGTAGAGGGGCCGCTGACCACCACCCAGACCCTGGCCGGTGGCTACCGCGAGGTGGTCAACAGTTACCGTTTCGCCATCACCCCGCTGCAGGCCGGCGAGGTGCGGTTGCCCGCCATCGGCATGAAGGGGCGGCTGGCGGCCACGGCGGGCTGGCCGGGCAGGCTGGGGGGGGAGCGGGCCTTCGACATCCGGGTCGCGCAGCCGCTGGCGCTGAATGTCAGGCCGGCCCAGCCGGTGGCGGGCCCCTGGCTGCCGCTGGCCGCGCTGCGCCTGCACGGTGAGCTGGCACGGGTGGAGGACGTGGCGGCCGGCGAGCCACTGTCCGTGACCGTGGTCCAGGAGGCGGTGGGCGTGGGCGGGGACGCCCTGCCCTCGGTGGAGCCCCAGCTCAAGGAGGGTGACTACCGCATCTACCGGGAGTCCACCCGCACCGAGCGCCACCTGTCCAAGGACGGTACCCGGCTGTACGGTCGGCGGACCGAGACCTTCACCCTGGTGCCCCTGCACGGCGGTGAGTTGCGGTTGCCGGTGGTGCGCATCGCCTGGTGGAACACCACCACCGATCGTCCGCAGACCGCGACCCTGGCGCTGGACAGCCTGGTGGTGGCCGGTGCACCCGACGCCCCGCCGGGCGTGTCGGTGCCCGCTGCCAAGGGGGGCTCGCTCTACTGGCTGGTTCTGGCCGCGGCCCTGGGGGCGATGCTGGGGTCCTGGTTATGGCTGTGGGCCCGGGAGAAGGGGTTGGGTCGGCGGCTGCTGGCCGGGCCACGCCGGTTCGGTCGGGCGCTGGCGGAACGGCTGGGGCCACCGCTCAGGCGGCGCGGCCATGGCCTGTACATGCTCTGGCGGCACCTGCTCACGCCGGGGCATTTCTGGCAGAACCTGCGGTACCGCCTGGTGTTGATCATGCCGGCGCGGGTCAAGCTGTGGATGTGCAGTCGCTGCATCCAGCAGGAGGAGGATCCCGGCGACTGGTGCGAGCTGTTCAAGTTCCTGGCCTGCAAGCATCTCAAGGTGCCGCACCAGACACCGTTGCGGGAGATCGCGGATCGGATCGTGGACGTCCACGGCGGGGTGGAACCGAGCCGGCTGCATGGCCTGGTACGCGAGCTGGATGGCGCGCTCTATGGTGGCCGGACCCTGGATTTCCGGGCCTGGAAGACGGCCTTCCGGCGCGAGCTGCGCCCACGGCTGTTCCGGCGCCGGCGCGGACAGGGCCGGCGCCAGCATTTGCCTTCGCTGAATCCCCACCACCGGTGATGGGGTACCGTGATCATGGGTGGTGGGACGTCGTTGTTGGGCACGCTCGCTGCGCTCGCTTTGCCCAACCTACGGGTGTCCGCCATACGCCTGATGAGGTGTAGGATGCGCAAAGGCGCGGAACGCGCCGTGCGCATCGATGGCCGTGCGCGCCCGGCCTCTCAGCCCTCCCGCGCCAGGGCCGGGGTCGCGCCGGCCAGCGGTGCCGGGCGGGCGATGCCGAATCCCTGCGCAAAGTCCACGCCCAGCGCCTCCAGCGCCGCCAGGATCTGCTCGTTCTCCACGTACTCCGCGATGGTCTGCATGCCCATGGCATGGCCGATGGAATTCACCGCCTCCACCATGGCATGGTCCACCGGGTTCCGGTCCATGTCGTGGACGTAACTGCCATCGATCTTGAGGTAGTTCACCGGCAACTGCTTGAGGTAGGCGAACGACGACATGCCGCTGCCGAAATCGTCCAGTGCGAAACAGCAGCCCATGCCCTGCAGAATGCTGATGAAGCGGGCCGCGTGCTCCATGTTGGAGATGGCCGCGGTCTCGGTGATCTCGAAGCAGAGCCGGGCGGGATCCACATCGGCCTTGGCCAGCCGGTCGACCACGTCCTCCAGGAAGTGTGACTTGGCCATGGACTGGCCGGAGAGGTTGACGGCCAGCACCTCGTTCCCCTCGTCCGCGGAACGGGCGAGGGCCTTCAGCGTGTGGTCCAGCACCCAGAGGTCGATGTCCGGCATCAGGCCGTAGCGTTCCGCCGCCGGCAGGAAGGCGCCAGGGGATACGATGTGGCCGTCCTCGTCGCGCAGCCGCAGCAGAACCTCCCGATGGAGGGTGCGGCTGGGCCCGCCGACCGCCACGATGGGTTGCCCGTAGAGAACGAACCGGTCCTCGGCCAGCGCCTCGCGGATGCGGCTCACCCAGTCCATCTCCTCGCGCCGGTGTCGGATGTCCTTGTCCATGGGGCGGTAGACGTGGACGCAGTTGCGGCCCTTCTCCTTGGCCTCGTAGCAGGCCATGTCCGCGGCGCTCAGTGCCTGCATCAGGTCCGCGGTCTCCTCGTCCAGGGGCACCACGCCGATGCTCACCCCGAGGCGGAAGCTGCGCCCCTCCCAGGTGAAGCGGAAGCCGCCCACGGCCCGGCCGATCTGCTGGGCGATGTGCTCGGCATCGTCCAGCGAGCAACCGTGCAGCAGGATGCCGAACTCGTCGCCCCCCAGCCGGGCCACCAGGTCCGATTCGCGGACCTGCTGGTGCAGGATGCTGGCCAGCTGCCGCAGGAGTTCGTCGCCGGCGATGTGGCCGCAGGTGTCGTTGATCAGCTTGAACTGGTCGAGGTCGAGGTAACACAGGGCCATGGCCGTGCCCTCGTTCTTCACCTCTTCCATGGCCTGTTGCAGGTGCCGGTCGAAGGCGGTGCGGTTGGCCAGTCCCGTGAGGGGGTCGTGGCTGGCCTGGTAGGAGAGGCGCCGGGTGAGTTCCCGGGTCTCGCTGACGTCCTCGACCACCAGCACTGCGCCGATGCAGCGGCCCTCGTTGTCATGGATGGGCGCGGCGGATTCCCGCACGGCGATCTCCCGTCCATCGGCCTGGCGCAGGAGGCGCCCCGGTTCGGCCCGGACCACGCTCTGCCGTGCCAGGCAATCCTGCACCGAGGAGTCCACCGGCAGGCCGTCGTTTTCGTCCACCAGGGCCAGGATCGCGCCCAGCGGCCGGCCCCGGGCTTCCACGAGGCGGTGTCCGGTCAAGGACTCGGCAGCGGGGTTGAGATAGGTCACCCGACCCTCGCGATCCGTGGTCAGCACGCCCTCGGCGATGGAGTGCAGGGTCACCTCCAGCTGTTCCTTGGCCTGGGCCAGCTCCTGTTCCGAGCGCCGCGCCCGCGCCAGCGCCTGCGCCAGTTCCCGCTGGCGCCGCCCCAGCTTGTCCAGCGCCTTGTTGATGAATCGCGCCAGGTAGCCGAACTCGTCGGAGCGTCGCTCGTTGAAGCGGACCTCGTTGCCCTCGGAGAAGGCCTGGGCGGTCTGCACCATCTGCAGGAAGGGATGGGTGAGCAGCAACTGCAGGATCCATTGCAACAGGATGCCGAAGGCGAAGAACAGGATACCGAAGGCGATCATGATGTTCTTCTTGCGCTGGGCCAGGACCTGCTGCAGCGGGGGCTGGAACACCGTGACCACCACCGGTGCCCGCTGCAGGTCCTGACCTTTCTGGCGCACCGAGAGGCCGGCATCGACATAGATCGTGGCGTTGCGCCGGGCCTGGCCGATGGTGATGGCTTCCACACCCCGTTCGACCTTCACCGCCTCGATCGGCTGGCGGGCGATGGCCTGGCGCAGCAGCGGCCGGATTTCCTCCAGGCTGCGATCCGGGTTCTGGTCCACGATGGTGCGTATGGAGAGGGTGGCCTGGTGGGCCACCGCGCGGTAGTTGGTGGCCAGGCTGTTTTTCATCCAGTGGATGGCCTGGGCCGCCAGCAGGATGCCGATGGCGACCAGGCCCCAGAACACGATACCGGCGATCTTGAGCGGCAGGCCGACACGGACCGGTGCCGGTGGGGTCGGGTTGTCCTGGCGGCTGCTCACCGGAAGCCGGCCCATTTCAGCAGCAGGAGCACGGGGCAGACGCCGCTGATGCCCGCGCCCAGGATGGCGAAGCCCATGAACCAGGGAAAGAACCACAGTGGCCCCGGGTAGAGGACGTAACTGATGGAGAGCATGGCGGCCACGGCCAGGCGCCAGGCCCGTTCCGACTCGAACCCGAAGCGGCGTGGAAAATCGATGCCCAGGCCGCCCTCCGCGGGATCCCCATCGTGGCCGTGGCGCCACCGCGAGAGCAGGCGCGGAATGCGCAGGTTGGTGAGGCCCTCGGTC
>JALWSQ010000136.1 GCA_026993645.1 Thiohalobacter sp.
CCGAGACGCTGGGTGCTGGCTTGCATGGCTGGATTCCCGCTGATGGAAGGGCCCGACGGCACCGGCCGGCCCCGACCCGGACCTGGGGCCGATGGCGCCTGCCGGCACTCTAGGAACCCAGCCGGGGGCTGTCAAGGCATGCCGCCGGGGAACCGCCGGGCGGGGTCGGTGGTCCATTTTCGGGCAGGGCCGGGGTAGAATCGGAATCATTCCCATCAGGAGCCTGTCCATGAACCAGACGACAGCCGACCCCTTCGTCGCCGCCTTCCGCGGCACCTTCTACGGTGTATTGCGCTGGCCGCAGCTCGATGCGCTGTGGCAGCGGCTGCGCCAGAACGCCGAGGGCTGGTATGTCTACGCCGTGGGGGAGCCGCCGCCGGTGGCGGTGAGTTCGGCGGACGATCTGCGGATCTTCCTGGACGAGGTGGACCGGCTGCTGCGCAAGGAGCACGACGAGGACTACTGCGGCATCGTCTACACCGATTCCTTCGATCAGCCCAGTTTCGTCAAGATCTTCGATCCCCACAACCTGGGCGTGTCTTGCGGTTTCTCCGACAACCCGCCCCTGCCGGGCTGGATCCTGTCCCGCCTGCCGCCGGTGGCCCTGGATGCCCTGCCGCAGACCGGCAGCCGTCGGCGCTGGTGGCAGCGCCTGTTCGGGAGCGCATGATGGGGGAACGCACCCTGGACCGGCGCCTGTTGCGCAAGCTGCAACGCCAGCGCCTGTCGCGGCGCGAGTTCCTGCAGCGGGCCGGAGGCGCGGCCGGCCTGTCCCTGTTCTGTCTCTGGGCCGGTCCGGCGCTGGGCGCCGACGCTGGCAGCGAGCGGTTCCGGTTCACTCCTGCCCAGCGGCGCCTGTTCGGCGCGGTCCAGGAACGGCTGCTGCCCTCGGCCGGCGAGGGGCCCGGTGCGCGCGAGGTGCATGCCACCGCCTACCTGGAGCAGGCCATGGGTTATCGCCAGTTCGACCCGGAGATCCGGGCGTTCCTGTTGCGCGGGGCCCGCTGGCTGGAAGAGACCGCCCAGGAGGTGCACGGGCACGGTTTCCTGGAACTGTCGCCGCCCCGCCAGGTCGCGCTGCTGCGGCGGGTGGCCGGGGAACAGTGGGGCGAGAACTGGCTCTCGACCCTGCTGGACTACAGCTTCGAGGCCCTGTTGTGTGACCCGGTCTACGGCGGCAACCCGGAGGCCATCGCCTGGCGCTGGCTGGAACACCAGCCGGGCTTCCCGCGTCCGCCCGCCGCCAAGAGGTACTTCTCCCTGTGACCGTCACCGAGGCCGATGTCTGTGTCGTCGGCAGCGGGGCCGGCGCCGGTCCGGTGATCCATACCCTGGCCCTGGCCGGTCACCGGGTGGTCGTACTGGAGAAGGGGCGTTGGTTCCGCGAGGACGATTTCTACAAGGACGACCTGGCCTGCTGCCGCCGCAGCACCTACACGCCCAACCTGCTGGACGAGTACCACGTGATCGAACAGCCGGATGGCGAGGGTGGATGGCACGCCGATTCGACCTACGACATGGGGTGGGACTGGTGGAACGGCAATTGCGTGGGCGGCTCTTCCAATTTCATGAGCGGTTTCTTCCACCGGTTGAAGCCGGTGGACTTCCGCCTGCGATCCACCTACGGGCCCATCGCGGGTGCCAATGTCGTCGACTGGCCCATCGGCTACGACGACCTGGAACCCTGGTACACCCACTGTGAGACGGCGGTGGGGATCTCGGGGCGGGTAGTGCCCCATCCCTTCCTGGAACCCCGCTCGACGCCGGACTATCCCTTTCCGCCCACCCGTGAACACCCGGTGTCGGCGCTCATCGACGCCGCCGCCCACCGCCTCGGTTACCACGTCTTTCCCCTGGCCCGCGCCATCCTGCCCCGGCCCCACGCCGGACGGGGCGGTTGTGCCTATTCGGGTTTCTGCGGCAGCTATGGTTGTGCCACCGGGGCCAAGGGCAGTGCCCGCGCTGCGCTCATCGATGCCGCGGTCGCCACGGGTCACTGCGAGGTGCGGCCGGAGGCCCATGTCTACCGGCTTGCGTCCGATGCCCGGGGGCGGGTGAACGCCGCCTGGTATTTCGACCGGGCGGGGCAGCGCCACGCGGTCCGGGCCCGGTTGTTCGTGGTGGCCTGCCAGGCGGTGGAGACGGCGCGGTTGCTGCTGCTGTCCACGGGGCCGCGCCATCCCCGGGGCCTGGGTAACCGCCATGGCCAGGTGGGCCGCAACCTGATCTTCTCCGCCGGCGGCAGCGGGAGCGGTGAGCTGCGCTACCGGGACTTCGACCCGGATACGGCCCGGGGGCTGCGGCTGCGGGGGCCCTTCGTCAACCGCGCCATCCAGGACTGGTACCAGATCGAGGATGCGCGCCTGGGCCGGATCAAGGGTGGCACGGTGGAGTTCCTGCTCAGCCATCCCAATGCCATCGGCCGCGCCATCCGGGCCAAGTGGGACGACGAGGGCAACCTGCTCTGGGGATCGGCGCTGAAACGCCAGCTGTCCCGGGCCTTCACCGAGGCGCAGCACCTGCGCTTCGAGGTGTTCTGCGACTGGTTGCCGACGGACGACTGTTTCGTGGAACTGGATCCGCAGCACAAGGACAAGTGGGGGCTGCCGGTGGCGCGGGTGCGGACGGGGTTCCATCCCCACGACCTGGAGGTGGGGCGGTACCTGGCCGGCAAGGGCCGGGCCCTGCTGGAGGCCATGGGGGCGAAGAACATCGCCGTCGGCATCAGCGGTGATCCGCCGGTCAACCTGCAGGCCGGTGGTTGCCGCTTCGGCACCGATCCCCGCAGCTCGGTGCTGGACCCGGACTGCCGGGTGCACGATGTGGACAACCTCTATGTCACCGACGGCAGCTTCATGCCCACGGGTGGCAGCGTCACCTACACCTGGACCATCTATGCCAATGCCTTCCGGGTGGCCGACATCCTGCGCCGCCGGCTCGGCTGAGGCCGCACCACGATGGCGGGTTGTTGGGCTTTGGTGAGGGGTGAGGCGTGAGGGGTAAGGAGGCCGCCGTAGGATGCGCAAAGGCGCGGTACGCGCCGTGCGCATCATCAAGGATGCACCACGGGTCTCATACGGGTGGACATCCAGCTCAGGTCGTGCCCACCGCCTGGTCGGTCCAGGCCAGGGCCTCCAGGTAGAGATCGGCGATGGCCTCGGCGTCCAGGCCGGCACAGGCGGCTCGGGACCAGTCGCCGGCCTCGTAGGCC
Organism: Thiohalobacter sp.; assembly: GCA_026993645.1. Classification (GTDB taxonomy): domain Bacteria; phylum Pseudomonadota; class Gammaproteobacteria; order Thiohalobacterales; family Thiohalobacteraceae; genus JALWSQ01. The sequence continues at coordinate 3,212 of JALWSQ010000136.1, forward strand.
CGGGCTGCTCGCAGCACCTCGCCACGCTCCCCCCGGTTGTCCAGCAGGGCCTGGTGTACCTCGGGGGTCAGGGTCAGTCGTTCCAGGAGTTCCGGCAGGGGCTTGCCGAGCAGGGCATCCAGCAGGGAGAACATGCCCACGGTGAAATGGCTCTCCGGTTGTTCCAGTCCTGCCTTGCGGGCGATGTTCTCGCACAGCCGTCCCCGCAACACGGCATTGCGCAGCAGTTCCCGGGGCCGGTCGTTCTCCCCCGCCAGCACCATGAGGGAGGCCAGGCCACGCAGGGCCTCGGTGCCCACGTAGACCGCCGCCTGGCGGATGGAATCCACCAGCCTCGTCAGGCCCATGCCGGCGGAATTGACGAACCGCACCAGGCGGTAGCCCAGGCCGGGATCGGCCTCGATGAGACGGGCGACACCGTCCATGTCCAGTTCCGGGTCCTGCAGCCGGGACAGCAGGTCCAGCGCGGCCTGGCGGCTGGGACTCAGGGTGCGTCCGCGGACGAGATGGGGGCGCGCCAGGAAGAAGCCCTGGAAGTAGTCGAATCCCAGGGCCCGGCAACGGTCCAGTTCCTCTTCCGTTTCGACCTTCTCGGCCAGCAGCTGGACGGGATAGGTGCGTAACCGCCGTACCTGGGCCTCGAGCTGCTGGCGTGGCAGGAGCTGGATGTCGATCTTGATGATGTCCGCCTGTTCGATGAGCGGCTCCAGCCCGGGGGCATAGATGAAGTCGTCCAGCGCGAGGGTGTAGCCGCGTTCACCCAGTGCGCGCACGCCCTGCATCACGGTCGCGTCGGGCTCGATGTCCTCCAGGATCTCCAGTACCACCTTGTCCCGCGGCAGGGGGATGTCGGGCTGGACCAGGAAGTGCCGAGTGAGATTGATGAATGCCCGGTGCCGTCCCACCAGCCGTTCCAGGCCGATGTCCTGCAGGCCGTTGAGGATGACCTGCGAGGTGGCGCCGTCACCGTCGCTCACTGGTACCGCACAGTCACAGGCCCGGTACAGCAGCTCATAGGCCTGTACCTCCAGCTCGCGGTCGAATATGGCCTGGCGGGCGACACAGAATCGGGGCATGGCTGTCTTCTCCGATCTTGGGGTTCGCGGTGTCACAGGGGGACATCGGCGCATGGGATTTTTTCTGGAGCAGGGCCGGCTTTAGATTCCTTCATCCCGGCCGATGCTCCTTCAATCACCCGTCCCGTCTGGCGGGACGCATCGCAGCCAGGGGAGGCAGGATGCCAGCCATGCCAAGAACCGGATGCCTGCTCATGCTCGGTCTCTGGATCGGCCTGTTCGCCACCGGTCTGCAGGCAGCGGATTGCGGGGTGGCATTCAGTGATCCGGCACGCAAGGCCCCCTTTGGCCAGGCGGTGGATGCCGCCCACCCCGTCCACCATGACCCGGCCTGGGGCCAGGTGGACCTGGCCGTAGGCCTGGACCAGAAGATGTATCCGGTCCTGGCGCCCTGGATTCGCCGTTATGCCGCCCAGCGGGGATTGCACATCCGGGTACTGAACGGGACCTGCGGCACCTCCGCCGGCTGGTTGCGCCGGCACCAGATCGACATCGGCGGCTATTGCTGTCCGCCGGGACGGCTGGATCGGCTGCCGGGCTTGGCGTTCCACACGCTCGGTATCATGCCCATCGCCATCATTACCCATCCCGACAACCCGGTTTCCGGCCTCTCATCGCAGCAGGTCAGGGATATTTTCGCCGGCCGGCTGCACCGCTGGGACGATCTCACGGACGATCTACAGGCCCCACTGTTCCGCGGCCACATCGTAGCCGTCACCCGCCTGCACTGCCAGCGCCGGCCTGGTCACTGGAAACTCATCCTCCCCCATGCCCGGGATTTCTCCACTGGCTCGGTCAACGTCGGTGCCATCCCGGACATGATACGTAAGGTGGCGGCCATACCCACGGCCCTGGGGTTCGTGACGCTGCCCATGGTGACCCGGTACCGGGACTTCGGTCGGGTGAGGGTCCTGGCCGTCGACGGGGTGCGACCGGCCGATGCCGCGGCCGTGGCCGCCGGACACTACCCCTTCTACCAGACGGTGAATCTCGCCAGCTGGCAGGACGGGCCGGGGGCGGCCCGGGCACGCGCCCTGCTGGCCTGGTTGCGCCAGCAGGTGACGTTACGAAGGGTTCCGGGTTTCGTGCCCTGGCAGGCACTGCGAGAGGCGGGCTGGCGCTTCCGGGGCCAGGAGCTGGTGGGAGAGCCCCGCAACCGGGATGGCTGCGATCCCAGCCTGGAGGCGCATTGGGTATGGTGAGCCGCTTCGACCGCCACCAGTTGCGCCATCGCTTGTGGATCAAGGCCCTGGCGGTCTCCCTCTTCGTGGGCCTGGTGGCGGCGGCCGTGGTGGACGTGCAGCAGGGCATCCATCTGCGCCACAACCTGGAGCGGGAAATGCAACGTCGCCTGACCTCGGCCAGTACCGAGGCCCGCCAGCGGTTCGATCGCTACCTGCGTATGTTCCAGGAGTCCGCTACCTTGTTGGCGGGTCACTGGTTGCTGGCACCCCACCTGCGCCATGACATCCGGGAAATGCACGCGCACGGGGGCGATGCTCCGGAGATCTACAGTGCGCGACCCCACTGGTTGCCGGCCGGGCTGGGCTGGCTCGATGCCATTCGTCCCGAGTTCGTGCTGACCCTGGACGATACAGGGCAGGTCGTGGAGCTGGCCAGCCTGGGCCGTGCCGACCCACCGGCCGGCCTGATCACTCTGGATCCAGCCCTGCTGGAACTGGCGCTGGGCCAGCCCTTCATCACCCGGCTGGACGGCCATCCGATCCTGCTTTCCGCGGCACCGGTGGAGAGTCGCCAGGGCAAGGTGGGTTACCTGTTGCTCGGCAGTCTGCTGGACGATGAGCTGTTACGGGTGGCCCAGCGCGTCGCCGGGGCCGAGGATGCCGCCGTCCTGTTGACCATGGGGGACCCGCCACGGGTACTTGCGAGCAACCTGCCGACCGAGGTCGATGCGGGAACCTCGTTGGCACGGCTGCAGGGGAAATACCTGCTGTCGGCCAAGTCGTTCTTCGACTACGGTGCCGCAGAGGTGCCGCTGGGCTTCTATACTGCCCTGCCCCGTTCGGTGTTCCACCGCCTGGCACAGCGGGTGCGTACCGAACAGCGCTGGCAGCTGGGTGGCGTGATCCTGTTGCTGGTGGCTCTGTTCACCCTGATCATGCAGCTCTATGCCCGGCGCACAGCCCTGCTGGCAGCACGGGTCGAAGCCTTTTCCAGTTCCTTACACGATGGTACGAAAACCGGAGTCACCTACGAGGACGAGGTGGATCTGATCGAGGGACGTTTCCACGAGCTGGTGGACGCAGTGGCTCGTTCCCAGCGCCGATTGGGGCGCGAGAAGCAGCTCGACGGCCTGAGTCGCTTGGCCGATACGGCCGGCCTGGGCCTGCTGTTGTGCAGGGAGGAGGGGGTCAGCCCCTTCTCGCCCGTGACGGAGCAATTGTGCAGCAACTGCGGTGGCTATGCCCCCTTCCTGGCGCACACCGAAGCGGATGTGCCATTGCGCCTGTTGGACAGGGAGGGGCGCCAGCGTGCCTTCCTGGTGCGGCGCATGCCGCTGGAGGGCGGGGAGACCGTGATCCTGATCCAGGACATCACCGAGCTGGATGAGACCCACCGCCGGTTGGAACGGCATGCGCTCTACGACGATCTCACGGGCCTGCCCAACCGTTTGTTGTTGCTGGACCGGGCGCGACAGCTCGAGGTGGCCCGCCGCCGCGAAGATCGGCCCTTTGCCCTGGCTCTGTTGGACCTGGACGACTTCAAGGCGGTCAACGATACCCTGGGGCACTTCGCTGGCGATGCCCTGTTGCGCCAGGTGGCACAACGCATGCAACAGGCCTTGCGCGGCACCGATACCCTGGCCCGCCTGGGCGGCGACGAGTTCGCCCTGCTGTTGCCCGACACCGGTCTGGAGGATGCGGAGGCCGTCTGTACCAAACTGGCCGGTCGGCTCGACAAGTCGTTCGAGGTGGAAGGGCACCGTTTTCGTATCGGGGTCAGTATCGGCATTGCGGGTTGTCCGGATCACGGTGACCAGGTGACCCTGCTGCTGCAACGAGCCGACGTGGCCATGTACCATGCCAAGCAACAGGGTGCCCGGATCGAACGCTATGATGAGTCCATCGATCCCTATACCCCGCGTCGCCTGGCCCTGGCCCAGCACCTGGATGCCTTTGCCGACGGCAAGGGCCTGGAGGTCTGGTTCCAGCCACAATTGTGCATGGTCTGTGGGGAGCCGCCCGCCGTCGAGGCCCTGGCCCGCTGGCGGCACCCGACGCTGGGCCTGCTCAACCCGGGTGACTTCATCGGCCTGGTGGAGAGCACGGGCCTCATCCATCGGTTGACCTTCAGCGTGCTGGACCAGACCCTGCGCCGTACCGCGTCCTGGTTGCGGACTGGTCGTATCTCCAGTGTCAGTGTCAATCTCTCCGCACGTAACCTGGCGGACCCGAGCCTGGTGGACCGGATCCAGCGTCTGCTGGAGATCCATGGTGTGAAGCCGGACCAGCTTGTGGTGGAAATCACCGAGAGTGCCCTGATGGCAGACCCGGAAGGCGGGCGCCGCCAGCTGGGGGTCCTGGCCGAATTGGGGGTGGAGACCGCCATCGACGACTTCAGCACCGGCTATTCGTCGCTGGCCTATCTCAGTCACCTGCCGGTGCACGAGCTGAAGATCGACCGCACCTTCGTCCAGGAGATCGAGGCTTCCCGGCAGAACCAGGCCATCGTCAAGACCATCATCGATCTGGCCCGTCACCTGGGGTTGCGGGTCGTGGCCGAGGGGGTGGAGACCGATGCCCAGGCCGAGATGCTGCGCGCCTTCGGTTGCGACCGGCTGCAGGGGTTCCTGTTCGCCCGTCCCCTGGCGCCGGAAGCCTTCAACCAGTGGCTGGACGACTGGCAACCGCCGTCCAATGGTTCCGCCGACGCCAACGTATAGGATGCGCAAAGGCCCAAAGGGCCGTGCGCATCAGTATGAGCCACGGACCCACACGGAAGCGGTGTAGGATGCGCAAAGGCGCGCAGCGCCGTGCGCATAGGATACCACCGTCGCCGTCGACGGCATCTTCTTTGTTGGGCACGCTCGCTGCGCTCGCTTTGCCCAACCTACGGGTGCCCGCCAAGCGCATGGTTATGTGTAGGATGCGCAAAGGCGCGCAGCGCCGTGCGCATCAGGAGTATCGATGTTGGGCACGCTTGCTGCGCTCGCTTTATGGAGCTGGCGAAGGGATTCGAACCCCCGACCGGCTGATTACAAATCAGTATTTTGTTGCAAAACAATGTTACGATCCGCACACAAATATTACCACGGATCAATAGATTATATCCGTTTTTCCGTAGGTTACAAGTTGCACGCCGTTTCTTGCTATTTCATCAAATTCCACCAATAATGCTACCCGAGTGTTACCCAGAGCCATGGGGTAGCATGGTGACACGGGGAAATCGATGCGATTCACGGACCGCGCCCTACGTGCGCTAACACCTAAGCGTCAGCGCTACGAGGTCTGGGAGGACAACGGTAAGGGGCTCGGCCTACGGATTTCACCGTCCGGACGTAAGAGCTTCATCTTCATGTACCGATATGCCGGCAAGACCCGGCGCATGACGCTGGGTGTGTTCGCGCCGCCGCCCGATGGACTCACGCTTGCCGATGCCCATTTGAAACACGCCGAGGCACGAAAGCTTCTGATACGGGGTATCGATCCCGGCGCAGCCGATGTCGAAGCAAGGCGTGCCCTCCGCGACGCACCAACCGTATCCGACCTGGCGGCGGAATATCTGGAGCGCTGGGCCAAACCGCACAAACGTTCCTGGGCCGAGGACCAGCGCATCCTGGAAAAGGACATCCTGCCCGCCTGGCACAACCGAAAAGCGAAGGACATCACCCGCCGCGATGTCATCACACTCCTCGATCGCATCGTCGATCGCGGCGCACCCATCGTCGCCAACCGAACACTCGCGGTCATCCGCAAGATGTACAACTTCGGCGTCCAGAGAGACATCGTCCCCACCACTCCCTGTACCAGGATTCCCATGCCCGCCCAGGAAAGACGGCGCGACCGCGTACTGTCGGCGGACGAGATCAGGGCGTTTTGGCACGGACTCGATCAGGCGAACCTCGCACGAGGAACACGCCTCGCTCTGCGACTCCAGCTCGCGACCGCGCAGCGCACCGGCGAAATCGTGCGCGCCTCCTGGGAGGAGTTCGACCTGAGGCATGGCTGGTGGACCATCCCCGCGGAACGTTCCAAGAATGGCCTGCCCCACCGGGTACCGCTTTCGCGCTGTAGCCTCGCTATTCTTGCTGCTGCCCGATCGCTGTCCGACCAGTCGCCTTTCGTGTTCCCTTCACCACGACTGGTTCGCCGAGATGGAACCATGGCAATACGGCCTATCGCGCCGGCTGCGTTGACCCGCGCCGTGGCTCGGAATCTCGATCATTTCGGCGGCACGCATTTCACACCGCATGATCTGAGACGCACCGCCGCGTCTATGATAGCCTCCTTGGGTACCCGCCGAACCGTTCTGAAGATGATACTCAACCACGTCGATAACGACGTCACCGCGATCTACGACCGCCACTCCTATGACCAGGAAAAACGAATGGCACTGGATGCATGGGGCGAAAGGCTCGAGGAGATCGTTCGATAGTGACGAGTCCGATCTCCATGAACTCTCGCATTTCCTAGAGGCTCCATCGATATCCTCCCCCTAAAGGACGAGGATTCCAGCCGCCTCGGGTGAGGCGGCTGGTGGTGCTCCCTCGCGGTTTTCCACGGGTTCCTGCTTCACAGGCGGGCCTGACTGCACCCGTCCTCCACAGGCCAGCACCCCGTGCGATTGCCGGGAATGTGATTCACCCGAACCGCGATTCCACGTTGCAGGACCAACCGTACTGTCCGGTAAAAACCACCCCACCGGCGCCCGCAACCGTATACCATTCGCCATCTCGGCGCACTCGCGTATCAACAAAACATCCCTGCCCCGGCCAATCAGTGTTCGTAGATGCTGTTCAACCTGGCTCACCGGGAACCCGTAACGCGCACCGCGCCGATTTCTTTTCATGCGCCGCAGACCGAGCCACTGGACCCAGTCCGGTACATCGATGTCATAACACTCCATGAACCGGCCGACCTGAAAAAACAGCACGGCACCCGGGAAACGCCGACGGAAATAGCGGTATTGCTCCCGCACCCGCCTGAAGACCTTCGGCGCTGGATATCGCCTGATCAATTTCCAATTTTGCGCATCGAACGCAAAGTACCGTGACACAAAATCGAACTGCCGCCAGACCGACCGCCACAGGTTCCAGGTGCTGGCCCGCTTGAAGTGCCCCAGATACGACGACAGGGTCGCGGCCAACTGGTCCAGCACCTGCTCGTTGAAGCGGTAACAAAGCATGCCCCGTACGCTTCCGACCAACCGGGCCTCGAAGAATTTCAGTTTCTCTTTGAGATGCCCCACCACCCGCCGGCGCACCAGCAGATAGTCGCGCCGCACGATGTAGCCCAGAAAGTCCACGCCGTTCGACACCGGCGCCAGCCGCTGGCGTGGATTGAGTTCCAGTTTCAGCGCATCCCGTAAAAATGCCTCGATGCTGTCGCGCCAGCGCACCAGTTGTTCCCTATCGGGTGACAGCAGCACGACGTCGTCGCAATAGCGCAGGTAGTGCCGGCACCTGAGGTCGTGCTTGACGAACTGGTCCAGGCGGTTCAGGTACACATTGGCGAAGAACTGGCTGTTGAGGTTGCCGATCGGCAGGCCATTGCCGAGCGCACCGCGAAACAGGGTCTTGTGCGGCGGTATCCTGTCCAGCAGATCCGCTCGACCGCGAAAATGGCAGTTGTCCGTCACATCCTGGTACACCAGCATGCGGGTCAGCCACAGGGCCGTCTCATCGCGCAATTTCGCCGCCAGCAGGCCGAACAGGATGTCCCGGTCGATGGACATGAAATAGTTGCGGATGTCGAGCTGCAGGTACCAGGCCGGGCGGGCGCCGTTGGCCGTCACCTGGCGGATGAACTGCTGCAGCCGCGCCACGCCCTTGTGCACGCCCTTGCCGCGCCGGCAGGCGTAGGAATCGTGGATGAAAACCGGCTCCCAGATCCGCTCCAGGTAGTCCACCAGCAGGTGGTGGACCACCCGGTCGCGGAAATCAGCGGCGATGATCTCGCGCAGCTTGGGGCGGCCGGTAAAGAAGCAGACAGAACGGCGCGGCCAGTAGCTGCGGTCCAGCAGCGCCTCGCGCAGGGCGATCAGGTTCTTCTCCTGCTCCGCCTCGAAGCGCAGGGCGTTGAGGGTGTTACGCTTGTTGCGCCGGCAGGCGAGGTACTGCCGGTACAGGTTCTCAAGCGAAAGATCGAGAGCGATCATCCTCCGGGGCGCACAGCCCACGCGTAGTTGTTGTTGTTCTTGTTGTTCGCGTTCTGGTTGCCGTTGTTGAAGTTGAAGTTCCACGCGTTGTTGGTATTGGGCGCGTACTCCAACCCGGACCAGTAGTCGTTGGGCTGAACGTTGGCCCGCCCACTTTGCGGCAGCCGCCCGGCCGCCCCACCGGCCGCCCATCCCGCTGACCGGGTAGGACGGCCTGCACGAACATGCCATGGCTGATTGGCGGACTCACTATCGCCATGGCGGGACAGGCGCACGATGATACACGTCGGCACGCTCGCGCGGAGCCGCGAGGATCCGCGCGATTCCGGCCCTCTCGTCAGGACACCTTCTTCAACGACCGCAGCCACCCCTCGTTCTGCCTGCAAACCGAGACCACCTGTTCGATGGCGTATTGAAACGACTTGAAACTCTTGAAGGCTTTCGCCTCCTTGGCGATACGCACCGAGATCAGCAACTCATCCAGCGCCTCGCGCAGCGCCAGCAAATGTGGGCGCTTGTCTCGAGCGGCGTTGGCCTTCACGATCAGCGCCACGACCGCACGGCTCTGATTGCGCAGCTCGGTGCCGAGCGTGTACTTGTGATAGCGCGAAAAGCCCGCCACCACCTTCTCGAAGTGCACGGCCACGTCCATGGCCTGCTTGTAGATCGGTAAGTGCTCGTAACGCGCCATGGTAAAATGGGGTCGGAGCCTCGTGGGGCACGTCCAGCCCGCGGGGCGGCGTGCCGAATGGTCACGGCACATCGCGCCTACGGCGCTGGATGCGCCCTACGAACTACGCACTGTCGGGCGCGCTGGGCGTTGTCCAACCTGCGCGCTTTCCATGCAGTCCCCGACGATCTGGAACGCGCCGGGGGGACACCCCCCGGACCCCCCGAAATGACCGAATCATCCAATCACCGAGGCCGACGGCGCAACCCCACACCCAGCAGCCCCATCAGGCCGCTGCCGAACAGCCATACCGCCGCAGGTACCGGAACCACATCGCCGGGGCGCACAGCCCACGCGTAGTAGAAGTTGTTCTTGTTGAGCGCGTTCTGGTTGCCGTTGTAGAAGTTGAAGTACCACGCGAGGCCGGCAATGGGCGCGTACTCCAACCCGGACCAGTAGACGTTGGGCTGCAGATTGGCAAAGGGCCCCGTGTTGGTCAGACCCCAACCTGGCTGTGAACCGTTGCCGCTGGTGTCGTAGTAGGCCAGGTTACCCAGGGTATCGTAGAACATCGAGGCCATTTCACTGTACACCGTCGTGCTTGCACTACCTGTCTGCACGTTATAGCCACAGTCGGTGCCACCAGCCGTGGAAGGGTTACAGCCAGGTGTGCCGGTATCCAACATCGTCGGCAGGCGCCAGTCGCTGTAGCCCAGGTAATTGGCCGCGTTCATGTTTGCGATCCATGCGTTGGCTGTATACCATGACATCGTTCCATTGTAACCAATGCCTGACGTACCAAAGGTATTGCTCGCCGCCAGGTTGGCATCCGCAATCCAGGTGATGTTCAGGGTGGTGTCATAGTAGGCATCGGTCACACCGTCGCCGTTGAGATCACGCGCCTGCAAGGTCGTCTCCCAGGTGCCCTGGCCTGACACCCCGATGGCCTGGACCGCAGTGCTTGCAAGAGTGAACGCACAGGCGCAGACCGCGCCCAAAAGACGTGTTTTCATGGATGTTTCCCCTTAACTTTGCCCCAAAGGCCGCGGTTCTTGATTCGCTTCATTCACAGGCGGCAGCCTGATGCTCAGTGGAAGTATAGGGGTTTAGCAAGACTTGTGCCAAGCTTGGTCGACAGGAAGGGGGGGGTGGTAACGTATTGTTATTTATTCCGTTTTTCGGTATGCCTTGGAGGGCCTTGCCGAAATGCCCCAGGCCGTCTGTCAATTCCACCGACATGGGGCGCACAGAGGCTCTCCGGCGAAACCCTTGTTGTTATTTAGAAAACAGAGTAACGCGCCCTGTTGGGACAGGTGTCGGATTCCTTAACGTGCTGTCCGAATCTTTACATCACGGCGCATCGCGCCTTCGGCGCTGGATGCGCCCTGCGAACGGATCACCAAGCGGGCCTGTGGACTCAGTGGTCAGATGCCTCCGGATGTTGCTGGCAGGCCGTAGCGACGACAGATGGCTGTGCCCACTGTCCTCTGCCTGAGTATAGGTTTGTACCGTACGTGATTATTCTGTCCGACTACCTGCGTCGCCCCTGCCCGTCGGGGTGGCCGAATGGCCGTGGAATCAGTGGCCGAATGGGCGTGGAATACCCAGCAAAGGCAATAATTTCCACGGCCTGCAAGCATCCATGTTGTTTTTTTGACTCCCTCCAGCATTATTCTGACTCCCCAGCATTATTCTGACTCCCCAGCATTATTCTGACTCCCCAGCATTATTCTGACTCCCTTCACGTATTTGTTGACTCCCCCATTTTTTTCTATTCCCTGTGGATACTGTGGATAACCTCTGCACCATTTCCCGTTATTCACTTGTAAATCCACAACTTGAAGTCGTCTGCTGTTTATTCTGGCGCAACCGCAAACGTCCTTGCCGCAGGCGTTCGCAGGGTGCATCACCATTTTTTGAAAAATGAGGGAGCCGATAGCGCACCTATCTGTCCTTCAACCAGCGAGAGGATCGCGATCACCACCTTGATCGAGCGGACGGCCGGAATACGACTGTCAAGCAACACCCAGATTTGCGCGCTAAGGCGACCCCCGGATTTACGCAGTTGTGACGATGGCCATGGTGCATGGTTCAGTTCCTCTGGCTGCCGGCCTGTTCCAGGTCACGCAGCCGGAGCTGAAGGTGTGGCTGGGGCAGGGCGACCGAACGGTTCCCCGTCCGGGGTGTCGTTTGACGCCTGACCACGCCCTTGGAGAGCTGACAGGCACGGGCGATCTTCTCGTGGCTGAGTTGGGCCGCGTACTTAAGGCGCATGTAAAGCCCCCGAATGTCTGGACACTGTTTTGCGCAAGGTCACGCGGCCTCCTCCCCCACAGGCAGGTGGGTGGCACGCACCTTGGCCGGAACGGCATAGCCGTGGCGCTGAAGCAGCCAGTGCCGACGGTTTCTGATCTGGCTGGCCGGGCCGTGTGAGTCGGGTCACTTGCCTCCTTCATGTTCCAGTGGGTTGACGGGTTCGGTGACAAGTTCTCCTGGCAGGTCGGCGTCATCGCGGAACGGCGGATCGAGCAAAACGGCTGGGGCGAAAGTCATATCCACTACGAATGACGAGGCGGGTACCGGTTGGCGGGCTGAGCTGCCTGGCTCTCACCCGCTGCAAACAGCATGTGGATCGTCCAACCGCTTGCCAAGCACTGTCAAGGCCCATCCAGCTGGTTCAGCGGGTGGGGACAAGTATGGTAGACGCCTTCTGCCAAGATGAAACCTACGGCGGGGATATGCACAACCTTACGGTTGCATCCACTCCTGCCCAGGCATGACCCGGAGCATGAACTCATCGAACAATGGCACGGTAAAGGCCGTGTCACCATGGCTGGGACTCCACACCATGCCTTTCGCAATCAAATGGCTTCGGATCGGCGCCAGTGACTGCACTTCCCGCCCCAACACCCGGGCTATGGCACCCGAACGATGGGGTCCCGGTCCCAGCTCGGCCATGGCACGCATGTAGTACTTTTCCGTGGGTGTCAGCCGATCGAAGCGCACCCGGAAAAAACTTGCATCCAGATCCGCAATGGCAACTTCGGAACCTCGCTCCACATCAGCCACCGTTATCGGTGATGTCTGTGCAACATCCCAGGCGTGCTTGCCCCACTCCTGCAGAAAGTAGGGATAGCACTGGGTCTGCTCGATGAGCCGGTGCAAGGCTGCCTCGTCAAAACAAACACCTTCGGTTTCTGCGGGTTTGGCGATCGCGATCCACGCCGCATCAGGCGTGAGGGGGCCCACCTCGGGGAAGTCGAACAAACGTTCGGCATAGGACTTGGCCTTGCCCATCCGCCCGCGGAGCTGTGGCAGGCCAGCGCCAACCAGCACCACCGGGAGGCGCCGTTGCGCGGTGCGGTGAAGCGCCACGATCAACGCGGCCAGTTCCTTTTCCTCTACATACTGCAATTCATCCAAAAAGAGGGCGAGTGCGGTTCCACCTTCCCGAGCCGCCTGACCGGATGCTTCCAGCAAATCCTGGAGATCGAGTTCCAGATCGCCATTGTCTGCCAGCCCCGGCTCGGGTTCCATGTCGATCCCGACCTCGATATCCTGGTACTTGACCTTGAGCGCCTTGGCAAAACCGGCCAAGCCGCGCAGCGCCCGCCGGGCCAGATCGGCCGCCCGCGCATTGTGTGACAGCCGCAGCAACTCACGGCGCAGCTCCGGCGCCAGAATGGCCGGCAGAGAACGCCCCTCCGGCGCCTCGATCCGCAATGTCTGAATGCCCGAGGCCTCGGCATCGTCCCGCATGCGATCCAGCAGTACCGTCTTGCCCACACCGCGTAACCCCACCATCAGTACGCTTTTGGCTGGGCGGCCGATGCGGTTTCGTGCCAAGGCAATGCGAACCTGTTCCCGCAACTCATCACGGCCGGCCAGTTCCGGCGGCGGCGCCCCTGCGCCCGGCGTATAGGGGTTTCTGATCGGGTCCATGGTCAGCAATTATAATGGTCTTATTGCAGGTTATCAATCCATGATAAACTGTGAAACCTTATTCAACTTAGGCCCCCAAAGCGCTTCGTAGACGGGACAGGCCCCCTCTGTCAGGATAGAAGTCGCCTTCCCGATGTGGGACTCTAAGAGACCTTGAGGGAGCGGATCGAGGAGCAACCATGCGCTATTCACCCGAACGCAAGGAGGCGGTACTGAGGAAGATGCTGCCACCGCGCCTCGTCGTTTTCAAAGGTTTTTCCCAGGCAGGTAACAGGGTCGGAATCGCTAGTTGCGGGTCTTTGCGGATCATCCAGACCAAGATCCTGCTGTGCTCGCCTTTCGTTCACGGTATGCGCTCCTCAAAGCTATTAGGCTACGGCAGTTCGCCGGTTCCAGCTCAAAAATGTAAATTTGCATTTATTGATACATTTCTAATAATAAATGATTAAATACATTGATCATGATACATTTATTCGCCCTCCACCCCGACATACCGATACCTAGCTCCCCGCCCGTAGCCCTCGATCTGAACCTGGCCTTCTGCTTCCAACTCGTGGATCAGGCGGTTGACCTGCTGGCGGTCGAAATGGGTGATCTGGCGTACTTCGGCATTTCGAAGCCCGGGCTCTCCCCGTTCGGCGCGTTGCTTGAGAATGCTCAAGACCCGGGTCTTGGCGGCCTCCCAGTCAATCCGGCGGTCTCGTTCTGGATGGCCGGGGGCGGAGAGGCGCCGGTGCAAGTCGGGACGCAGGTTCCAGTAGGTGCCCCGGCCCGTGCCGCCACGCTCCAGATAGCCCAGGTCGAGTTCCATACGGCTCAGGGTTTCCCTGGCATCGCTTTCCGTCTGCTGGGTAATGTGGGCTGCGGTGGTCGTATCGATTTCCGGATGCCTCAAAAGATACTGAAGGATCAAGAGATCCTCGACTGTCAGGATGCGGCCCTCGTCGGCTTCTTCCGCGACGAAGAGCCGGAATGGGACAGAGAGATCGCTGGCGCGAAAGATGACCCGGACTGCTTCTCCTTCGTCGATGATCACGGGTGGCTCCTTGCCCTCGATGAGCAGGGCCTGGTACATCCGGCGTACGCCCAGGTTGCTGCGGTTGACGAGACGCAGGCGTGTCAGAGCATCCACCAGGGCCGGGTTCCTGGGAACCGGCTCGTGGCGCAGGATGTTGTCCGGCGTAATGCCGCCCGGGAGCCCACCGGGATTACTGATTTCTAGACGGTCGCGATATTGCTTGACTAGGATGGGGCCGTGGATCCGGTAATCGGCATGGACGAAGGCATTGAGTAGTGCCTCGCGCAGGGCGATTTCGGGATAGGTCCGGATTTCGAAATGGAACAGACCCTGGGGAACGGTGGTAATCGGGTTGTCGGCCATGATCCGGTCGAGGATACGCTCCAAGGCGATCGGGATCGCATCGTACCCGTCTGCGCGATCGGAATAGTCCGTGTCGGACACCATGCGCAGATGTGTCCAGACGTAGCCTGGGAAATGTTCACGAATGGCGTTCTCCGTGCCGGTCAGCAAGACACCTGCTCTTAGCAGGCGTCCGTCCCGGATGAGCCCCAGGGTGGAAAGCAGTTCCCGATCGGGCCGGCGCAGGAGATCGTCCGGGGCGTTCTCGCGGCGAGCGGCCTCGCGGAGACGTTCCATCGCTGCCGCAGAGATCAGGGATTCGGGTCTGCCGGAAACCAGGGTGGCGGTAAAATCGGTCTCGCCAGTCTCCACCATGACGCGGCGCCGCAGAGTGCCCGTAAGCGGCTGACAATCCTTCCCAATGCGGATCTTGCCGCGCCCCTGCGTGTCCGTGTAGGGTGGAAGACCGGGATAGATCTGCATGACGATGAGCCGTCCAGTCCCTTCTGGGACCGAGAGCTCCTGGAATACGGGTATCAGCTTGGGGTCCGTGGAGTCGTAGACCGCTTTTTTCAGCCGGTTGATGTTGATCTCTGGTGGCACGCCGAGGATGGCATCGGATCGTCCGACCGCCTTGTCGTTCACACCGAAAACAACCGTGCCCCCGCCGCCATTGGCCATGCAGACGGCCATCTCCACGACCAGGGCCACAGCATCCTGAATGCTACGGGTATTCCATTCCTTGAAATCGAGATCCTGTCCCTCCAAGGCGTCGGCGGGCTGATGCTCGAGCTCGTCAAGGAGGAAGCGGATTTCGCCGAGTTCACGCATCGGAACCTCGCAGGCCGGTTTGGTCCAGTTCCCGGAGAGTTTCTTGCCCTTTCTCTGTCAGCCGGTACTTCTGCTTGCTGCTACGTGGTTTGTCCGGGATGGTCATCTCGATCAGCCCCGCTTCCATAAGAGGGTTCAGAACTTGGTGCCTGAACTTGGTGCGGTCCGAGCGCCCCGTGATGGCCATGAGGTCCACTAAGGCGCTGTCATTCTGGCATTTACGCAGGATATCAACTTGGTGCTTACTTAGTGCCAACTTAGTGCAAACTTGGTGCTCCGGCGAGAAAGAAGGCCGAAAAGTCACGTAGACCGATCCCGCCTGCTCCTGCCAAGTGGGCGGAGGGTTCCCGTTCTCCTTGCACCAGTCGATGATGTTCAGGGTGCCGGAGCCCCAACGCTCGATGATGCCGGCGCGGTAGAAGACATTGGCGATGATCGGGTTCCAGGGTTTGGATTCATGGGGCCGGGTGAGTTTCTCCGGCGTGATGCCGAAGTGGAACGTGCCCGGGTTGGTAATCTCCAGGTGATCGTCGTACATGGCCACGGCCACGGCGGGTAGTGCCCCTATAGTGCTGTAAATTCGGATTGGCCACCGTGGCCGCCTCTCGTAGGATTGGTGTTGCGACATCAACCTGACCAAGAGGAGAAGCCACGATGGCCGAGTATGAGATTACGGTGAGC
>JALWSQ010000137.1 GCA_026993645.1 Thiohalobacter sp.
TGCATGCGTGTCTTCATGACCGAGGCCTGGAGATCCGAGGTCACCAGGTCCAGATTGCCGACGGCCTTGGCCACGTCCTCGTCGCCGAGCGTGGTGCGCAGGGTCGCCAGGCGATTGCGCACCAGCACCAGCTCACCCACCAGGTTCATGATCTCGTCCAACTGGCGGGTATCCACGCGGACCGTGGCCTCGCTGGCGCTGCCATGGCCATGACCCTTGGCGCCGGCGGCCGGCTTGTCCTTGGCCCCGGTCTTGCCCTTGGCAGAGCGGTCGGGCCGCCGGCCCTGCTCCACGCCACCACCATCACCCGTCGACGCCTTTGCGGCGGGATCCGGTGCCTTTGTGGCCGGAGCGGATGCCGCTGCCTCTGCGGTCGGCGCCGCCTCGGGCGGCGTGTCCGCAGCGGCTGACGGGGCATCCCCGGCTGCCGACCCGGCCGCCGTCCCGGCGCCCTGAAGCTGGTCCAGCAGGGCCTCGAATTCCTCCTCGGTGATGAGGTCGTCGCCGCCAGCGTCACCGGCGCCGGTATCCGCTGCGTCCTTTGCGTCCGCCGCCGGCGATGCCTCGGGCCGATCCCGGGCCCCGGTTGCACTGTTCGGCGCGGCACCCTGCAGCTGATCCAGCAGGGCCTCGAATTCCTCGTCGGTGATCTCCTCGGCACCGCTGGCACTTTCTCCGTCGGTCACCGCGGTGCCCGCACCCGATCCCTCGCTGGTCGATGCGGCCGGCTCCGGGTCCGGTTCAACCTGGGCCGGGGCATCCGCCGCCCCTGGGTCCGGGGTCCCTTCCCCTGGCGTCTCCGTCACCGCCTCGGGGGCCTCCGTCTCCGCCGGCCCGACATAGCCTTCCAGCGCCTGCAGCAACCGGGCCTCGGCCGGCTGCGGTTCCTGGCCGTCGCGCAGCCCTTCGAACATGGCATTGACCACGTCCAGCACTTCCAGCACCACGTCCATCAGGGCCGCATCCACCTCCCGTTCGCCCTGGCGCAGGCTGTTGAAGACGTCCTCGGCCCGGTGACAGACCTCCACCAGGGCGTCCAGGCCCAGGAAACTGGCCCCGCCCTTGATGGTATGGAAGCTGCGGAACACCGCGTTCAGCAGGTCTTTGTCACGTGGACTCTGCTCCAGTTCCACCAGTTGCTCATTGAGGGCCTCCAGCAACTCCCCGGCCTCGACCAGGAAGTCCTGTAGGATCTCGTCATCGGGATCGAAACTCATCGCTCATCTCTCCCCTGGGCCACCGGCCTCCGGTTCAGAAACCGAGGCTCGACAGCAGATCGTCCACCTCATCCTGCCCGCTGACCACCTCCCCCGCGTCGACCCCGGGTACCGACGGACCATAGGCCCCCGTATCCCCGTTGACCAGCCGGGCCGGACGCTCCTGCGGCTCCACCTTGCGGTAGCGGCCGGCGGTCTCCAGCAGGCGCACCAGCTGGGTCTCCACCTCCTGTACCAGCTCGATCACGCGGCGGATGATCTGGCCCGTGATGTCCTGGAAGTCCTGCGCCATCAGCACCTCGGACAGCTCCGCCGAGAGCTGCTCGGCATGGCCGGTGGCCAGGGTCAGGAACTCCTCGATCTGCGGCACCAGCTCGCGGAATTCCTCCACCGCCATGTCGCGCGAGCGGAACCGACGCCAGCGCCCGGCCAGGTCCGTCGCATGCTCGCGCAGCTGCTGGGCCAGGGGCACGCTCTGCTCCACGGCGGTGAGGGTGCGATGGGCCGCCTGTTCCGTCATGGCGATGACGTAGGAGAGGCGTTCCCGGGCATCGGGGATGTCCTCCTGGGCCAGGCTGACGATGCTGGAATCCAGCTGGAACTGGTTCAGTGCCTCGTGCAGGTCGCGGGTGAGCTTGCCGATCTCCTGGAACAGATCGTCCTCGCAGGCCTCCGCCAGCCGGTGCACCAGCGCCCTGGCACCATCGTCGTCACCCTGTTCGAGCGCCACCACCAGGGCGCGGGCATCGTCCAGGGACATGCTGTTGTTCTTGCTGTTGTCGGTTTCGGTCATCGGATGTCACCCCTGGGCTGCGGCCTGCATGCGTTCGAAGATGCGATCGATCTTTTCCTTCAGGGTCACCGCCGTGAACGGCTTGACGATATAACCATTGACCCCGGCCTTCGCCGCCTCCACGATCTGGTCCTTCTTGGCCTCGGCCGTCACCATCAGCACCGGCAACCCGGCCAGACGCTGGTCCGCCCGGACGGCCTTGAGCAGGTCCAGGCCGGTCATGCCAGGCATGTTCCAGTCGGTGATCAGGAAATCGAAATCACCCGACTGCAGCATGGGCAAGGCACTGTTGCCGTCGTCCGCCTCCTGGATATTGGTGAACCCCAGGTCCCTGAGCAGGTTCTTGATGATCCGCCGCATCGTGGAAAAGTCGTCCACGACCAGTATCTTCATGTTGGTGTCCAACGTTCTCTCCTCTCCGTCCCCGGGCGTCAGCCGCCGAGCCATTCCGTCATCCGTGCCCGCAGCCGGATCAGTGCCTGGCCATGGATCTGGCACACACGCGACTCGGACACGCCCAGAATCTCGCCGATCTCCCGCAGGTTGAGTTCCTCGTCGTAGTACAGGGCCATCACCAGCCGTTCCCGTTCCGGCAGCCCGGCGATGGCGTCCGCCAGCGCCTTCTGGAAATGGCCCTGCTCCAGGTTGTCCAGGGGCTCGTTGGTGACCTCCGGCGTGGGGATCTCCCGTTCCTCGCCGTTGGCCCCCGGTTCGTCGAAACTGAAGATGCGGCAGCCGGTAGCATCCTGCAGGATACGGTGGTACTCCTCGATGCTGATGCCCAGCATCTCCGCCACCTCGTTGTCCCGTGCATCCCGCCCGGTACGGTTCTCGATCTCCCGCACGGCCTCCGCCACCTGCCGCGCCTTGCGGTGCACCGAGCGCGGTGTCCAGTCGGTGCGCCGGATCTCGTCCAGCATGGCGCCGCGAATACGGATGCCCGCGTAGGTCTCGAAGCTGGCGCCCTGGCTGGCGTCGTAGTTGCGCGAGGCCTCCAGCAGTCCGATCATGCCGGCCTGGATGAGGTCGTCCACCTGCACGCTGGGCGGCAACCGGCTCATGAGGTGGTAGGCGATGCGTTTGACCAGCGGCGCATAACGGGTGATCAGCTCGTCCTTGCCGTGGTCCTGCGTCGATACGTACATTGCGGCCCCGTTCATGATGTCGTTCCTTGCATGTGGGTGCTGGCCTGGATCAGGCGCTCGACGAAGAATTCCAGATGGCCCGCGGCCCCGCCGGGCAATGGCCAGCGGCCGGTCTTCTGGGCCAGGGTACGGAAGGCCATGGCCGAGCGGCTGCGCGGGTAGATATCGACCACCGCCCGCTGTCGCTTGACCGCCTTGCGCAACTGGTCGTCGAAGGGAACGGCGCCGATGAAGTCCAGGGTGACGTCCAGGTAGTGGCTGGTCACCCGCGAGATCTTGGCGAACAGCTCCCGGCCCTCCTGGGCCGACCGGATCATGTTGGCCAGCACCCGGAACCGGGCAATGCCATAGTCACGGCTGAGCAGCTTGATCAGGGCATAGGCATCGGTGATGGAGGTGGGCTCGTCACAGACCACCACCACCACCTCCTGCGAGGCGCGGGTGAAACTGATGACGCTGTCGGAGATACCGGCCGCGGTATCGACGACCAGGGTATCCAGGGCATAGGGCAGTTCGCTGAAGGCCCGGATCACGCCGGCATGCTCCACCGGGCTCAGTTCCGCCATGGCCTGGGTACCGCTGGCCGCGGGCACGATGTGCAGACCGGCGGGCCCGGGCAGCACGATCTCCTCCAGGCCGAGTTCACCGCGAACGACGTCCGAGAGATCGTGCTCCGGATGCAGGCCCAGCATGACGTCCACGTTGGCCAGGCCGAGATCGGCATCCAGCAGCATCACGGTCTGACCCTGGGTGGCCAGGGCCACGGCCAGGTTGACCGAGACGCTGGTCTTGCCCACGCCCCCCTTGCCGCTGGTGACCGCGATGACCCGTACCGGCCGGGCCGCCATGCGTCGCAGCCCCCCCGCCTGGTCCGGCACTGGCTCAGACATGGCCGCCGGCGATATGCCTGCCGAAGCGTTCCGCAAAGACCTCATCATCCCCTTCCTGTGACACGTCCGCCATGGCGGTGACCGCCCGGGCGACGAGCTGATTGATGCGTGCCGGGTGCAGGTCCTCCGGCACCCGCTGTCCGTCGGTCACGTAGGCCAGCGGCAGGGCCGCGGCGGCGATGACCGACAATGCCTGACCCAGGGTGACCGCCTCGTCCAGCTTGGTCAGGACGCACCCATCCAATCCCCCCTCGGCAAAGGCCCGCACCGCCTCGTGCAGCACCCGCGCCTGGCTGGTGGCGGGCAGGACCAGGTAACGCCGCACCCGGTGCCCCTGCTCGCCCGTCTGGAGGCAGGCCATCCGGCGTTGCAGGGCCAGGTCGTGCTGGCTCATGCCGGCGGTATCGATCAGTACCAGGCGCCGGTCCGCCAGGCCGTCGAGGACCGCGGCGAGTTCCTCGGCGGTCTCCGCCCTGTGCACCGTCACACCGAGAATGCGCCCGTAGGTCAGCAATTGATCCTGGGCCCCGATGCGATACCCATCGGTGGAGACCAGGGCCACCTCCCGCTGCCCGTGGCGCAGGGCGAAACGGGCCGCCAGCTTGGCCAGGGTGGTGGTCTTGCCCACCCCGGTGGGACCCACCAGGGCCAGGACGCCGCCCCGTTCCAGGATGTCGTCTCCGCTCACCGAGATCCGGTGCGCCAGAGAACGCAGGGCCTGCTGCCAGGCCGCCTCCAGGTCGTCCCGCTCGTCCAGGCCACCGATCAGGTCCCGGGAGAAGTCCGATTCCAGACCCAGGGCCGCCAGCCGGCGCAACAGCTCCAACTGCAGCGGATGGCGGCGGCCGAAATCCGCCCAGGCCAGCCGGGCCAGCTGATTCTCCAGCAGGTCCCGCAGCCGGTGGATCTCTCGTTTCATCTCCACCAGGGCCGGATCCTGGGCCCACTCGATGCGGGGCCGGTCCCGGCGCGGTGCGGCCGCGGGCCGCCCGGTCTGGCCATGATCATGATCGCGGCGGGTGGCGACCCGTTGCTCGCGGGCGCGGCTGGGCCGGGGCGTCTCACCCCCCCCCTGGGTCACCGTCTCGGCCACCAGGGTCTCGTCATAGTCGATGGCCGCCACCACCTCGACCACTCC
>JALWSQ010000138.1 GCA_026993645.1 Thiohalobacter sp.
TGCAGAGGTACACATGGTCATGGACAAGCTCAACAACCGCCCCAGAAAATGCCTTGGCATAAAAACACCCAATCAGGTATTTTTTGGCATCAACCCACCCGTTGCACTAGCGGGTTGAATCCGCGACAAAAACCACGGTAACTTACTTGTTTTTAAAGAACAATGCCCCTGTAGCGCTTTTTTACCCAAATGGGCACACAGCCTGGTAACTTATTGATTTTTCATTGGCCGGTATTGCCGTGAAAAATTTGGGTGCGTATTCCAGACGAAGCCTGCCACCCATTCCAGGCGAAAGCTGCCACCCATTCCAGAGGAAGGCTGCCACCCTGGCGGCCTGACCGAGGGGGCCAGTTGGAGTAGCCCGACGCGGGATAACCGAGGGTATTCTGGGCCTTTTTCACCGAGGAGGAGGCCCGATGCCGGCGAAGAGGTTATCCATGCGAAAAATCAAAGAGGTACTGCGTCTAAAGTGGGCCCAGGGTCTGAGCAATCGACAGATTGCCCGGACCTGCGGCATTGGGCGGCCGGCGGTGGCCGAGTACTTGCGCCGGGCGGCGGAGGCGGGGCTGGCCTGGCCCCTGCCGGCCGGGTTGGACGAGGTGGCCCTGGAGCGGCGGCTGTTTCCGCCACCGCCAGCGCTGCCAGCCCGGGCCCGTGGTGTGCCGGACTGGGCGGTAGTCCACCGGGAGCTGAAGCGCAAGGGCGTGACCCTGTTCCTGCTCTGGCAGGAATACCGGGAAGCCCACCCCGATGGCTACCAGTACAGCTGGTTCTGTGAGCACTACCGCGCCTGGCAGGGCAAGCTGGACGTGGTCATGGGCCAGGACCACCGGGCCGGCGAGAAGCTGTTCGTGGACTATGCCGGCCAGACGGTGCCGATCATGGACCGGGCCACGGGGGCGACCCGCGAGGCACAGATCCTCGTGGCCGTGCTGGGCGCCTCCAACTACACCTAGGCCGAGGCCACCTGGACTCAGGGCCTGCCGGACTGGATCGGCGCCCACCAGCGTTGTTTCGCGTATCTGGGCGGCGTGCCGGAACTCGTGGTCCCCGACAATCTGAAGAGCGGTATAAACCAGGCGCACCGCTACGAGCCCGACGTCAACCCCACCTACCAGGACATGGCCGAGCACTACGGCGTTGCGGTCCTCCCGGCCCGGGTGCGCCGCCCCCGGGACAAGGCCAAGGTGGAGGCCGGGGTGCTGGTGGTCGAACGCTGGATCCTGGCGCACCTGCGCCACCGCACCTTCTTCTCCCTGGCCGAGCTCAATGCCACCATCCGGACGCTGCTGGAGAAGCTCAACGCCCGGCCCTTCCGGAAGCTGCCCGGCTCGCGCCGCGAGCACTTCGAGGCCTTGGACAAACCCGCCCTGCGGCCCTTGCCGGCCGAGCCGTATGTGTATGCCGAGTGGAAGAAGGCCCGGGTGCACATCGACTACCACGTGGCCGTCGACGGCCACTACTACTCAGTGCCCCACGCGCTCATCAAGAAGCAACTCGACGTGCGCATCACGGCGCAGACCGTCGAGTGCTTCCACCGCGGCCAGCGGGTCGCCAGCCATCACCGCTCCCACCGCAAGGGCCACCATACCACGGTCCCCGACCACATGCCCGAGGCCCACCGCCAGGCCGGCGACTGGTCTCCCGAGCGCCTGGCCCGCTGGGCCGCCCAGACCGGACCGGCCACGGAAAAGCTCATCCTGACCGTGCTCGGCGCCCGCAAACACCCCCAGCAGGCCTCCCGCGCCTGCCTGGGCATCCTGCGCCTGGGCAAGGCCTACGGCGAGACCCGCCTGGAGGCCGCCTGCCGCCGCGCCCTGACCCTCGGCAGCCACAGCTACAAAAGCATCGCCTCCATCCTCAAGCACCGCCTCGATGACCGGTCCCTGACCGACCCGCAGGAACTGACTCTACCCGAGGACCACGACAACATCCGTGGTCCGTCCTACTACCACTGACCACAAGGAGACTGACATGCTGATACACCCCACCCTGGACAAACTCCAGGCCCTCAAATTCACCGGCATGGCCGAGGCCCTGGCCGAACAGATGAACATGCCCGACATCGACACCCTGAGCCTCGAGGAGCGCCTCGGCCTGCTCATCGACCGCGAGATCACGGCGCGGGAAAACCGCCGTCTCTCCAGCCGCCTGCGCCGCGCCCGCCTCAAGCACAACGCCGCCCTCGAAGACATCGACTACCGCCAGCCCCGCGGCCTGGACCGTGCCCTGATCCAGTCCCTGGCCAGCTGCCGCTGGGTCAGCGAACACCTCAATATCCTCATCACCGGACCCACCGGCGTCGGCAAGACCTGGCTGGCCTGCGCCCTGGCCCAGAAAGCCTGCCGTAAGGGCCACACCGCCCTCTACCTGCGCCTGCCCAGGCTCCTCCAGGAAATGGCCATCGCCAAGGGCGACGGCCGCTATCCCAAGCTGCTCGCCACCCTGGCCAAGACCGAGGTCCTGATCCTCGATGACTGGGGGCTGGCCAAGCTCACCGCCGAACAGCGCCGCGACCTGCTGGAGATCCTGGAAGACCGCCACGGCTCCCGCTCAACCCTGGCCACCAGCCAGCTCCCCGTCGACAAATGGCACGACCTCATCGGCGACCCCACCCTCGCCGATGCCATCCTCGACCGGCTGGTCCACAACGCCTACAAGATCAATCTCAAGGGAGACTCCATGCGCAAACGCCAAGCAAAGTTGACGTCCACCACACAACCTGAGTAACAATACACAAACCCCGCGTCGTTACGCTCCGACAGGTGGCAGCTTTGCCCTGGTCCAGGTGGCAGCCTTCACGTGGAATGGGTGGCAGACTTCAGTGGAATACGCAATTTACAGCCGAATTGGGACTTGACCCCGGGTACCAGCGGACCCTGTTCGTCAGGCTCGATAGGCTGTCGGAGGCCGAGGTGGTGGGCACGGTGGGTACATCCCTGTTTACGTACATGGCGAATATTGGGCCACATCGCACCACCAGCGCCATCCACCTCGGCAAACCCGACAATTCGTTAGAAACAGTGGTACGCAAAACCCGTTACCAATCAAACAAGGTTGAGCCTCGCCACTGTGAGGGCTAACAATGCCCCTATCCATGGATATGCCTGTATTTCCATGCAATAGTCACCATCAAGCATATCCGGGATGTCTACAAAGCAATCACACTGATTTTCCCGTAGTAGAAAATACTCACCCTACTTCAGCAGGCAATTCGATAGCCAAATGGCCGACGACCCCCGGCCAGGTACCCTCACCGATACGTTGGCTACCTCGTTAACCCATACCAGGGTAAATCAATCAGATTGCTCAAGTGCATTTTGCACCTAACTCGTCGGTCGATATATGACCACTGCCCCACCCATGAACCGATGGCGGCTAGTGCATGACTGCATCCGAATTATCGTTGGCTGAGTTTCTCCAACCGACGTGCAGCTACAATATAACCAACGAGCTCTAGATATATCTGCTCTTGCTATCAGTGCATATCTATAGCATGCACGCTAGCAATAGCAGATGGCCGCATAGGCCCAAGGATCGGTAAATAGCCGATCCTGCTACAGGAACCACGCGATTAACGCTCCCACGCGCCCAACGTAGTGAACCACGCGTGATTCCCATTTCGAACGGTAGAAAGTACCGCACCTGGGACGGCATCCTGTGGACAAACACAGTTATTTTTGCCCTGACTTACTTAGCCGGGACCATCGTCACCATTTCAAACAGTCGTGTTGAACCCATAGGCGCATTATTTCCTATCCGTCATCTCTGCAATCCAGGCCTTCAACAGCCCGGCGGGCCACCCGAGAAATTCCCCCTTGGGACCCCGGCAGGGCGGCGGCAGGATGTTTTTCCGGGTCCAACGATAGACTGTCGTTCGCGACTTTCCAAGCCAATTAGCGACATCCTTCATTGACATCATGACATTAGACTTGTCGTCATACATCTTCGTGTCTCCTCTTTGAACGATGATAGATATTACGGACCGCAACAAGCTCTGATGCGACCCACGGTTTCACCCCGAACAACCGGGCCTACGTGACGTAGTAAACCCCCGTGCTCAGGAACGGACGCACAGGCGCCCTTCGGATGCCACCAAACAACACAAAACAGGAGGCATCCGAAGGGACCCGCTGTAGATCACCCTATGGACTTGACGTTCAGCGGCGTTTCAACGCTGGGCGTATAGCACCGTTCTGCGATTGCCGCGGTGAGATAGGTATGTTGGGTGAGGAAGTGGCAACAAACACATTCAACTCTCGGCTGAACGCGCTATTGCATATTCATGGAAAGTGGCATAATTTCCCTATGCCGTTACGACATAATGGAGGAGCCCCAATGCCGCACACCGAATATGTCACGATCATCAATCCCATGTGGACGCTGCTGATGGTGCCCTTCGGACTGCTGCAGCACTATCTCAATACGCCGGGGAAGGGTTGCACAACCCTCAACGGATTCGTGTATTTCCGCCAGGTCCTCTGGCTCGCCTTGACGATCGCCCTGCTCACGGCCCCCTCGTACGACGTAATGCAGGCCCGCATCGCCAACGACGGCGCCCTGATCCACTGGCTCCTGACCGCGATCCGCTACATTCCCGTCGCCGCGATCGCAGCGTTCAGCTACGTGGTTGCGCTGGTTTTCTACTACGGCGTCGACGACCACATCCGGCGCGTCAATCGCGCGAAACGCCGCGCTGAAACTCGGCAACGGCGGCGGTAACATTTTGGCATGGTTCAATACCCGTCCAGGCAAGTCGGAAGGGTTTACAGATCATGCTGACTGCGGATTCTTGACATCCTCCCCCAGCTAAAGCAGGGGGATTCCAGCCGCCTCGGGTGAGGCGGCGGGTGGTACTCCCTCGCGGTTTCCCACGGGTTCCTGCTTCACAGGCGGGCCTGACTGCACCCGTCCTCCACAGGCCAGCACCCGGTGCCCCCGGGCTCTGATGTTCTTCGCGGCATTGATGTCCGCGTGTTCCTCGTGGCCGCAGGCCCGGCAGTGGAACACCGCCTGGCTTGGCCGGTTGTCCGGGCTGGTGTGCCCGCACTCGGAGCAGGTCTGGCTGGTGTGGTGTGCGGGCACCTTCACCAGCCAGCCGCCCCGCCAGCGGAGCTTGTAGTCGAGCTGGCGCACGAACTCGCTCCAGCCCTGGTCCAGG
>JALWSQ010000139.1 GCA_026993645.1 Thiohalobacter sp.
AAGGGCGGCAGGCCGCGCAGATGGAGCAGCGGATTGGTGTCGTCGTTCATGCGTGAAGTACCCCGGGCGGAAAGCCGCGATACTCTAACACGGTGAGCCTGGAGCAAAAAACCGCGGTCTTTGCGGGTTGGCGCCGGCCCCCGGCCGGGGCGTCTTGATCGGCGCGGGCGGTTCTGGAACAGTAGCCCCCGGTGATCGCAGCGGGTGGCAGCGGTCGATGCAGCGGCGGCCGCTGGGGCCGCGCCAGGGGAGGTGTCATGGACTACGACTACGACCTCGTCGCCATCGGCGGCGGCAGCGGCGGGCTCTCGGTGGTGGAGCGCGCCGCCCGCTACGGGGCGCGCTGTGCCCTGATCGAGCGCGGCCCGCTCGGCGGTACCTGCGTCAATCTCGGCTGCGTACCCAAGAAGATCCTCTGGTTCGGCGCCGGCCTGGCCGAGGCCCTGGCGGACGCGCCGGCCTACGGCTTCCAGGTGCGCCGGGAGGGCTTCGACTGGGCCGCCCTCAAGCGCAAGCGTGACCAGTACATCAGCGGCATCCACGGCTGGTACGACCAGTACCTGGCGGATTCCGGCATCGAGCACATCACCGGCGAGGCCCGGCTGCTGGGCGAGGGGCGGGTGCAGGTGGCGGACCGGACCCTGACGGCGGCCCACATCGTGATCGCCGTGGGCGGTGAACCGGTGGTGCCGGACATCCCGGGGGCGGAGCTGGGGATCACCTCGGACGGTTTCTTCGCCCTGGAGGCGCTGCCGCGGCGGGTGGCGGTGGTGGGCTCCGGCTACATCGCGGTGGAACTGGCCGGGGTGCTGCACGCCCTGGGCAGTGACGTCACCATGCTGCTGCGTCGCGAGCACCTGCTGCGCACCTTCGACGCCATGCTGCGCGAGACCCTGATGGAGGCCATGCTCGACGCCGGCATCGACATCCTGGCCGGGACCGAGGTGGCGGCCCTGGAACGCATGCCCGACGGCAGTCTGTGCATCGATGCCAGCAACGGCCAGCGGCTGGAGGGCATCGATACCCTCATCTGGGCCATCGGCCGGCGGCCGCTCACCGCGGGCCTGGGCCTGGAGGCGGCCGGAGTGACCACCGACGCCGCCGGCTTCATTCCCACCGACCGGTTCGAGGACACCAACGTCCCGGGGATCCATGCCATCGGCGACGTCAATGGCAAGAAGGCGCTGACCCCGGTGGCCATCGCCGCCGGCCGCCGCCTGGCGGACCGCCTGTTCGGTGGCCAGGCCGAGCGCTGCCTGGACTACGAGAACGTGCCCACGGTGGTGTTCAGCCATCCGCCCATCGGTACCGTCGGCCTGACCGAGGAGGCGGCCCGCGCCCGTCACGGCGACGCGGTCAAGATCTACGAGACCCGCTTCACTGCCATGTACCATGCCATCACCGACCGGCCGCGGCCCACCGCCATGAAGCTGGTCACCGTGGGGGCGCGGGAACGGCTGGTGGGCTGCCACGTGATCGGCATGGGGGCGGACGAGATGCTGCAGGGATTCGCCGTGGCGCTGCGCATGGGGGCCACCAAACAGGACCTGGACGATACCGTGGCGCTGCACCCGACCAGCGCCGAAGAGCTGGTGACCATGAAATGAAGCCCGCCGGAGGCCGGCCATGAGCATTCGTGACTTCGAGCAGTTCCACCCCCGCATCGCCGCCAGCGCCTTCGTGGACGATACCGCCCTGGTCATCGGCGACGTGGAGATCGGCGCCGACAGTTCCCTCTGGCCCATGGTGGTGGCCCGGGGGGACATCCATTCCATCCGCATCGGCCGGCGCAGCAACATTCAGGACGGCACCGTCATCCATGTCACCCACGACAGCGAATATGCGCCGGGTGGTCACGGCGTGGTGGTGGGCGACGGGGTCACCGTGGGGCACCAGGTGATCCTGCATGGCTGCACGGTGGAGGACCGCTGCCTCATCGGCATGGGGGCGGTGCTGCTGGACGGCTGCCGCGTGTGCCGTGGCGCCATGGTGGCGGCGGGGGCGCTGGTGTCACCGGGCAAGGTGCTGGAGGGGGGGTTCCTCTGGCTGGGCCAGCCGGCGCGCAAGGCCCGGCCGCTGACGGCGCAGGAGCAGGCCTACCTGGACTACTCCGCCGAGCACTACGTGGCGCTCAAGAACCGCCACGCAGCTCGGTGATGACCGGTCGCGTCTGCGGCCGCACCCCGCGCCACAGGTAGAAGGACTCCGCCGCCTGTTCCACCAGCATGCCCAGGCCGTCGACCGCCTTGTGGGCGCCGTGCGCCCGGGCCCAGGCGACGAAGGCGGTGGGTTCGCTGCCATACATGAGGTCGTAGCACCAGGTCTCGGGGCCGACCACATCGTCCGGCAACGGCGGCACCTCGCCCGCCAGGCCGGCCGCGGTGGCGTGGATGATGCCGTCGAAGACCTGCCCGCCCAGGTCCCCGTAGCCGCAGGCACTGACCTGGCCCAGGTCGGCGAAGAGGTCCGCCAGCCGTTCCGCCCGCTCCCGGGTGCGGTTGACGATGACCAGGCGTTCGGGTTCGGCTCGCAGCAGGGGTTCCAGGATGCCGCGGGCGGCACCGCCGGCCCCCAGCAGCAGCACCTGGCGCCCGTGCAGGCGCAGGCCCAGGTTGCGCACCAGATCCCGCACCAGGCCGATGCCATCGGTGTTGTCGCCATAGAGCCGGTCGTCGGGTTGCCACAGCAGGGTGTTGACCGCCCCGGCCCGTTCCGCCCGCGCGCTGCGCAGGGCGGCCAGGTGCCAGGCCTGCTCCTTGAGCGGTACCGTGATGTTGAGCCCCTTGCCGCCGGCCTGGCGGAAATCGGCCACCGCCTGCGGGAATGCCTCCGGCGCCACGTCGATGGCCTCGTAGGTCAGGTGTTGGCCGGTCTGCTCCGCGAAGCGGCGATGGATGAAGGGCGAGCGGCTGTGGCCGATGGGGTGGCCCATGACGGCATAGCGGTCCGGTGCGGGCTCGGCCATCGGTTTCAGTTGTCCTGCAGCCAGCCCGCTACCCGCTTGGCGAAATAGGTGAGGATGCCGTCGGCCCCGGCACGCTTGATGCCCAGCAGCGCCTCCATGATCACCGCCCGTTCCTCCAGCCAGCCGTTGGCCGCCGCGGCCATGAGCATGGCGTATTCACCGCTCACCTGGTAGACGTAGGTGGGTACCCCGAAGCGGTCCTTCACCCGGCGCACGATGTCCAGGTAGGGCATGCCGGGCTTGACCATCACCATGTCGGCGCCCTCGTCCAGGTCCAGCGCCACCTCGCGCAGGGCCTCGTCGCCGTTGGCCGGATCCATCTGGTAGCTGTACTTGTTGCCCGCGCCCAGGTTGGCCGCCGAACCCACGGCGTCGCGGAAGGGGCCGTAGAAGCTGGAGGCGTACTTGGCGGAATAGGCCAGGATGCGGGTGTTGCGGTAGCCCTCATTTTCCAGGGCGTCGCGGATGCGGCCGATGCGCCCGTCCATCATGTCCGAGGGGGCCACCACGTCGGCCCCGGCCTCGGCATGCGACAGGGCCTGCCGGACCAGCACCTCTACCGTCTCGTCGTTGAGCACGTAACCGCTGGCGTCGATGAGGCCATCCTGGCCGTGGGTGGTGAAGGGATCCAGGGCCACGTCGGTGATCACGCCCAGTTCCGGATGCGCCTCCTTCAGCGCCCGCACCGCCCGCTGGGCCAGCCCGTCCGGGTTCCAGGCCTCGCGGGCATCCTCGCTCTTGCAGTCCGCCGGCGTCACCGGGAACAGGGCCACCGCGGGCACCCCCAGGGCCACCAGCTGGTCGGCCTCGCGCAGCAGCTCGTCGATGCTGACCCGCTCGATGCCGGGCATGGAGGCCACCGGCTCGCGCTGGTTCTGCCCCTCGAGCACGAACATGGGGTAGATCAGGTCGTCCGTGGTCAGGCGGTTTTCCCGCATCAGGCGGCGGGAGAAGTCGTCGCGGCGCATGCGCCGCATGCGGATCCGGGGGTAGGCCCCCCGGCTAGTGTCAGACCTGGGCACGCTGTTCCCTCCTGCAGGATGGGTTCAAGTGGCTGATTCGAAAGCCTCCCATGGCCACAGTGTACACGATGGCACGCCACATCGGGAGGGCGGGCCGGCTGGTGTAGAATGGGGTCGAGCGGAGGAGGACGGGACATGCGACATCTGCCAGCCGGCCAGGCCGGTTCCCTGCGGCGGCGGGCCGCCCGCTGAGGCCATGGGCTTTCTGCAGCGATTCTCCGCCGCCCTGGCGCCGCTCACCCTGCTGGGGGCCTTGCTCGCCTACTGGCATCCGCCCCTGTTCCTGGTGTTCCGGAGCAGCTTCCTCTGGTTCTTCGCCGCCACCATGCTGGCGCTGGGGGTGGTGCTGGAACCGGAGGAACTCCGCGACACCCTGCGCGAGCCAGGCCGCATCGGGGCGGGGGTGCTGACCCAGTACAGCGTCATGCCCCTGCTGGGTTTTCTGGTGGCCTGGCTGCTGCCGCTGCCGCCGGCCATCGCCCTGGGGTTCATCGTGGTGGCCTGCGCGCCGGGGGCCATGGCCAGCAACGTCATCGTCTACCTGGCCGGCGGCGCCACCGCCTACTCGGTGTCCCTGACCACCGTGGCCACCTTCCTCTCGCCATTGCTGACCCCGGCCCTGGTCAAGTGGCTGGGCGGCGCCTTCCTGAGCATCCCCTTCTGGCCCATGATGAAGACCATCCTGCTCATCGTGGTGTTGCCGCTGGCGGCCGGCATGCTGCTGCGGCGCCTGTTGGGCGCCCGGCTGGCGCTGGCCCGCGCCCTGGCCCCGGCCATCGCCACCCTGGCCATCGTGGTCATCTGCGGCTATGCCGTGGCCGCCAACCAGGGCCGCATCGCCCAGGTGGGGGGCTGGGTGGTGGCGGCGGTGATCCTGCTCAACGGTCTGGGGTACCTGGCGGGCTGGTGGCTGGCGCGGTTGTACCGTTTCGACCAGCGCCACCGGCTGGCGCTGGCCATCGAGATCGGCATGCAGAATGCCGGCCTGGGGGTGGCCCTGGCCCTGCGCCATTTCACCCCGGCCACCGCCCTGCCGGGGGCCCTGTTCGCCGTCTGGTGCATCCTCACCGCCGCGGGGGCCAGTGCCTGGCTGCGACGCCGGTCTACCGTCGCCGTCGCGGCGGAAACCTGACGTCCCTGGCTGCC
>JALWSQ010000140.1 GCA_026993645.1 Thiohalobacter sp.
GGTGAGGGGTGAGGGGTGAGGTGTTGGGCACGCTCGCTGCGCTCGCTTTGCCCAACCTACGGGTGTCCACCGTATGCATGATGATGGGTAGGATGTCCAAAGGCGCGCAGCGCCGTGCGCATCATGGGTATGAGCCACCGAATCATACGTCATTGTAGGATGTGCAAAGGCGCGCAGCGCCGTGCGCATCATCGACGTGGTCGGTACCCTCGGGGAATCCAGCGGCTGGCTCAGAGCAATCCTGCCTGGAGCCGCGCGGCGAGGCTCATGCGTTCCGGTGTCCAGGGTGGATCCCACACCAGCTCGACCTCCACCCCGCTCACCTCATCCAGCTGCGCCAGGACCTCCCGCACCCGTTCCACCAGGGATCCCGCCACCGGACAATTGGGCGCCGTGAGTGTCATCCGTACCCGCACCTGCCCATCGTCGCCGACGGCCAAGTCGTAGATCAGCCCCAGGTCGTAGATGTTGACCGGGATCTCGGGATCATGGATGCCGCGCAGGGCAGCGATCACCGCCGCCTCCAGGTCGCCCTTCGGCTCCTTCGGCTCAGGCGCTGCCATGGGCGGCTTCCTCGTCGGCCTCGGTGGTGACCGTCTCCCGCCGTCCGGTGAGGGCGGCATGCAGGATGTGCCAGGGCAGGGTCGCGCACTTGACCCGCATGGGATAGGCGCGCACTCCTTCCAGGACCCGCGCCTTGCCCAGGGCGGTGCCGGGCTCGCCCTCCCCCGCCAGCAGCCGGTGTACCCCTTCGAACAGCTGCTCGGCCTCCTCCACCCGCTTGCCCTTGACGGCATCGGTCATGATGGAGGCCGAGGCCGTGGAGATGGCGCAACCGGCCCCTTCGAAACCCAGGTCCTCGATGACCCCGTCGCGCACCTTCAGGTGCACCCGGAACTCGTCGTTGCAGATGGGATTGAAGCCATGGGCCTCGTGGGTGGTCGGTTCCGGGTGGTGCAGGAAATTACGCGGATTGCGGTTGTGGTCGAGGATGATCTCCTCGTAGAGATCGGGTGATATGCTCATGGTGCCTTCCTCCCTCCGGTCCGCCCCGGCCGTCATGACCCGGCCCCGGGCAACCGGCCCTCGATGAATTCACGCAATGCGGCCGGCTGGGCCTGCTGCACCACCTCGGTCACGAACGCCCGTACCAGCAGCCGCACTGCTTCTTCCTCGCTCAGACCACGGCTGCGCAGGTAGAATAGGGCCTCGCCGGCCACCGGTCCCAGGGTACAGCCATGGGCGCATTCGACGTCGTCGGTATGGATCTCCAGATGGGGCCGGGCATCCACCTCGGCCTCGGGTGACAACAGCAGGCCGCGGCCGGTCTGGCGGGCCCGGGTACCGGCCGCCGCCTCCGCCACCTGCACCCGGCCGCTGTAGATGGCCCGGCCATGATCCTCCGCCACCGCCTTGTACAGCTGCTCGCTGTGCCCGGCCGGTCCCAGGTGCCGGACCTCCACCTGGTGATCCAGGTGGCTGTGGTCCCGCGCCAGGCTGAGACCGCTCAGTACGGTGTCGGCCCGACGGCCGTGCAGGGTCACCTGCAGGGTCTCGCGCACCAGCCGGCCGCCGAGGGCGAATACCAGGCTCTGCAACCCCGCCCCGTCGGCCAGGCTGGCACAGACCGTGCCGAGATGCAGCTGGCCGGCGGGTTCCATGATCAGCCGCTGGTACTGGAGCCGGGCCCCCGCCGCCAGATCGATCTCGGTGGTGCGGTTGGTGAGGCTCCGGGCGTTGGGGCGGCCGGCATGGATCTCGGTCAGCCGCACCCGGGCACCGGCACCCAGCCGGATCAGGCTGCGGGGACAGGCGGCCGCGGCCAGGCCATCACGGCGCGGCACGTTGACGAACACCAGTTCGATGGGAACCTCCAGTTCCAGTCCGGCCGGCACCTCCAGCAGGCAGCCATCGGTGAAGAAGGCCTGGTTGAGCGCCGGGAACCCCTTGCCCGGCCGTTCCTCCACCCGCCCCAGCCAGTCGCCGACCCAGTCCGGATCCCCCTCCCGCAATGCCTTGGCCAAGGATCCCAGCCTCACCCCGCTCGGCAGGTGACCGCGGCTGCCGCTCTCGCTGCTGAACCAGCCGTTGACGAATACCAGCCGCAGCGCACCCGCGTCCGGTGCCGGCAGCCCCTCCAGCGCCGGCACCCAGCCGGCCTCGGCCGGCCCCGGCACGGCCACCCGCGCCGTGGCCTCCGCCAGGGCGGTGTACTTCCAGTCCTCGTCCTTGCGGGTGGGAAAACCCTCGGCACGGAAGCGGCCGAATGCCGCCTCGCGCCGGGCGGTGACCGCCGCGGGTTCGGTCGCCGCGCGTTCGTCCCGCCAGCGGCCGAAGGCCTGGCTGTAGGCGTCCAGCTGTTCGAAGCGCGCGGCCATCACCCCGTCCCCGCCGGTGCCTCGTCCCCGGCCGGCCGTTCCAGCCAGCCGTAACCCTCGGCCTCCAGGGTCTGCGCCAGGCTGGCCGGACCCGAGCGCTGGATGCGACCGTCGGCCAGCACGTGCACCCGGTCCGGAACTACGTAGTTCAGCAGGCGCTGGTAATGGGTGATGAGGATGAAGGCCC
Source organism: Thiohalobacter sp. (assembly GCA_026993645.1). GTDB lineage: Bacteria > Pseudomonadota > Gammaproteobacteria > Thiohalobacterales > Thiohalobacteraceae > JALWSQ01. The sequence continues at coordinate 2,566 of JALWSQ010000140.1, forward strand.
GGTCCCCGTCGCGCATGCTGTTGACCCCTTCCGCCACGATACGCAGGGCATCGATGTCAAGCCCGGAATCCGTTTCGTCCAGGATGGCCAGGCGCGGCTCCAGGATGGCCATCTGCAGGATCTCGTTGCGCTTCTTCTCCCCGCCGGAGAAGCCCTCGTTGACGCCGCGGTAGAGCAGCTCCTGCGGCATGTCCACCAGCTTGAGCTTGTCCGCGACCAGGTCGAGGAACTCCACCGCATCCACCTCGGGCAGACCCTGGTGACGGCGGCGGGCATTGAGTGCGGCCTTGAGCAGGTAGACGTTGGTCACGCCGGGCACCTCGACCGGGTACTGGAAGGCGAGAAAGATCCCGTCCCGGGCGCGTTCCTCCGGCGCCAGGGCCAGCAGGTCACGGTCATGCCACAGGACCTGGCCCGCGGTGACCCGGTAGCCCTCGCGGCCCGCCAGCAGGTTGGCCAGAGTGCTCTTGCCGGAGCCGTTGGGGCCCATGATGGCGTGCACCTCGCCCGGCGCCACCTCCAGGTCGATGCCCTTGAGCACCTCGCGGTCCTCGACCGACACGTGCAGATTCCGAATCTTCAACATGGTCTTTCCTCCTGTATCAGCCGACGGCCCCTTCCAGGGTGATGCCCAGGAGCTTCTGTGCCTCCACGGCAAACTCCATGGGCAGTTCCTTGACCACCTCCTTGCAGAAGCCGTTGACGATCAGGCTCACGGCATCCTCCGGTGACAGCCCCCGCTGGCGGCAATAGAACAGCTGTTCCTCGCTGATGCGCGAGGTGGTCGCCTCGTGTTCCACCCGCGCATCGGGATTGCGCACCTCGATGTAGGGGAAGGTATGGGCACCACAGCTGTCGCTCATCAGCAGGGAATCGCACTGGCTGTAGTTGCGGGCACCGCTGGCCCCCTTGAGCACCTTCACCAGCCCACGATAGCTGTTCTGCCCGTGACCGGCGGAAATGCCCTTGGAGACGATGGTGCTGCGGGTGTTGCGGCCGACGTGGATCATCTTGGTGCCGGTGTCCGCCTGCTGGTAGTGGTTGGTGACCGCCACCGAGTAGAACTCCCCCACGCTGTCGTCACCCTTGAGGATGACGCTGGGATACTTCCAGGTGATGGCGGAACCGGTCTCCACCTGGGTCCAGGAGATATGGGCCCGGTCCCCGCGGCAGATGCCGCGCTTGGTGACGAAATTGAAGATGCCGCCCCGGCCCTGTTCGTCACCCGGGTACCAGTTCTGTACCGTCGAATACTTGATATGGGCATCCTCCAGGGCGATCAGCTCCACCACGGCCGCATGCAGCTGGTTCTCGTCCCGCATGGGGGCGGTACAGCCCTCCAGGTAACTGACCCGTGCGCCCTTGTCGACGATGATCAGGGTGCGCTCGAACTGGCCGGTTCCCCAGGCATTGATGCGGAAATAGGTGGACAGCTCCATGGGGCACTGCACCCCCGGCGGCACATAGACGAAGGAACCGTCGGAGAACACCGCGGCGTTCAGGGCGGCGAAGAAATTGTCGGTGTAGGGCACCACCGAGCCCAGGTAGCGCCGCACCAGTTCCGGGTGCTCGCGCACGGCCTCGGAGAAGGAACAGAACACGATGCCCAGCTCCGCCAGCTTCTCCTTGAAGGTGGTGGCGACGGACACGCTGTCGAACACCGCATCCACCGCCACCCCGGACAGGCGTTCCTGCTCCTCCAGCGGGATACCCAGGCGCTCATAGGTCTCCCGCACCTGCGGGTCGATCTCGTCCAGGCTGCCCGGGCGCGGCCGCTGCCGCGGCGCGGCATAGTAACTGATGGCCTGGTAGTCGATGGCCGGGTAGCGCAGATGGCCCCAGCGAGGTTCCTTCATGGTCAGCCACTGGCGGTAGGCCTTGAGCCGCCATTCCAGCAGGAAGTCGGGCTCCTCCTTGCGTTCCGAGATGAGGCGGATGACCTGCTCGTTCAGTCCCGGCGGGACCTGATCGGTATCCACCTCGGTGAAGAAGCCCGCTGCATATTCGCCGGACAGCAGCCGGTCCAGGTTCCGATCGGGTGTGGGCATGGCAACCTCCTGTGCCTCAGCGCCGGGACCGGCCGGAAAGGGGCCGGTCAATACCTTAGTCCATTACTAAGGTATTACGAATACTATAGTACTTGAGTATTTTCGTCAAGAATGAAGGCCGATATTTTTTATTTTTCTACAGGTGGTTACAAAACCCCGCGTTCGGGAGTGGAGGATCCCGCCAGGGGCAGGACGCTGCCATCCCCAACCACGGCGGGTGCGTGGCACCCGTAGGTTGGGCAAAGCGAGCGCAGCGAGTGTGCCCAACAACGGTGCGCCACCATCCGTGACGGTGGCATGCCATGATGCGCACGGCCATCGATGCGCACGGCCCTTCGGGCCTTTGCGCATCCTACACACCATCATGCGTATGGTGGGCACCCGTAGGTTGGGCAAAGCGAGCGCAGCGAGTGTGCCCAACAACGGTGCGCCACCATCCGTGACGGTGGCATGCCATGATGCGCACGGCCATCGATGCGCACGGCCCTTCGGGCCTTTGCGCA
>JALWSQ010000141.1 GCA_026993645.1 Thiohalobacter sp.
TGCCCGTGAAATCCAGCAGGTGGACTTCCAACAGGGCCCGGGTACCGTCCACCGTCGGCCGGGTCCCGACGTTGGCGACGCCGGGTACCGGCTCGTCCGGCACCCCGTAGAGTTCCACCGCGAACACCCCCGCCACCGGCGTCCGCCGCCGGTGCAGGAAGATGTTGGCGGTGGGGAAACCGATGGTCCGGCCGCGCTTGTCGCCGTGGGCCACCCGCCCCAGCATGCGGTAGGGCCGACCCAGCAGCAGGGCCGCCTGGGCCAGGTCACCCGCCGCCAGCGCCGCCCGCACCCGGGTGCTGCTGACACGCTGGCCATCGATCTCGAAGGTGGGCATCCGCACCACGTCGAAGCCATAGCGGCGTCCGCTGGCCTCGAGGAAGGCAAAGTCACCCGCCCGCCCCCGGCCGAAACGGAAATCGTCACCGATGGTGAGATAGCGCACGTGCAGCCCCTGCACCAGGATCTCGGTGACGAACGCCTCCGCACTCAGCGCCGCCAGCCGGTCATCGAAGCGCAGGCACAGCACCTGGTCCACGGCGTAGCGTTGCAGGGCCACCATCTTCTCGCGGAACCGGGTCAACCGCGCCGGCGCCCGGTCCGGCTGGAAATATTCCTGCGGCTGCGGCTCGAAGGTCACGACGGTGGTGGGCAGCCGGCGCTCCCGCGCATGCTCGGCGAGCTGGCCCAGCACCGCCTGGTGGCCGAGATGGACGCCATCGAAATTGCCGATGGTGGCCACACAGGCCCGGTCCTCCGCTCGCAGATTGTGCAGACCCCGTATCAGGCGCATGCCGTCCGGCCCTTCGTCCCGCCAAAGCGGTCCATTATAAGGCAGCCCCGCCCGCGGGCCGAACCATTCGCGGGCGGGCGCCAGCCCACCGGCTCAGGTCGCCGGCCGGCCGAGCAGGTCGCCGAGCCGGTGGCCCAGCAGCCAGAGCCCGCCGAGATAGGTGACCGCCCCGGCACCGATGATGCCCAGCAGCCGGGTCACCCGCGTCAGCCCGTCCAGCTGCAGCCAGGACGCCAGCGGACCGGCCAGGGACCAGAGCACCAGCACCATGGCACCGCCGGCCAGGGCGACCCGGCCCAGCACCCGGCCCCAGCCGGGCGCCGGCGCGTACACCGCATCCCGGCGCAGGCGCCGGTAGAGCAGCAGGGCGTTCAGCATGGAGGAAAAGGCCGTGGCCATGGCCAGGGCGGCATGGGGACCGGTCCAGTGCAGTCGCAGCCACAGCAGCACCAGCAGCAGGTTCAGGACCGTGTTGGTGACCATGGCGATCACCGCGATCCGCACCGGGGTGCGCGTATCCTGACGGGCATAGAACCCCGGCGCCAGGATCTTGACCAGGATGAAGGCGGGCAGGCCGGCGCTGTAGGCCATCAGGCTGAGCGCGGCCATGCGGGTGTCGGTGGCACCGAACGCCTGGTAGTGGAACAGGGTGGCGATGATGGGTCCGGCCAGCACGCCCAAGCCCAGTGCCGCCGGCACCCCCACCAGGCAGGCCCAGCGCAGGGCCTGGTCCAGGGTGGCGGCGAAGCGTTCCCCGGCCGCGGCCGCGTGGCTGCGGGACAGGCTGGGCAGGATGGCGGTGGACAGGGCGATGCCGAACACGCCGAGCGGGAACTCCACCAGCCGGTCGGAATAATACAGCCAGCTGACGCTGCCGGTGACCAGGAAGGAGGCGATCAGGGTGTCGAACAGCAGGTTGACCTGGGCCACCGAGGAACCGATCACCGCCGGGCCCATGAGGCCCAGGATGCGCCGCACGCCCGCGTCGCGCCAATCGGGCCGGGGCCGTGGCAGCAGGCGCAACCGCGCCACCGCCGGCAGCACGAACAACAGCTGCAGCAGGCCGGCACCGAACACCCCCCAGGCCAGGGCCAGTATGGGTGGCTGGAAATAGTGCCGCGAGGCGAAGGCGGCGGCGATGAGCACCAGGTTGAGGATCACCGGGGCAAAGGCCGGCACCGCGAAACGGTCGTAGGTGTTGAGGATACCCGAGGCGAAGGCCACCAGGCCGATGAAGAACAGGTAGGGGAAGGTCAGGCGTAACAGGCTGGCGGCGAGATGGAACTTCTCCGGCTGGTCCAGGAAGCCGGGCGCGAACAGGACCACGAAGAGCGGACTGACCAGGGCACCGAGGATACTGACCAGAAACAGCACCAGCCCCAGGGTGCCCGCCACCCGCCCCACCAGGTGTCGCACCTCGGCCCGGCTCCGGCGCGTCTTGTACTCCGACAGCACCGGGATGAAGGCCAGCGAGAAGGCCCCCTCGCCAAACAGCCGGCGCATGAAGTTGGGGATCTTGAAGGCGATGAGGAAGGCATCCATGCCCAGGGAGGCGCCGAAGAAGCGGGCCAGCACCAAGTCGCGGCTGAACCCGAGCAGGCGCGACACCAGGGTCATGCCGCCGACGATGGCCGTGTTGCGAATCAGTCCCAAGAGATGCGGCTTCCCGATGGCGTACTGGCAGGATGAGCCGGCATTCTACCCGAGGCCAGGAAAGCGGGCGACCGGGCACCCGCCCGGGGCGCCGGGCCGGCATTGACAAGCGCCGGGATTTTCCGCATAGTATGCCGCCTTTCGGATACTGGATACTGCAATCACGGGAGTACGACCCTTGGCCAATTCCGCCCAAGCGAGAAAGCGCGCCCGCCAGGCGCTCAAGCGGCGCGCCCACAACCGCACCCTGAGGTCGCGGCTGCGCACCCACCTGAAGAACACCAGCAAGGCCATCGCCAGCGGTGACCTGGAGGCGGCCCGCACGGCCTTCGGCCAGGCGGTACCGGTGCTCGACCGGATGGCGCGCAAGGGGATCATCCACAAGAACAAGGCGGCGCGCCACAAGCAGCGTCTCAACGCGCGGATCCGGGCGCTCGCCAACGGCTGACCGAACCCGGTCCCGGCAGGAATCCCGAGGGGAGCCCAGCGCGGCTCCCTTCTTCGTTGCGCCCCCGGTCCTCTGGCCGAAACCCGGCTCAGACCAGGACCAGGTTGTCCCGGTGGATCAATTCCGGGTCGTCCACGTAGCCGAGCAGCCCCTCGATCTCGCCGCTGGGATGGCCGATGATGCGCCGGCTCTCCTCGGCACCGTAGTTCACCAGCCCGCGCGCGACCTCGCGGCCGTCGGGCGCCAGGCAGCTGACCAGTTCACCGCGCCCGAAATCCCCTTCCACCGCCGTGACCCCCACCGGCAGCAGGCTGCTGCCGGCCCGGGTCAGCACCTGCACCGCGCCGGCGTCCAGCCACAGCCGGCCGTTGACCTGCAGCTGTCCCGCCAGCCAGCGCTTGCGCGCCGCCAGCCGTTCCCGCGCCGGATGCAGCAGGGTACCGACGGACTCGCCCGCCAGGATGCGGTGCAGTACGTCCGGTACCCGGCCCGAAAGGATCAGGGTGCTGGCGCCGGAGCGTGCCGCCAGGGCAGCCGCCCGCACCTTGGTGGCCATGCCGCCCCGGCCCAGGGCACCACTGCCGCCGGCGTAGCGTTCCAGCATGGGATCCCCGGCCTCCGCTTCCTGCACCAGCGCCGCCTCCGGGTCGATGCGGGGATCGCGCTCGTACAGGCCCGCCTGGTCGGTGAGGATGACCAGTACCTCGGCCTCCACCAGGTTGGTGACCAGGGCGGCCAGGGTGTCGTTGTCTCCGAACCGGATCTCCTCGGTGGCCACGGTATCGTTCTCGTTGACCACCGGCACCACCCCCGCCCGCAGCAGGGTACGCAGGGTGGAACGGGCATTGAGATAGCGCTGGCGGTCGACCAGGTCGTCGTGGGTCAGCAAGACCTGGGCGGTATGCAGGCCGTGCTGCTGGAAGCGGGACTCGTAGGCCTGGACCAGGCCCATCTGGCCGACCGCCGCCACCGCCTGCAGCTCGTGCAACGCCTTGGGGCGCTGGGCCATGCCCAGGCGGGTCATGCCCTCGGCCACCGCACCCGAGGACACCAGGATGAGCTCACGCCCGCCGGCCTGCAGGGCGGCCATCTGGTCCACCCAGCCGGCGATGGCCTCCAGGTCCAGTCCCCGGCCGTCGTTGGTGAGCAGGGCGCTGCCGATCTTGATCACCCAGCGGCGGGCGCGGGCCAACTGGCTGCGGTAGGGCATCAGCCGGCGTCCTCGGCCGCGGCCGGCGCATCCAGCCGTTCCAGGTGATCCGCCACCGCCGCCACCAGGCGGTCGGTTCCCTCACCGCTGAGGGCGGAGAGAGCGAACACCGGGCCGGTCCAGCCCATGGCCTGGACCAGCGCCCGGCAGCGCTCGTCCCGTTCCGCCGCCGGCAGCAGGTCCAGCTTGTTGAGCACCAGCCAGCGTTCCCGGGCCGCCAGCTCCGGGCTGTAGCGGGCCAGCTCCCGGGTGATGGCCTGGAATCCCGCCACCGGATCCGTCCCATCGCTGGGCAGGACATCCACCAGGTGCAACAGCAGGCGGGTACGCGCCAAGTGCTTGAGGAAACGGATGCCCAGGCCGGCCCCCGCCGAGGCCCCCTCGATCAACCCCGGGATGTCGGCCACCACGAAACTGCGATGACGGCCCGCGGAGACCACCCCCAGGTGGGGATGCAGGGTGGTGAAGGGATAGTCCGCCACGCGCGGCCGGGCCGCGGAGACGGCACGCACCAGCGTGGACTTGCCGGCATTCGGCAGCCCCAGCAGTCCCACGTCGGCCAGGACCTTGAGTTCCAGCCGCAGGCGCCGGCGCTCCCCCGGCTGACCCGGCGTGGACTGGCGCGGGGCCCGGTTGGTGGAACTCTTGAAGCGGGCGTTGCCGATGCCGTGCCAGCCCCCCTGGGCCACCATCAGGCGCTGGCCCGGCCGCAGCAGGTCACCCAGGCGCTCGCCGGTGTCGGCATCCTCCACCAGGGTGCCCACCGGCACCCGGATCTCGATGTCCTCACCCTTGGCGCCGGTGCAGTTGCGCCCGCGCCCGTTCTCGCCCCGCCCGGCCCGGAAGCGGCGGTCGTAGCGAAAGTCGACCAGGGTGTTGAGGCTGTCGCTGGCCACCAGGTACACGCTGCCGCCATCACCGCCGTCACCACCGTCGGGGCCGCCGCGGGGGATGTACTTCTCGCGGCGAAAGCTGACGCAGCCGCTGCCGCCGTCACCGGCCGCCACAT
>JALWSQ010000142.1 GCA_026993645.1 Thiohalobacter sp.
AGCGGCGGGGCAAGGACGCGCTGCTGCGCATCGTACGCGAGGTGGTGCCGGCCGGGGTGTCCTGTGTCTACGTGCGCCAGGCCGATGCCCTGGGGTTGGGGCACGCGGTGCTCTGCGCCCGGCCGGTGGTGGGCGACGAGCCCTTCGCCGTGATCCTGGCGGACGATCTCATCGACAGCGGTGAACACAGCTGTCTGAGCCAGATGGTGGATCGGTTCGCCTACTATCGTTGTAGCGTGCTGGGCGTGGAGGAGGTGCCGCGGGAGGATACCGACAAGTACGGGGTGGTGGATGCCTCGACCATCGCGCCCGGCCTCAGCCGGGTGGCCAGCATCGTGGAGAAGCCGGCCCCGGACCAGGCGCCTTCCAACCTGGCGGTGGTGGGACGCTATATCCTGACGCCGCGCATCTTCGATCTGCTGGAGGAGACCCCGCGTGGTGCCGGCGGGGAGATCCAGCTCACCGACGCCATCGCTGCGTTGCTGGCGGAGGAGCAGGTGCTGGCCTACCAGTTCGAGGGTACCCGCTACGACTGTGGCAGCAAGCTGGGCTACCTGATGGCGACGGTGGAATATGGCCTCAAGCATCCGGAGCTGGCCGAGGCATTCGGTGCGTACCTGGATGGGCGGTTCTGCTCGGCGCCGGTGAAGATGCGGGGCGAGGCCTCCTGAGCGGTACGCGCTGCCCGGCGCTGCCTGCATTTTCCAACCTGTGTCGGATGTGCGGCTGTTGGGCACGCTCGCTGCGCTCGCTTTGCCCAACCTTGTATCTTCCATTCATCGCCAAGGATGACGATGTGGGATAAAAGGGACTTATGAAGAGGTTGTCCAGGTGACTTGTTCGGGGAGGCCGTCCCAACCTGAGGCCAAGAGCCTGCACGTAGATCGGCCCCCCGCCCTCTTCGCCCATACCGAAGAGTATCTGAGGCCTTGAGCATTGCTCTTCGAGCCTGCATACACAAGGTCGGTAGGCGAGGGTACAGGGTCGGGGAACCGACAAGTCCAGGATAGCAGAATTTGGCTTGAGAGGAGGATCATCCATGGTGATAGCTGGCATCGACGTGGGCTCCAAAACCTTGGTGGTAGCCATCGAGAAGAAAGGCAAGGCTGCCAAGCCGAAAACCTTCGAAAATTCGCCTCAGGGCCATCAGCGACTGCTGAAGGTGTTTCGCAAAGCCAAGGTGGAGCGCGTGATTCTAGAGGCCACAGGCGTCTATCACCTGGACCTGGCCATCACGCTGGATCAGGCCAAAGGTCTGGAGGTCATGGTGGTCAATCCCAAAGCCAGCAAACGCTATGCCGAGGCACGCATGAGTCGCACCAAAACGGACGCTGTCGATGCCGTGCTGTTGTGTGACTTTGGACGACACATGCCCTTTGAACCCTGGCGCTGCCCCCCGGCGGAGGTTCTGGCCCTGCGCAGCTGTGCCCGCCTGTTGGCCAGCTTGAGCCGACAGCGGACCCAGGCCAAGAATCGACTGCACGCTTTTTCTCGCTCCCACTCCACACCCGAGTTCGTCCTCGAGGAGATCCGCCAGAGCATCGTGCAGATCGAAGCGCAGATCCAACGCCTGGAAGCCCAGACAAAAGCCCTGATACAGGAGCATACGAACCTCAAGCAGGTCTTCCAGCGCTTGTTGTCGGTCAAGGGCATCGCTACCCGAAGCGCCATCCGGCTCATGGGGGAGCTGCTGGTGTTGCCGGAAGACATGAGTGCCAAGCAATGGGTTGCCATGGCAGGCCTGGATCCCCGTGAACACCGCTCAGGCACCAGTGTGGAGAAGAAGGCGCGGATCAGCAAGGTTGGCAACAAATACCTGCGTATGGCTTTGTACATGCCCGCCCTGTCGGCCGCACGCCATGAACAGCATGTGCGTGCCTACCTACGGGGGGCTCCTCACCCCTCACCCCCTAAAGATTCTTCTCCGCCCGGTCGATGCCGTGGTATCCGCCCAAGGGAGCCGTTTGCCCATGGATGCCGCGCAGGAATTCGTCATCGAGGTCTCGGGACTGGTGACCCATTACGGGGACCGCAAGATCCTCGACGGGATCGACCTCCAGGTCCGGCGTGGCGAGATCATGGTCATCATGGGCGGCAGCGGCTCCGGCAAGAGCACCCTGCTGCGCCACCTGCTGGGCCACCAGTGTCCCACGTCCGGTGCCATCCGGCTGCTCGGCACGGACATCGCCGGCGCCTCGCGCAAGACCCTCTACGCCATCCGCCGCCGCCTGGGGGTCGCCTTCCAGGGCGGGGCGCTGTTCAGCTCCCTGTCCGTCGGTGACAACATCGCCCTGCCACTGCGCGAGCACACCCGCCTGGACGAAGACACCATCCGCATCATGACCCGGCTCAAGCTCGAGATGGTCAACCTGGCGGGCACCGAGGACCTGATGCCCGCCCAGCTCTCCGGCGGCATGCTCAAGCGGGCCGGTCTGGCCCGGGCGCTGATCAATGACCCGGAGCTGCTGTTCTTCGACGAGCCCTCGGCCGGCCTGGACCCGGTGGTCTCGGCCGAGCTGGACGAGCTCATCCTGCGGCTGCGCGACGTCATGCACATGACCATCCTGGTGGTGACCCACGAGCTGGACAGCGCCTTCAAGATCGCCGATCGCATCACGGTCCTGGACCAGGGACGGATCCTCATCACCGGCACCGTGGACGAGGTCCGGCACAGCGACAACCCGCGGGTGCAGGATCTGCTCCACCGCCGGCCGGCCGCCAACCACGCGGATCCGGACGCCTATTTCCGCCGCCTGGTCGCCGGCCACCTGGTGCCGGGGAGGTAGGACGATGTTCGCCGCCGTGGCCCGCCTGGGCAACAACGTCTTCTACTACGTGGAACAGACCGGCATGATGATGCTGTTCCTGCTCCAGGCGTTCGGGCGCATCCTGACCCCGCCCTACCGGCTGGCGCCCATCGTGCGCCAGATCCATTTCATCGGCGCCCGGTCGACCCTGGTCATCGCGGTCGCCGGGACCTTCACCGGCATGGTGGTGGCGCTGCAATTCTACGATACCCTGGTGCGGTTCGGCTCGGTGGCCCTGCTCGGCTCGGCGGTGGCGCTGGGTATCATCCGCGAGCTGGGCCCGGTACTGACGGCACTGGTGGTGATCGGCCGTGCCGGTTCCGCCATCTGCGCCGAGATCGGCATCATGCGCACCGACCAGCAGATCGAGGCCCTGGACTGCATGGCCATCGATCCCTTCCGTTTCGTGATCGAACCCAAGCTGGTGGCCGGCCTGGTGGCGGTACCCATTCTCACCTGTTTCTTCGATGTGGTGGGCATCTTCGGCGGTTACCTGGTGGGCGTGGTGTTGTTCGGGGTCAGCGAGGCCTCCTATTTCCAGGGCATGATCGACACGGTCGGCTGGCACGACGTGCTCATGGGGCTGACCAAGTCGGTGATCTTCGGCCTGCTGATCGTATGGATCGCGGCCGCCCGTGGCTTTCTGCTGCACCGTGACCGGGCGGCCGGCTTCGGGGCCGAGGCGGTCGGCCGCAGCACGACCAACGCGGTGGTGCTTTCCATCATCTGTGTGCTGGTGGCGGACTACCTGGTGTCCGCCCTCATGTTGTAGGCCGCGAACGCGGAGCGGGGAAGGGCAATGAACAGGCGCAGTATCGAATTCGTGGTCGGGTTGTTCGTCATCGCGGGGCTGGTGGCATTCCTCTATCTCGCCATGCGGATCGGCGGGCTGGAGTGGCCGGATCACAACCACTACCACCTCACCGCCCGCTTCAGTTCAGCCAGTGGCCTGAAGCAGGGCGCCTTCGTGGAGCTGGCCGGGGTGAGGGTGGGCAAGGTGTCGGCCATCGACCTGGACCCGGACAGCTACGAGGCGGTGGTGACCATCGAGCTGCCGAAGCGGATACGGCTGCAGGAGGACACCATCGCCTCCATCCGTACCGCCGGCATCATCGGTGACCGCTACATCAAGCTGACACCGGGTGGGGCCGATGATTACCTGGCCGATGGCGACGAGATCACGGACACCGAATCCGCCATCAATATCGAGGAGCTGGTGAGCAAGTACATCTTCGAGTCGGGTGGCAAGCAGACGGCGAAACGATGAGGGGCGGGGTCGGCGGTATCTGCCGGTCCCTGGGGCTGAGTACCTTATGGAGAGGATGAGGATATGAAGGCAGTCTATCGATTCATGATGATGGGATTCCTGGCATGGGCCTGCACCCTGGGGGTGGCGCAGGCGGCCACACCGACCGCGCAGATCGGGGCGACCGTGCATGCCATTCTCGACGTCCTGCGGGCCAAGGACCTGGATGCCGATGCCAAGCGCGCTCGCATCAGCGACCTGATCGATGCCCGATTCGATTTTCGTGGCATGGCCCAGCGCACCCTGGCGCGCAACTGGCACAAGGCATCCAAGGCCGAGAAGGACCGGTTCACGGCACTGTACAAGAAGCTGCTCAAGCGCAGCTACCTGGCCATGGTGACCGAGTACACCGACCAGGCGGTCCGGTTCGTGGACGAGAAGGTGCGGCGCGGCAAGTACGCTACGGTGAGCACGGTGATCGTCGATCATGGCAAAGAGATTCCGGTGGTGTACCGGGCCCGGCTGCGCAAGGATGGCAACTGGTGGATCTACGACGTGGTGGTGGAGGGCGTCAGCCTGATCAGCAATTACCGCGGCAGCTACCAGGCCATCGCCCGCAAGGAGGGGGTGAGCGGGCTCATCGACCGGCTGGAGCAGAAGCTGGCCTGTTCGGGCTGCTGAGGGATCCGGTCGGCAGCGGCACGAAGGTATGCATCACGAAACCATACCGAACGTATGATGATGTGTAGGATGCGCAAAGGCGCGCAGCGCCGTGCGCATCATGGGCATGCGCCACGGAATCACACTGAAACACACGGAATTGCAAGTGAGAGGTGAGGGATCCACCCGCCATTCCCGCGCAGGCGGGAATCCATTGCCATGCCGTCACCGACGGCTCGGTCAGACCCCGTAGGATGTGCAAAGGCCCGAAGGGCCGTGCGCATCATGGAGGTGCCACCATAGTGGGTGATGGTGTCCGCTGTTGGGCACGCTCGCTGAGCTCGCTTTGCCCAACCTACCCCTCACCCCTCACCCCTC
>JALWSQ010000143.1 GCA_026993645.1 Thiohalobacter sp.
GCCATGGGACCTATCCTGCTCGCCTGCCTGCTGCTGCTCTCGCTGCCCGCCCCGGCGGCCGGCCTGCGGCTGGCAGTGGCCGCCAATTTCGCTCCTACGCTGAACCGGATCCTGGCCCGCTACCAGGCCCGGACGGGGGTCCGGGCCCAGGTGGCGACGGCCTCCACCGGCACCCTCTATGCCCAGATCCGCCAGGGCGCCCCCTTCGACCTGTTCCTGGCCGCCGATGCCCGCCGTCCCCGCCGGCTGGAGGACCTCGGCCTGGGTCTGCGAGGCACCCGCTGCACCTATGCCATCGGACGGCTGGTACTCTGGAGCCCGACCCGGCGCCAGGCGCGCGACGGGCGGCGGCTGCTGGCCGCGGAGGCCTTCCGCCACCTGGCCATCGCCAACCCCCGCACCGCGCCCTATGGGGCCGCGGCGCGCCAGGTGCTGCAGCGGCTGGGGCTGTGGCAACCGCTGCAGTCGCGCCTGGTGCGCGGTAACAGCATCGCCCAGACCTACCAGTTCGTGGCCAGCGGTGCCGCCGAGCTGGGGTTCGTCGCCGCCTCCCAACTCGGCACCGGGACCGGCGGCTGGCGCTGGATGGTCCCCCAGGCCCTGTACCGGCCGCTGCGGCAGCAGGCCATCGTGCTGCGCGGCGGACGGACCGACCAGGCCCGCGCCTTCCTGCGTTTTCTTCGCCGGGCACCGGCCGCGCGCCGGCTCATCCGGGCGGCCGGCTACCGCCTGCCACCGCCGGCCGAGGCCGCGACGGAGGACTGAGGCATGCTCTCCGCCGCCGACCAGGCCGCCTTCTGGATCACCCTGCGCCTGGCCACCACCAGCACCCTGTGCCTGCTCGTTTTGGGGATCCCCCTGGCCTGGTGGCTGGCGCGCACCGCCAGCCGCTGGAAGACCCCGGTGGAGACCCTGATCGCCCTGCCCCTGGTGCTGCCGCCGACGGTACTGGGCTTCTACCTGCTGCTGTTGCTGGGGGCCTCCGGTCCCCTGGGACGCCTGGCCATCTGGCTGGGCGGGCAGCCGCTGGCCTTCCGCTTCGCGGGCCTGGTGATCGGCTCGGTGATCTACTCCCTGCCCTTCGTGGTGCAGCCCTTGCAGAACAGCTTCGCCGGCCTGGCAGCATCCCACCTGGATGCCGCCGCCACCCTCGGTGCGGGCCCGCTGGACCGCTTCCTCAGCCTGGTGCTGCCCCTGTCCCGGCGTGGTCTGATCACGGCCGCCACCCTGGGTTTCGCCCACACCCTGGGGGAATTCGGCGTGGTGCTCATGATCGGCGGCAACATCCCGGGCCGCACCCAGGTCCTGTCCATTGCCATCTACGATCACGTGGAGGCCCTGGAATACCCCCAGGCCCACCTGCTCTCCGCCGGATTGCTGGTGTTCAGCCTGCTGCTGCTGGCCCTGGTCTACGGCTACCAGCGGCGGGCCCGCGGGTGAGGGGCCATCCACCGGTGGCGGGCCTGGAGGCGGACATCCGGCTGGACAAGGGCGGGTTCCGGCTGCGGGCCGGGTTCGAGCTGGCCACCCACGGCATCACGGCCCTGTTCGGCCCCTCCGGCAGCGGCAAGAGCCTGCTGCTGCGCTGCCTCGCCGGCCTGGAGCCCGATTGCCGCGGCCACATCCGGTTCGGCGGGCGGGACTGGCAGCGGCCCGGTCGCTTCCTGCCCCCCCACCGGCGCCGGGTGGGGTTCGTATTCCAGGACAGCGCCCTGTTCCCCCACCTGGACGTGCGCGGCAACCTGCTCTATGGCTGGCGTCGCCACCGCGGCCCGGGCCCACGGCTGGCGCTGGAGCAGGTGAGCGGCTGGCTCGGGCTCGACCCCCTGCTGGACCGGGACTGCCTTCACCTCTCGGGCGGCGAACGCCAGCGGGTGGCCATCGGCCGCGCCCTGCTGGCGGGACCGGACCTGCTGCTGATGGACGAGCCGCTGGCGGCCCTGGACCACCAGGGGCGGGCCGCCATCCTGCCCTACCTGGAGCGCCTGCACCGGGCGCTGGCCATCCCCGTGGTCTACGTGTCGCACGACCTGGAGGAGATCGCCCGCCTCGCCGACCGGCTGCTGTTGCTGGAAGACGGCCGGGTGACCGGCCAGGACGACCTGCATGCCCTCTGCACCCGGCTCGACCTGCCCCTGGCCCACCTGGACCAGGCCGGCGCGGTCATCGAGGCCCGGGTGGCCGGGACGGACCCGCGTTACCGGCTGAGCCGGCTGAGCTTCGGCGGTGGCAGCATCGAGCTGCCGCTCTGCCCCCACCCGCCAGGCACCCCGCTGCGGCTGCGCATCCTGGCGCGCGACGTCAGCCTGACCCTGGAACGGCCCCGCGCCACCAGCATCCTGAACCTGCTCCCCGCCACCGTGCTGGAGATCGCCGACGACAACCCGGCCCAGGTCATGGTCCGGCTGCGGGTGGGGGACCAGGTGCTGTTGTCGCGGATCACCCGCAAGTCCCGCGACCGGCTGGGGCTGGCCCCGGGCCGGGCCCTGTTCGCCCAGGTCAAGGCCGTGGCCCTGCTTTGATCAGCATCAGAAATGCCACGCAGCCGTCACCCAACCACGTGGTTTGCGGTTTTTGGTATCAGAAAGGGGGCGACCACCGCGGGTCCGCCAAGCAAGGGATGCATCGACATCGAATGACAGGCGGCTATAACGCAGGCCGATACCTGCTCCAGCTATGCTACGGTGGTTTCTACCCGATTTCCAGGGTCGCTCGTTGATTTTCACCCGCCCGGCATCATAAAAGCCATAGGGTGCCGCATGACCCACGCGATACCGCACCTCAACTTGTGCGAGCCAACCCGCGTCACCGAACCCTTCACCCACCGGGTAAGCCCGTACCCCATAGGGACCGCCCAGACCAAATTCTTCGGAAGAATCCAAATTCTTGCTTGCCCATTGGCCGGAAAAACGGCCATACAGCCTCAGCTTTGAGAACGGGGTCGATTGCACGCGAACCAGATCCAGATCCCACTTATGAAAATGGCCTGCCGTCCTGGCCGTCGATGCATCAATGGCTTCCAGAGGGACACCGAGCTTGAGGTTGCCTGCGGTCAACGACAGACTGCCATAATTCAAACCACCGCCGAGCATACCATCGCGCAGATCAAAATGTAGGCTCAGTGGCAGAATATCGCTGCGTTTATTGTTGCGTGTGTTCGTCGCGCCCTGATTATCCTTGAGCCATTTGTGCTGCCATGCACCATCAATGGTCAGGTTGCGGTGCTGTGATCGGATAACAGGATAGCTTCCCCCAATCGTCACCTGATCCACCGTACCGTTGGCGTCGAGCGGCTTGAAACCTTTACCAAGGTGATACCGCGTGTGGGCATAGCCGAAACGACCCCGCAGGCCCGAGTTGCCCAGCGGCATATCGTAGCGAAAATCCCCTAGCCACTGACGTTCATTACTGAGAAAACCATTCAAGGTAATACGATCGCCAAAGCTGAATGGGCTGTTCCATTGTAGTCCAGCGCGCACCCGGTATTCCCCAGTAAAGCGATCCCCATGATTGTCACCCCCGATCTCACCAGTGAAAGACGGTTCTCGGGTAACATGAACGATAAGATCACCGGTACCCACCTCTTGCCCCGGCCTAATAACCGGCCTGGTATGAATACCCGGAAGGTCATCAAGAAGCAGTAGGCTTCGTTGCAGCGGGGCCATTTTGATCACACCACCCGATTTTAGGTGGGACAGAAAACGCTGGGCATGGTTTGCCACACCGGTACCACCCTCCGCCTTCACTTGGCCATAACGGCCTTCCAAGATCCTAATCCTGAGTACACCATGTACCAGCTTCTGTGCCGGCAGATAGGCCGTTGCGAAAGGATATCCATGTTCCCTGTAAAATACCGTTACCTTGCGCGCGAGAGCCTGCAAACCCGCCAAATCCAATGCTTGCCCGCCCACTCGTCCCAGCACCGCGGCCAGTTGTGCCGAGCTGTAAACACTGTTCCCGGTAAACTTCACCTCCTTCACACGTACCTTGGCCCCTCCGGGTTGGACCGCCTTAAAGCCGGGCGATAAAATCTCTAAGGTTGGCGAAGGTATCGGGGGCGGCGGCGCCATCCGTTCCTGTTGCAGAATTCTTCCTGAATCGGGCGGTGTCTGCCCGAATGCTGTGCAGACATACAACCCACAAACGATCAATAATGTTGTTTGAATTGGGTGATTCATACTTCACATTTCTCCAATTAATGTTTTACACCTGGCAGGCGAATGCCGCTGCCGATGACAGTCAGCCCCAGTCGACCAAATCGATCCCATAGCGGCCCGCTGGTTGCCAGTACGAGATTTTCTCCCCATGGTCCGGTTGGGCTATGACCACCCCGGCCCCGGTTGGCCCGTCGGAATTGCTGCTGGGCGCTGGTCACGGCGGAATTATTCGACTGTGGAGGCATGATGGTCAGCGCCGTGGCGTTGGCCGGAGCCTGTGTAAAGACATAGTTCGACGCGCTCAGGCCACCGCCGTTGATCGCAAAGCGGCCCGGCGTGTTGCTGTCGGTGGCCGGCGATGTCCACGCCAGCGTGCCGGTAGTGGCGTTGGCCAGGGTATCGCCGCCGAGGAAGCCGGTGATTCGGCCATTGAAGGCCGGCAGCGGCAGCCCCTGGAGGACCCTCACGGGAGTGGCCACATAGGTCAGCATGGCGGGGGTGATATTCGCCGTGGTGGTGGCGGTGGTATTGCTCAGGGTGTAGTTGCCGGCATCCGCGCCGCCGAGCGTGATGCCGCTGATGTTCACCGTCTTGGCATTGCCCACGTTCTTGTCGGCGAAGGCGGCATTGGCGGTGGCGATGGTTACGGTGTCGCCCGCAATCAGGCCGGAGATTGTGCCGGTACTGGTGAGGGTCGCCGCCGTGGTGGCGTCATAGACCTTGTTGGCGACGGTGAAGCCGCTGATGGACACGACCTTGGCGTTGATGTTCGCCGTCGTTGTGGCGGTGGTATTGGCAAGCGTGTAGTTGCCGGCGTCCGCGCCGCCCAGCGTAATCCCGGTGATGTTCACCGTTTTGCCGAGGCCGGCGTTCTTGTCCACGAAGTTGCCGGTGGCGCTGGCCACATTCAGCACATCGCCCG
>JALWSQ010000144.1 GCA_026993645.1 Thiohalobacter sp.
CCGGCAGGGCAGGTACCAGGGCTCGCGCCCGTCGCGCTCCAGCCCGAGCCAGCCCCGGGCCGGATGGACGGCCCTCCCCGGGGGCATCCCGCCCACCCGGCAGGGGGCACCGGTCAGATCGGCGCGGGCGATGGCCAGGACGAGGCTGCCGGCCCGAACCAGCAGATATTCCCCCGCCAGCTTCCCGGCCGGGACCCCCTGGCGCTGCAGGCGTGCAGGTGCCGTTGCCGACCCGGCCCCCAGGGCCGGTGTCAGCAGGGTTTCGATATAGTGCTCGAGCAGGCCCAGCGGCATCGATCTGGCTCCCAGGTTCAACCGGCGGCGCGTTCCGGCATGACCAGCGCAGGTTCCAGTTCGGCCAGCAACTGCCGGTAGGCCAGGGCCGCGCGGCTGGCCGGTCGCCACCAGGGCAGGGGCCGCCCGAGCTCCGCGGCCTCGCGCAGACGGGTATCGACCGGAATCTGGCCCGCCCAGCGGCGGACGGCATAGCCCTGCAGACGTTCCAGGCAATGGCGCGATGCCCGGGTCCGCCGGTCGAACAGGGTGGGCACCACCAGGGTCTCCGCTTCGATCCGGTGCCGGTGCATCATCCGCAGAGTCGCCAGCATCCGGTCCAGGCCCCGCAGGGCGAGAAACTCGGTCTGGACCGGCACGATCACCCGGTCGGCCGCGGCCAGGGCGTTCACCAGCAGGATGCCCAGCACCGGCGGACAATCCAGGATGACGTGGCTGTAGCGACCGACGCGCCCGGCCAGGGCCTGGTGCAGGACCAGCCCCATGCCGGGCCGGGCGCCGCAGTGCCGGTCCAGGGTGGCCAGCACGGGGTCTGCGGGCACCAGGTGCAGGCCGCCGCACGCAGTGGGACGGGCCAGGCCCGCCAGCGTTGGGGGTGCGCCGGCCGCCGGCTGGAACAGGTCG
Organism: Thiohalobacter sp.; assembly: GCA_026993645.1. Classification (GTDB taxonomy): domain Bacteria; phylum Pseudomonadota; class Gammaproteobacteria; order Thiohalobacterales; family Thiohalobacteraceae; genus JALWSQ01. The sequence continues at coordinate 919 of JALWSQ010000144.1, forward strand.
AACACCGAGCCCACATCCTCCGCGCCCGGTGGTGACAACCAGCTGGTGGCGGAACCCTGGGGATCGAGATCGACCAGGAGCACGCGCCGTCCCAGCCGGCTCAACCAGCCGGCCAGGGACACCGCCGTGCTGGTCTTGCCCACCCCGCCCTTGAGGTTGGCGATGGCCCAGACGGTGCTCATGGCTTGCCTCCGCGGAAGGACTGCTGTATCTGGCGCCGCGCGGCATCCTGCAGTGCCTTGCGTATCAGCCCCCGGCGCCGGGCCTCCTGTCGTTCCGGTGAACCCAGGTCGCGGGCGGACCGGGTCCAGCGCGGATCCTCGTTCGGCAGGACCACCAGCACGACCCGCCGGTTCCTGGCCCGCCCTGCGGGTGTCGCGTTACTGGCGATCGGCCGGTATTCACCATAGCCGATGGCGGCGAACCGGGACGGCTTCAGCCCGTAGTCGGTGAACAGGTGCACCACGCTGGCGGCCCGGGCCGCGGACAGCTCCCAGTTGCTGGGATAGACCTCATTGTGGATGGGCCGATTGTCGGTGAACCCTTCCACGTGAATGGGATTGGGATAGGGCCGCAGGATGTCGGCAATGTCCTCCAGCACGGGGATCGCCTTGGGCGACAGGTGGCTGCTGCCGCTGGGGAAGAGCACGCTGGAGCGGATCTCGATCTCCAGCCAGCGCTTGTTGCGGCGGACCTTGACCAGGTCGTCCCGGATCAGGCGGTCCATGGCGTTGGTGACGTCCTCGCCGATCTTGCCCAGCTCCGGCGCCCGGTCCCCTGGCGCCTCCGGTTTCACGGGCGCCGGCTGCTGGCCCGGCCGGTGTGCGTCGCCCTGGCTGCCCTTGCCCTTGTCGCCGTCCTCGGCGCGCATCGGCAGGGGCAATATGATGGGCTGCAACAGTCCGTCGGCCGGGGACTGCCCGGGCTGCCGGGTCTGGGAGGGCTGGCCGATCTGCAGGGGCGTCAGGCTGCGCATGGGGCTGCGAAAGGCGGCGGTCAGGGCATCGGACAGCACCCGGTACTTGCCGTCGTTGACCGAGGACACCGCGTACATGACCACGAAGAAGGCGAACAGCAGGGTGATGAAATCCGCATAGGAGACCAGCCAGCGTTCGTGGTTCTCGTGTTCCTCCTCGCGCTTGCGGCGGGCCATCAGAACCGGTACCCGTTGAGCTTGGTTTCGATGTTGCGGGGATTCTCGCCCTCGGCGATGGAGATCACGCCCTCGATCACCATCTCCCCGAACTGGGTGTGACGATGGACGTGGCTCTTGAGCTTGTTCGCCATGGGCAGGAACACCAGGTTGGCCAGCCCCACGCCATAGATGGTGGCGACGAAGGCCACGGCGATGCCGCCCCCCAGCTTGCTGGGATCGGCCAGGTTGTTCATGACATGGATGAGCCCCATGACCGCCCCCAGGATGCCGATGGTGGGCGAGTAGCCGCCCATGCCCTCGAACACCTTGGCGGCCGCCAGGTCGTGGTGTTCACGGGCATCCAGGTCCACCTCCAGGATGCCGCGGATCACCTCCGGTTCGTTGCCATCCACCAGCAGTTGCAGCCCCTTGCGGGCGAAGGCATCCGGTTCCTCCTCGGCGATGTTCTCCAGCCCCAGCAGCCCTTCCTTGCGGGCGATGTTGCTCCAGGCCACGATCTTCTCGATCCCGCCGGCGGCATCGATGCGTGGCGGCCGGAACACCCAGGCCACCATCTGCATGGCACGGGCGAAGGTGGCGAAGGGCACCTGCAGCATGATGGCACCCAGGGTGCCCCCCACCACGATGACGAAGGCGGTGAGCTGCACCAGGGAGCCCGTGTGCCCGCCTTCCAGCAGGTTGCCACCGAGCACGGCCCCGAAGGCGACCAGCAGTCCGAGCAGGCTCAGGAGATCCATGCGCGTCACCCCGCCGCCCGGGCCAGGGCCGGCCCGATCTCGGCCAGGGGCAGGACACGATCGGCGGCACCCGTGGCCGCCACCGCCCTCGGCATGCCGTAGATGAGGCTGCTGGCCTCGTCCTGGGCCCAGACCCGGGCACCGCGGGCATGCAACCGCCGGGCCCCCTCGGCCCCGTCGGCCCCCATGCCGGTGAGCACCACGGCCAGGGCGCGACGGCCGTAGAGCGAGGCGATGCTGTCCAGGGTGATGTCGGCGCAGGGCCGATAGTGCACCTGGGGCGGGCCCTCGGAAATACGGATCCGCCGCCGGCTGCCGTAGGCCTCGATCTCGAGCTGGCGTCCACCGGGGGCGACGTAGACGATGGCCGGACGCAGGATGTCACCAGGCTCGGCCTCCTTCACCCGTACCTGGCAGGCCTCGTCCAAGCGTTGGGCAAAGGCCGCCGTGAAACCGGCCGGCATGTGCTGTACCACGACGACGGGTACGGGAAAGTCGCTCGGCAGTGCCTGCAATACCTGCTGCAGGGCCACCGGCCCGCCAGTGGACGCCGCCACCGCCACGATCCCGGGTACATCCGCCCGCCGCAGCGGGGATGCCGGCACCCGGGCCGACCCGGCGACCGCCACCGGTGCAGTCCCGGCCAGTCCCTTGCCCCGCCGTCCCAGCGCCCGCACCTTGTCGCGCAGGGCACGCTTGGCGCTCTCCCGGTCGGTGGCGATCCCCTCGAACTGCTTGGGCAGAAAATCCGCGGCCCCGGCATCCAGGGCATCCAGGGTGGCCTGGGCGCCGGCCTGGGTGAGGGACGAGAACATGAGGATCGGCAGCGGATGGCTCGCCATGAGCCGGCGCACGGCCGCGACTCCGTCCATCACCGGCATCTCCACGTCCATGGTCACCACGTCGGGTTGCAGCCGCTCGACCATCTCAAGCGCCTGGCGACCGTTCGCCGCCCCCCCGACCACCCGGAGTGCCGGGTCGGCCTCGAGGATCTCGGTCAGACGGCGGCGGAAGAAACCCGAGTCGTCCACCACCAGCACCTTCAGTTCGGCACCCGGCCGTTCCAGCGGCCGTGCCGTGCCGACACCTTCCCGCTCGTTGCCCGCGCCCCCCATGTGCCTGCCCTCAATAGACCCTGGCGTAGCGTTTCATGAGGCTGGGCACATCGAGGATGAGCGCTATGCGCCCGTCCCCGGTGATGGTGGCACCGGCGAAGCCGGGCATGCCGTGCAGCATGGCGCCCAGGGGCTTGATCACCACCTCCTCCTGGCCCACCAGCTGATCGACCACGAAGCCGACGGTGCGGCTGCCGGCATTGACCATGACCACGTGGCCCGGACCCTGCTGTTCGCCGTCGTTGGCCGCCACGCTGGTGATGGAACGGCGCACCAGCCAGTCGCGCAGGAAGAACAGGGGCACGGCCCGACCACGGACCACGACCACGCGCTGGCCATCCACCACGTTGGTCTGGTCGGTGTCCAGGTCGAAGATCTCGTTGACGCTCGCCAGCGGCAGGGCGAAGGGCTGGCCACCCAGCATCACCATCAGGGTGGGCATGATGGCCAGGGTCAACGGCAGCCGGATGACGATGCGGGTGCCCACTCCCTCCCTGGAGTCGATGTCGACACTGCCATTGAGCTGGTTGATGGTATGCTTGACCACGTCCATACCGACCCCGCGCCCGGAGACGTCGGAGATCTGCTCCTTGGTGGAGAACCCCGGGGCGAAGATCAGGGAGAAGGCCTCCCGGTCGTCGAGGCGGGCGGCGGAATCGGCATCCAGGATGCCCTTCTCCACGGCCTTGGCCCGCAGCACGTCGGGATTCATGCCCTTGCCGTCGTCCTGGATGGTCAACAGGATGTGGTCGCCCTCCTGTTCCGCGATCAGCCGCACCTGACCGGCCCGGGGCTTGCCCTTGGCCTCGCGCTCGGCCGGCATCTCGATGCCATGGTCCACGGCGTTGCGCACCAGATGAATGAGCGGATCCGCCAGGGCCTCCACCAGATTCTTGTCCAGGTCGGTGTCCTCGCCCTCCAGTTCCAGCTTCACCTCCTTCTTCAGGTTGCGGGCCAGGTCCCGCACCACCCGCGGGAAGCGGCCGAACACCTTCTTGATGGGCTGCATGCGTGTCTTCATGACCGAGGCCTGGAGATCCGAGGTCACCAGGTCCAGATTGCCGACGGCCTTGGCCACGTCCTCGTCGCCGAGCGTGGTGCGCAGGGTCGCCAGGCGATTGCGCACCAGCA
>JALWSQ010000145.1 GCA_026993645.1 Thiohalobacter sp.
ACGCTGCTGTGGTCGAAGCGGGCGCCACTGAAGCTGCGGGTGTTGTGGCAGGCATCGCACTGGGCGGTGGTCTGCACGTGGTTGGCCGGCTTGCCCTTGGCGGTGCGGCCATTGTGGCACAGCGCACAGTTGCCGCTGACGTTGCTGTGGTCGAAGATGGCGCCACTGAAGGTCCGGGTGTTGTGGCAGCTGTCGCATTCCTTGTTGGTGATGATGTGCCGGGCCGACTTGCCGCGGGCGATCCGGCCATTGTGGCAGCTGGAGCAGCTGCCCCGTACCTCGTTGTGATCGACGTGGCCGGTCACGGACCAGTCGCCTGGACGGTGACAACTCTCACAACGGTTAGTCGAGGCGATGTGATTACGTGGCTTGCCCTGTGCCCGGGTACCGTTGTGGCAACTGGCACAGTTGCCGCTGATGCCGCGATGGTCGAATACGGCAGAGCTGAAGGAATGGGTGGTGTGGCAGGCATCGCAGTCGTCCCGTGTCTGCATGTGGTTGCGTGACTTGCCCCGGGCCCGCTGGCCATTGTGACAGGACGAGCAGGTGCCACGTACTGCCGCATGGTCGACCCGGCGCACCCGCTTCCAGTTGGTGACCCCGTGGCAGTCGGAACAGATGCGGTTGGTGGCCATGTGGCTGGCGGGCATCTGGGTGGCGACACTACCCGGACTGGCGTGGCAGGCGGCGCAGTTGCGTGGCGTACCGCGAAAAACGCCATTGGCATGGCAGCTTTCACAGCCAGCGCGTTTGTGGGCCCCCTCCAGCGGGAAACCGGTCTTCATGTGATCGAAGATGCCATGGCGGTGCCGGACACGGCCACCGTTGGCTGCCTGTAGTTGACCGGCCCAGACCAGCGCCAGGGCCAGTAACAGGTTGCAGATGAATGACAGGGTTCGATTCATTGCAGCATCCTCAAATCACGAAACGACTCGGTGGTATGGCATCGTTCGCAGAAGAATCCGAATCTTCCGTCGTGAATATCGTCCTTGTGATGGCAGGAGCCGCACACACTGCTGAGCCCCTGCTTGCTGAACCGGCTGGTGTGGCACTGGTCACAGGCGAGATCCCGGTGCGCCCCGTCCAGCTCGAAGTCGGTCTGTCGGTTGTGATCGAATACCCACAATCGCCAGCCATTGGGGGTATGGCACTGGTTGCAGCGGGAGGGCATGCGGCCCTTGTGGAAATCGTCCCGCTGATGGCAGTCGATGCAGCGAGTCGGTGCTTCCTCGTAGCTACCCCCCAGATGGCAGGACTCGCAGGGCACCGTGGCATGAAGCCCGATGAGGGGGAAGGTGGACAGGTCGTGCTCGAACACGACCTTCTCGCTCCAACCCTGCTCGTTGTGGCACCGCTTGCAGTCATCGCCGAGTTTTCCCTGATGCGCGTCATCACCTCGATGACAGCCAATGCAACGCCCCTTCTTGGCATCGCCCGTCAATTTGCCCTTGTGGCACAGGGCGCACGCCACCTTCTTGTGTTTGCCGTGGAGAGGAAAATGCGTTTCCTTATCGTGGTCGAATTTTGCCTCGTTCCAGCCCCGGGGGACGTGGCAGCGGTCACATTTTTGGCCATATCGTCCCAAATGGACGTCCTCCTTGCGGTGGCAGGCCCGGCAGGCGGTGTCGATCTTCATGCTGGGGGCGTCGGCCTGGTGGCAGTCTTCACACTCCGCATCCTTGTGCCGCCCGCGCAGGGGGAACTTGGTCCGGGAATGGTCGAAGCGAGCCTTTTTCCACCCCTCGGGCCGGTGGCACTTGCCGCAGTCGTCGCGATAACGGCCCGCGTGGACGTCGTCGATCTTGTGACAGCTCACGCAGCGGGTGGGAATCTTGGGGAACCTGTTGTTGGGGTGGCAGGCGCTGCAGCTCCCATCCTTGTGCTTGCCCTGGAGCCGGAACTTGGTCCGCGCGTGGTCGAACCGGATACGGTGCCAATTCCGGGCATTGTGGCAGCGGTCGCAGGCGATCTTCAGCTGACGCCGGTGCGGGCTTTGTTTCTTATGACATGACAAGCACTTGCTTGGTGTTTCTCGAAACTTCTTTCCTCTCTTGTGGCAGCGGTCGCAGGTCAGGGCCTGGTGTGCCCCCCGCAGGGGAAAGTCGGTGTGGCGGTGATCGAAGGTGGCCCGGTTGAGATCGACGATCCGCGCTTTGCGGCCGATGTGGTCGGTATGGCAGCTGCGGCACTCGTGGTTCCGGACGCGGGGGCTGCGGCCGTGGAATCCCCGCTTTCCCTTGACGTCGGCCGCGACCTTGTCGTGGCAGTCCAGGCAGAGTTCCGACTGTGCCTCCTTGCTGAAGGCCCGGTGACAGCGATCGCAGTGACTCTCGTACTTGGCATGGCCCTGGATCAGCTTGCCGGGCATCATGAAGGTCTTGATGCGGGATGCCCGGGCCGGTGCGCTGGCGGCAAAGGGCAGCAGCACCAGGACGAGTAGCAGGAAGGGGCGCATGTGACCGCGGGCTAGTCAGTACATGTGGACGAAGACGACGTGGACCAGCCCTGCCACCACCAGCATCAGGAACAGGGGCAGGTGCAGCAGGTGCCAGAGCGAGAACAGGCGCTCGAAGAGGCGAAGCTGACTCAGCTGGGTCAGGCAGTGGGCGTAGGCCGTGGCGATACGCTGGACCGGCACCCCTTCGGGGCCGGCCGGGTGCGATTGTGCCAGGATGGCCGTGATGCGCCGTCGCAGCAGCCAGCCTGCCAGCCCTGGCAGCAGGAGACCCAGCAGGTGACGGCCGAACTGGCGGCCCGAGACCACGCCTTGTTCCAGTTGCTGGAGCCTCGTCACCAGCGGGTCCTCGTCGCCGTCACGGTCATTGCCGGATTCACCGGAGATGACAGCGCGCAGGGCCTGGGTGTCCTTGCGCAGCTGGTCCAGGGTGGCGCGCGCGCCGTACAGTCCGTGGTGGATCCGTACGTAGAAATAGCGCCCGACCAGTCCGCTGCCCGAGACCACGAGCATGCAGACCAGTGCCACGCTGGCGTTGGTCGAACCCATGTGGAACCCGGCATGGTAGAGTACGCACAGAGGGCCAAGGATGCCGAAGGTCATGTGCAGGCGGAACCAGAACGGGATCGGGCCGAGGAACCGCAGGCGCGGGAAGCGCTTGCGCAGCGGGTAGATCAACAGGCTCAGCATCATGCTGCCGCCGACGATGCCCAGGGTATAGCCCATGCCCTCTTTGGCCGTGAAGGGGAACTCGTCCCGGATTCGCCAGCCGTACAGGATCGCAGCCACCGCCAGCAGGTAGCCGACCAGGGCCAGGGAACGCCGTGCCGAGCGGGCATGGCGTGCCACCAGCGCGCGGACATTGACCCGGGTCCGGGGTGGCGTGGCGGGTGTCGATGGGCTACCGGCACGGCGTTTGCCAGCTTCGTCGATGCAGGCGACCATATCCGACATGGGGGTCGATCTCCTCCGCTTGATGTCCGTGGTCGGGGATCCCTGGCATGCCATGGTTCCCGCTCCATGTGCCGTCATCCGGAACAGCCGGATCCAGCATGGATGTGGAGCTATGTAGCGGCATGATACTTGGGATTTTGAGCCCATGGTTGTGACCTGTCTCACGGTTTCAAGCCCCTGTGATTCCAGACAATACAGAATCCGCTGGGGGGTGCCGATGGGGCAACTGGCGGGAGACGGCGAGCGCGGGTGGCCAGGTCCGGCAAAAGGGGCTGGCGGGCCGCTGTCGCGCCGGTTGGGGCCTGTGACGCTGGAGCTGGGAGGCGTATGGACGAGTCGGTACTGGTCTACTACGGTGGGGGGGCGGCGGTCATCGGCGCCTTCTACCTGTGGCGTCATGTCCAGGGCACGCGCAAGGCCCGTGCCTTGCTGGAGGAGTCGCGCCAGGCGGGGCTGACGGAACCGGCCTCGCTGCATCCCAAGATCGATCTGGCCCGCTGCATCGGCTGTGGTTCCTGTGTGGCCGCCTGCCCCGAGCACACCGTGCTCGGGCTGATCAATCGCAAGGCCCACCTGGTGGATCCGACCAAGTGTATCGGTCACGGGGCCTGCCGCACCGCCTGTCCCATGGGGGCCATCACCCTGGTGTTCGGCAGTGAGAAACGGGGGGTCGACATCCCCCATGTGGGACCCGATTTCCAGACCAACATCCCGGGTATCTACATCGCCGGTGAGCTGGGCGGCATGGGCCTGATCCGCAACGCCGTCGAGCAGGGGCGCCAGGCGCTGGAGGCCATTGCCAAGAACGGGCGACGGGGCAGTGGTGAGGTACTGGACCTGCTCATCGTCGGCGCCGGCCCGGCGGGCCTTTCGGCCTCCCTCGGTGCGATGAAGCACAAGCTGCGCTTCGTCACCGTGGAACAGGACAGCATGGGGGGTACCGTCAGCCACTTCCCCCGTGGCAAGCTGGTGATGACGGCGCCGGTGGAACTGCCCCTGGTGGGCAAGATGAAGTTCCGCGAGGTCTCCAAGGAGGAACTGCTGTCGTTCTGGGAAAAGGTGGTGGCGGACACCGGCCTCGAGGTCAGTTACGGGGAGAAGGTGGAGGAGGTGCGCGCCGAGGGCGAGGTGGTCTGGATTCGTACCACCCGGCGGGAATATCGCGCTGCCAACCTGTTGCTGGCCATCGGCCGGCGGGGTACGCCGCGCAAGCTGGGTGTGCCGGGGGAAGAGGCCAGCAAGGTGGTCTACCGCCTGATCGATCCAGCCCAGTACCGCGGCCAGCGGGTACTGGTGGTGGGCGGGGGCGACAGTGCCCTGGAGGCCGCCCTGAGCATCGCCGAGGAGGAGGGCACCGACGTGACCCTGTCCTATCGCAGTGCGGCCTTCAGCCGGGCCAAGCCCAAGAACCGGGACAAGGTGGCCGCGGCCGAGGCCGCCGGTCGGTTGCGGGTGCTGTTCAAGTCCAACGTGAAGGAGATCCGGGCGGACGAGGTGGACATCGACCAGGAGGGTACCCTGCACCGCCTGGGTAACGATGCGGTCATCGTCTGCGCCGGTGGTATCCTGCCCACACCCTTTCTGAAGAGCATCGGCATCGAGGTCGAGACCAAGCATGGGACCGAATAGGCTGGCGAGGGGGGCGGG
>JALWSQ010000146.1 GCA_026993645.1 Thiohalobacter sp.
TGCTGGAACAGACCCGCCTGGATGCCCGCACCATCGTCGAACAGAGCCTGCACATCGCGGCCAGCATCTGCATCTACACCAACCACGAACTGACCATCGAGGAACTCACCAGCGAGGCGGCCGCCGGCTAGGCGGCACGGGTAGCAGTGTCATGTCGGAAATGACCCCCAGGGAAATCGTCCAGGAACTGGACAAGCACATCGTCGGCCAGGATGCCGCCAAGCGTGCCGTCGCCATCGCCCTGCGCAACCGCTGGCGGCGGATGCAGGTGGACCCCGCCCTGAGGGAGGAGATCACCCCCAAGAACATCCTCATGATCGGGCCCACCGGCGTGGGCAAGACCGAGATCGCGCGCCGCTTGGCCAACCTGGCCCGCGCGCCGTTCATCAAGGTGGAGGCGACCAAGTTCACCGAGGTGGGTTACGTGGGCCGGGACGTGGAATCCATCATCCGTGACCTGGTGGACGTCGCCGTCAAAATGACCCGCGAGGAGGCCATGGCCAAGGTGCGCCACCAGGCCGCGGACGCCGCCGAGGAACGCATCCTCGATGCCCTGCTGCCGGGGCCGCGCGGCTTCGGCGAGGAGCCTGGCACCGGGAGCGCCGGCGAGACCCGCCAGAAGCTGCGCAAACAGCTGCGCGAGGGCCGGTTGGACGAACGCGAGGTCGAGATCGAGGTCTCCGCCACGCCCGTGGGGGTGGAGATCATGGCACCGCCCGGCATGGAGGAGATGACCAGCCAGCTGCAGAGCCTGTTCCAGAACCTGGGCAGTGGCCGTACCCGGCGCCGCAAGCTCAGGATCCGTGACGCCATGCGGGTACTGACCGACGAGGAGGCGGCCCGCCGCGTCAACGAGGAGGAACTCAAATTGAAGGCGGTGGAGCGGGTGGAACAGAATGGCATCGTCTTCATCGACGAGATCGACAAGGTCACCCAACGCGCCGAGACCACCGGCCCGGGCGTATCACGCGAGGGGGTGCAGCGCGACCTGTTGCCCCTGGTGGAGGGCAGCACGGTGTCCACCAAGTATGGCATGGTGCGCACCGATCATATCCTGTTCATCGCCTCGGGCGCCTTCCACCTGTCCCGGCCGTCGGACCTGATCCCCGAGCTGCAGGGGCGGCTACCCATCCGGGTCGAGCTGCAGGCCCTGGGCGTGGACGAGTTCGTGCGCATCCTGACCGAACCGGATGCCTCGCTGACGGACCAGTACCGGGCCCTGCTGGCCACCGAGGGGGTGGATCTGCAGTTCACCAGCGACGGGATCGCCCGCATCGCCCGGGTCGCCTGGGAGGTGAACGAACGGACCGAGAACATCGGTGCCCGGCGCCTGCACACGGTGATGGAGCGGCTGTTGGAGGAGATCTCCTTCGAGGCCGCGGACCGTGGCGGCCAGACCCTGGTGGTGGACGGCGCCTACGTGGACGCCCACATCGGCGAGCTGGCCGGCGACGAGGACCTGAGCCGTTATATACTTTGAACCCGGGCACCAGCGGGGTGCCCGCACGCCGGCGGCCCCAGGGGCCCCGGAGGAGCTGTACGAGATGAGCATTCGACCGACGGAAATCAATCTCCATCGCCAGTCACGGATCCTGGAGATCCGCTTCGAGGACGGCAGCCACTTCGAACTGCCGGCGGAGTACCTGCGTGTCTATTCCCCCTCGGCCGAGGTGCGCGGTCATGGCCCCGGCGAGGGCAAGCTGCAGATCGGCAAGGAGGACGTGAACATCGACAACCTGGTGCCGGTGGGCAACTATGCCATCCAGATCTTCTTCGACGACAACCACAACACCGGCATCTATGCCTGGGACACCCTGTACGATCTCGGCCAGCACTACGAGGAATACTGGCAGCAGTATCTCCGGCGACTGGAGGAGGCGGGCCATCCCCACGGCAGCCACAGCGCCTGAGGCAGGGGTGCCGGGCCGGCCATGAAGGACGAGACCACCGATTTCGGCTACCAGCGCATACCGGCGGCGGAGAAGACACGCCGGGTGGGGGCCGTGTTCGATTCCGTAGCGGACCGCTACGACCTGATGAACGACCTAATGTCCCTCGGCATCCACCGGCTGTGGAAACGCTTCACCCTGGAGCTGGCGGCGGTCCACCATGGCCAGCGGGTGCTGGATCTCGCCGGAGGGACCGGCGACCTGGCGGCCGGCCTGGCACGGCGGGTCGGTGCCCGGGGCCGGGTGGTGCTGGCGGACATCAACGGCAGCATGCTGCAGCGGGGCCGTGACCGCCTCACCGACCGCGGCCTGGTCGGCAACCTGGACTACGTCCAGGCCAATGCCGAGGCCCTGCCGTTCCCGGCGGCCAGTTTCGATTGCATCACCATCGCCTTCGGGCTGCGCAACGTCACCGACAAGGCCGCCGCCCTGGCGGAGATGCACCGGGTGCTGCGCCCCGGTGGCCAGGCCCTGATCCTGGAATTCTCCCGGCCCCGGATCCCCGGCATGCGCCCGTTGTACGACCTCTATTCCTTCACCGTGCTGCCGCTGATGGGCAAGGCGGTGGTGGGGGATGCCGCCAGTTACCGCTACCTGGCCGAATCCATCCGCATGCATCCGGACCAGGAGCGCCTGCGCCAGATGATGGAGGAGGCCGGCTTCGAGCGCTGCGACTACCACAACCTGACCGGCGGCATCGTCGCGGTACATCGTGGCTACCGTCTCTGACCGACTGGCCATGGCGGCGGCCGCCGCCATCGAGGCAGCCCTGGGCCGGCTGCTGGCCCTGGATCCGGACAGCGCCGACCGGCTACGACCCCTCCAGGACCGGGTGATCGCCCTCCACTGGACCGATCTCGGCCTGCGCCTGTACTTTCTCCCCGGGCCCCGGGACCTGGCCGTCGTGGCCCGCTACGACGGGGCGCCGGACGTGCTCATCGAGGGGACGGTGACCGGCTTCGTCGGCCGCTTCCTCGGTGCCAGCACGGCGGACCAGCTGTTCGGCGGTGAACTCCGCATCACCGGAGACAGCGCCCTGGCCGCGGCCTTCCAGGACCTGCTGCGCCGGCTGCACTTCGACTGGGAAGAGGCCCTCGCCCGCCTGGTCGGCGACACCCTGGCCCACCAGGCCGGTCGCAGGCTGCGTCAGGCCGGGCAGCAGGCGGAACGGCTGGCCCGGCGGACCCGCGCGGACCTGTCGGAGTACGTCCGCGAAGAACTGCGCCTGGCACCGGATCGGGCGGAGGTGGAGGACTTCCTGGCCGCGGTGGACCGCTTGCGCCTGGACTGCGACCGCCTGGCGCAGCGGATCGAGCGCCTGGAGCGGCGCCTCGGCGGGGACCGGGAGGCCTAGATGCAACGGCCGACCGGGATGGGCGGCACGGGAGGGCGGCGGCCGGCATGAGACTCCGCCCTGGCATGATCTGGCGCCTGGTCCACATCAACCACATCCTGGTGCGCAACGGCCTGGACGAGGTGGTGTTCGCCACCCACCTGCTGCGCCCGGTGCGCTTCCTGATCTACCTGGCGCCCTGGAACTGGCTGCCGCGGCAACGGCCACCGCGGGCGGTCCGCATCCGCCGCACCCTGGAACAGCTCGGTCCCATCTTCGTCAAGTTCGGCCAGATCCTCTCCACCCGGCGGGACCTGCTGCCCGACGACATCGCCGACGAGCTGGCCCATCTGCAGGACCGGGTGCCACCGTTTCCGGGTGACCAGGCCCGGGCCCTGATCGAGCGTGCCCTGGGCCAGCCGGTGGCCGAGCTGTTCGCGGAGTTCGACACCACCCCCCTGGCCTCCGCCTCCATCGCCCAGGTCCATGCCGCCCGCCTGCACGACGGCCGCGAGGTGGTGGTCAAGGTCGTGCGCCCCGACATCCAGCGGGTCATCCGCCGCGACCTGGCCCTCATGTACTACCTGGCCGGCCTGGCCAGCCGCTACTGGCGCGATGCCCGCCGCCTGCGGCCGGTGGAGATCGTGCGTGAATTCGAGAAGACCCTGTGGGACGAGCTGGACCTGCAACGGGAGGCCGGCAATGCATCCCAGTTGCGGCGCAACTTCCTGGGCTCCGACATGCTCTATGTCCCCGAGGTCTACTGGCCCCTGTGCCGGCGTGAGGTGATGGTGATGGAGCGCATCCATGGCACCCCCATCAGCAACGTCCGGGACCTGCGCGAGCGGGGGATCGATCTGCGCCTGCTGGCGGAACGGGGCGTGGAGATCTTCTTCACCCAGGTGTTCCGCCACAATTTCTTCCACGCCGACATGCACCCGGGCAACATCTTCGTGTCACCCGAGGGCCAGTACCTGGCGGTGGATTTCGGCATCATGGGCAGCCTCAGCCCGGAGGACCAGCGCTACCTGGCGGAGAACTTCCTCGCCTTCTTTCGCCGCGACTATCACCGGGTCGCCGAGCTCCACGTCGAGTCCGGCTGGGTGCCGCCCGGAACCCGGGCGGACGAGTTCGAATCCGCCATCCGCACCGTGTGCGAGCCCATCTTCGAGCGGCCGCTGAAGGAGATCTCGTTCGGTCACCTGCTGGTGCGCCTGTTCCAGACCGCGCGCCGTTTCGACATGGAGGTGCAGCCGCAACTGGTGCTGCTGGAGAAGACGCTGCTGAACATCGAGGGCCTGGGGCGCCAGCTGTATCCGGATCTGGATCTGTGGCAGACGGCCAAGCCCTTCCTGGAGCGCTGGATGAGCGAGCAGGTGGGACCCCGCGCCTTCCTGCGCAACCTGCGTACCCAGATCCCCGAGTGGAGCGAAACCCTGCCGGAATTGCCCAAGCTGCTTCACACCTACCTCAGCCGGCAGGGGAGTGATGAACGCCCGCGGCAGGCCGAGGAACTGCGCACCCTGCGGCGCGAGTTGCGCCGGGCGCACCGCCGCAGCCTGGCAGCCCTGGTGGGCACCGGCCTGGTGCTGGCCGCCAGCCTGATCTACGGACTGGACGGCCACCAGCCACGGCTGATCATCGCCGGGGCGCCCCTGGCCAGCTGGCTGTTCGGCGGGCTCGGGCTGGCCCTGCTGGCCAGCGCCTGGAACGA
>JALWSQ010000147.1 GCA_026993645.1 Thiohalobacter sp.
GTCGGCGAGCGCCCGCAGCAGGCGGCTCTTACCGCCGCCCGAGGGCCCGGCGATCACCAGCACCTCACCCCGCGCCAGGGTCAGGTCGACGGGACCGAAGCCGGCACCGGCCAGATCGATTGCCTCGAAGAATGCCAGGATCCTCCCCTCCGCTTTGACGCCGGGTTCCCGGCTGGCTATGGTACCGCATAGACATCAGTGGAGGATGCCCACCATGGAAGAACCTGTCATCGCCCAGAAGAAACCCTATGCCCTCGAGCTCGAGGCCGGCACCTACTGGTGGTGTGCCTGCGGCCGCTCCAAGGACCAGCCGTTCTGCGACGGCTCCCACAAGGGCACCGGTTTCGAACCGGTCAAGTTCGAGCTGGCGGAAAAGACCAAGGTCTGGCTGTGTGGCTGCAAGCACAGCCAGGACAAGCCCTTCTGCGACGGCGCCCACAAGCAGCTCTGAACGCCGCAATCCCAAAAGGCAACGGGCGCCCCACAGGGCGCCCGTCACCGTCCGACGATCCCTGGCTGCAGCCGGGAATCAGAGGCTGTAGCCCCGCTCGTCGTGCAGGGCGAGGTCCAGCCCCTCGGTCTCGGCCTCGCGGCTGACCCGCAGCCCCATCACCAGGTCCAGGACCTTGAGGATGATGAAGGTGGCAACCGCCGTGTAGACCAGGGTCGCCGCCACGCCCAGGGTCTGCACCCCGAGCTGCTGGCCGATGCTGCTGATGCCGTCGCCGAAGCCGGCACCGCCCAGGGAGGGCGCACAGAACACACCGGTGAGCAGGGCGCCGATGATACCGCCGATGCCGTGGACACCGAAGGCGTCCAGCGAATCGTCGTAGCCGAAGGCCCGCTTGATCCGGGTGGCACCGAGGAAGCAGCCCACACCCGCGGCCGCGCCGATGGCCAGCGCCCCCATGGGGCCGGCCGTGCCCGATGCCGGCGTGATCGCCACCAGGCCCGCCACCGCGCCGGAGACGATGCCCAGGACCGAGGGCTTGCCGTGCACCATCCACTCGGTGAACATCCAGGCCAGCGCCGCCATGGCCGTGGCGATCTGGGTCACGGCCATGGCCATGCCCGCGGTGCCGTCTGCCGCCAGCTCGGAGCCGGCGTTGAAGCCGAACCAGCCCACCCACAGCATGGAGGCACCGGTCACCGTCAGGGTCAGGTTGTGGGGCATGATGGCAGTGGTGGGATAGCCGTTGCGCTTGCCCACGACCAGGGCCGCCACCAGGCCGGCGATACCGGCATTGATGTGCACCACGGTGCCACCGGCGAAGTCCAGGATGCTCTTGCCGCCGAGCCAGCCGCCGTCACCCCAGACCCAGTGGGCGATGGGGGCATAGACCACCAGCAGCCAGATACCCATGAACCAGAGCAGGGCCGAGAACTTCATGCGCTCGGCGAAGGCGCCCACCACCAGCGCCGGCGTGATGATGGCGAAGGTCATCTGGAACACCATGAACACAGTCTCCGGGATGGAGCCGCTCAGGCCGTCCACGCCGACACCATGCAGGAAGGCCTTGCCCAGGCCACCCCACCAGGGACCGCTGCCGCCGAAGGCGATGCTGTAACCGAACAGGGCCCAGAGCACGGTCACCAGACAGGTGATGGCGAAGCACTGCATGAGTACCGACAGCACGTTCTTGGAACGCACCATGCCGGCATAGAACAGCGCCAGGCCGGGGATGGTCATGAACAACACCAGGGCCGTGGCCGTGAGCATCCAGGCGGTGTCACCACTGCTCAGCTTGTCCTCGGCATGGGCCAGCATGGGCGTGACCAGCGGCAGCAGGCCCGCCAATGCCATCTTGGTTCGCGAAAAACGCATGGGAAACCTCCTCCGTCTCAGAGCGCGTCCGCGCCGGTCTCGCCGGTGCGGATGCGGATGACCTGTTCGATGGGAAATACGAAGATCTTGCCGTCACCGATCTTGCCGGTGTTGGCCGCCTGGGTGATGGCCTCGATCACCCGGTCCGCCAGCGCCTCGGTGACCGCCACTTCGAGCTTGACCTTGGGCAGGAAGTCCACCACGTACTCGGCACCGCGGTAGAGTTCGGTATGACCCTTCTGGCGCCCGAAGCCCTTCACCTCGGTGACCGTGATCCCCTGCACGCCGATCTCGTGCAGTGCCTCGCGCACGTCATCCAGCTTGAAGGGCTTGATGATTGCCGTAACTAACTTCATGGTCGCTTACCTCCGGTAAAAAGACGGGCCCGCCGCGGCGGGCCCAACGCGGGCTTCAGAAGCTCTTGGAAATCGTGAACATCACCCGGCTGTCGGTCAGGCTCGTGCCGAACAGGGTCTCGGCGTCGCTGTCCGAGTCGATGTAGTCCAGGGCCAGGTCCACGCCCTTGAAGGAGGTGGAGACGCCGAGCTTGTAGTCCACGTAACCGTCCACCTTGTTGCCGGAGGCGGTCTTGAAGGCATCGCCGTTGGACCAGCCGACGTGGGCGGAGACGGTGACGTTGTCCATCACCTCGTACTCGGCGCCCAGGTCGAGGTAGGTCGCGCTGTCGCTCTTGGTCGGGCTGACGAAGGCCAGATCGTTGGAATAGGACAGCTTGGCGCTGAAGTAGCTGTAGCTGGCCCCCACGTAGACCTCGTTGGTATCCAGCTCACTGGCACCCGGGTAGTCGTAGTGCAGGAAGCCGAGGTCATAGCCGATGTCCCCGACCTTGCCGGAATAGCCGGCATAGAGGTCGATCTCGGTGCTGGGATCCGGGGCGGTACCGAAGTTCACGTTGCTGGCCCAGGTGCCCAGGTAGATGCCGCTGGCGTGGCTCCAATCGAATCCGCCGGAGATGGCGAACTGGTTGTCGGTCTGGGACACGCCGCGGAACATGTAGTCGGTGGCCAGGGCCACGTTGGCACTGATGTCCCCTTCGGCGGCGCTGACGCCAGTGGCCGCCAGCAGCAGTGCGGTCGCCAGGGTGGTCTTGGTGAATCGAGTCATTGCTGTATTCTCCTCTGAGTCTGAAAAAGCCCGTGCCTGTCGAAACGAAATCCCTGAACTGGCCGGATGCCCCCGCTGGAGGGGCTCCGTGCCCCCCTTGTAGCAGGCACCGTGCCAAGCCAAACTTTTCATATTAAAACAATAAGTTATTATGATACTGGAGGCGCGGGACTGGAGCTATTGCACCATTTTGGTGAGCTGGGCGGCGGGGCGCACCAAATGAGTGCAGGCCCGGCCGGATGACTGGACGCCGCACGGCCGGCGCGGGCTCGCCCAGGAAAAACCGCCCGGAACGCTGCGGGACACTGGACCGGTCACCGGGCCATGGGCTAAAGTCGGCCCATGCTCGATCCCAAGCTCTTCGATGAACTGGTACGGCGCGTGGGCGACGCCATCCCCAGCGGGCTGCGGGGCGTCCCCGAGGACCTGGAGAAGAACCTGCGCACGGCGCTGGCGGCCGCCCTGCGCCAGCTCGACCTGGTGACGCGGGAGGAGTTCGACGTGCAGCAGGCCCTGCTGGTCCGGACCCGCCTGCGGCTGGAGGCGCTGGAGCAGCGGGTCGCGGCGCTGGAGACCGAGGTGCTGGGCGAGACCGCCGCGGCGACGGGGGACAACCCCGACGCCGACATGGACGGCGGCTGAGACGGTCAGATGCAGGCCCGCCAGGGACGGCGGGCCGGTGCCGGGGGAAGGGAGGCCATGACGCTCGCTGTCGCCTACAGCCGGGCGGTGCTCGGTATCGAGGCGCCGCTGGTCACGGTGGAGGTCCACCTGGCCAACGGCCTGCCCTCCCTCTCCATCGTCGGCCTGCCCGAAACCGCGGTGCGCGAATCCAAGGACCGGGTGCGGGGCGCCCTGCTCAACAGCGGCTTCGAGTTCCCCACCCGCCGCATCACCATCAACCTGGCACCGGCGGACCTGCCCAAGGAGGGCGGCCGCTTCGACCTGCCCATCGCCCTCGGCATCCTGGCGGCCTCGGGCCAGCTCCCTACCGAGGCCCTGGCCCGGTACGAATTCGTGGGCGAACTGGCCCTGTCCGGTGCGCTGCGGCCGGTCCCGGGGGTGCTGCCGGTGGCGTTGCAGGCGCGGCGCGATGGCCGCCAGTTGGTGGTCCCCGCGGCCAATGGGGCGGAGGCCGCCCTGGCGAGTGCCGATGCCGGCTTCCAGGCCCAGCACATGCTGGAGGTGACGGCGCACCTGTTGCAACACCAGGCCCTCCCCAGGGTCAGTGCGCCGGCCCCGGCGGGCGATCCCGCCCCCCTGCCCGACCTGGCCGAGGTGCGCGGCCAGCACCAGGCACGACGGGCCCTGGAGATCGCCGCCGCCGGCGGCCACAGCCTGCTGATGGTGGGCCCGCCCGGCACCGGCAAGACCATGCTGGCCTCGCGCCTGCCCGGGATCCTGCCCGAAATGGAAGAGGCGGAGGCCCTGGAGGCGGCGGCCATCCGTTCCATCGCCGGGCAGGCCGTTCCGATCACCCAGTGGCGCCGGCGCCCCTTCCGGGCCCCGCATCACACCGCCTCGGCGGCCGCGCTGGTGGGGGGCGGTTCACGCCCGCGACCGGGCGAGATCTCGCTGGCCCACAATGGCGTGCTGTTCCTGGACGAACTGCCGGAGTTCGACCGGCGGGTGCTGGAGGTCCTGCGGGAACCCCTGGAGACCGGCACCATCACTATCTCGCGGGCGCGGCAGCAGGCGGAATACCCGGCCCGCTTCCAGCTGGTCGCCGCCATGAACCCCTGCCCCTGCGGCTACCTCGACGATGCGCAGGGCCGCTGCCGCTGCACCCCGGAACAGGTGCGCCGCTACCGCGGCCGGCTGTCGGGCCCCCTGCTGGACCGCATCGACCTGCAGGTGGCCGTGCCGCGGCTCGAATTCGCGCAGTTCCGGGGACCGGAGGGTGAACCCAGTGCCCGGGTGCGGGAGCGGGTACTGGCGGCCAGGGCGCGGCAGCGTGCCCGGGCCGGCCGGCGCAATGCCGCCCTGGCGCCGGCGG
>JALWSQ010000148.1 GCA_026993645.1 Thiohalobacter sp.
GTCTGATGGTGGCGGAGGAATCCACCGCCTGGCCCCAGGTTACCCGCCCCACCTGGGTCGGCGGGCTCGGGTTCAGCATGAAGTGGAACATGGGCTGGATGCACGACACCCTGGTCTACATGAGCAAGGACCCGGTACATCGCCACTATCATCACGACCAGCTGACCTTCGGCCTGCTCTACGCCTTCACCGAGAACTTCGTGCTGCCCTTCTCCCACGACGAGGTGGTGCACGGCAAGGCGTCCCTGTTGCACAAGATGCCCGGCGACGAATGGCAGCAGTTCGCCAACCTGCGCCTGCTCTACAGCTACCAGTGGACCTACCCGGGCAAGAAGCTGCTGTTCATGGGCCAGGAGTTCGGCCAACGCTCGGAATGGAACTTCGACCAGGCGCTGGAATGGCAGGCGCTGGCGTACCCACCCCACGCCGGCATCCAGCGCCTGGTGGCCGATCTCAACCGCCTGTACCGCGAACAACCGGCCCTGCACCAACGGGATTTCGAGGACTCGGGTTTTGCCTGGATCGATTGCCACGATGCCGCCCAGTCCATCGTCAGCTACCGGCGGCGCAGCGACCAGGACGAGGTGGTGGTGATCCTCAACTTCACCCCCGTGGTCCGCCACGGCTACCGCGTGGGCGTGCCCGAACCGGGCCACTACCGGGTGCTGTTCAACTCCGATTCCAGCCACTACGGCGGCAGCAACACCGGTCCCGCCGCTGCCGACAGCGAGCCCCTGCCCTGGATGGGCCTGCCCCACTCCATCGAGCTCACCCTGCCGCCGCTGGCCGCCTTGGTGCTGAAAAGGACGTGAGGGGTGAGGGGTAGGATGCGCAAAGGCCCGAAGGGCCGTGCGCATCAGCACGCCGTTGTTGGGCACGCTCGCTGCGCTCGCTTTGCCCACCTACGGGTGTCCGCCATACGCCTGATGACGTGTAGGATGCGCAAAGGCCCGAAGGGCCGTGCGCATCGATGGCCGCGCGCATCATTCACTGCTCAGGAGTGCAGGTTCAGCTCCACCGCCTGGCCGGACGGATCGCGCCAGCGCGGGCTCGGCCCGCCGATGAGGTCGATGCAATCGGGCACCGCCGGAAACACCGCCGCCAGGCACTGACCGATGGCGCGCGGATTACCGGGCAGGTTGATGATCAGGCTGTGACCGCGGATGGCGGCGGTCTGCCGCGACAGGATGGCGGTGGGCACATAGCGCAGCGACACCGCCCGCATCAGTTCACCGAATCCCGGCAGTTCCTTGGTGCAGACCGCACGCGTCGCCTCCGGCGTCACGTCCCGCGGGGCCGGCCCGGTCCCCCCGGTGGTGACGATCAGGTGACAGCCTGCCTCGTCCGCCAGGTCGCACAGGGCCTGCTCGATCCCGGCCTGTTCATCGGGCACCACCCGCATCTCGTAGGCGCGCGGAGAGA
This sequence comes from Thiohalobacter sp., assembly GCA_026993645.1. Lineage (GTDB taxonomy): Bacteria > Pseudomonadota > Gammaproteobacteria > Thiohalobacterales > Thiohalobacteraceae > JALWSQ01. Next base: position 1,423 of record JALWSQ010000148.1, read on the forward strand.
CCAGCCGTTCCTCCAGCCATGCCCGAACCGCCGGCCCGCCCCGGTCCTCGTATTCGCCCCGGCTGGCCCGGTCCGACACCGTCAGGATCCCCACCCGCAGCAGCGCATCCGCCATCAGCACACCCCTGTTCGCATGACGCGGGCAGTATAGCAAAGCACCGCGCCGTCCTGCCCGCACCCGGCCCAGGGTTGCGCGCTCGCCAGGGCGCGCTAAAGTGGGCGCCCGGGCGCGGTGGCGTGCCCCTGAGCGACGACCGGGAGGATGAGATGGCGCGCATACTCTACTTTGGCAACCTGCCCGACCTGCTGGGCCGCGGCGCGGAGGAGTTGTTTCTTCCGAAGAATGTGAAGACAGTGCGTCAACTTATTGATTATCTGAAGAAGCGCGGGGACATCTGGTCCAAGGCCCTGGTCGAGGAGCGCATCACCGTGACGGTCAACAAGGCGTTCGGGGCGCTGGACGATCCCATCGCCGACGCCGACGAGATCGCCATCGTCTCCCGCGGCCTGGGTCGCTGACCGGGGGGGCTCAGTACATGCGGTGACGGAACAGCCAGCCCGCCAGGGACAGGGCACAGAGCCCGATCAGGGCCATGGGCCAGTACTGGTCCAACAGCAGGCCGAAACCGTCCCCCTCCAGGAACACGCCGCGCACCACCACCAGGAAATAGCGCAGCGGATCGATCAGCGTCAGCTGCTGCACCAGCGGCGGCATGTTGGCGATGGGGGTGGCGAAACCGGAGAGGATCACCGCCGGCACCAGGAACAGGAAGGCACCCAGCACCGCCTGCTGCTGGGTCACGGCGATGGCGGAGATCATCAGGCCGATCCCGACGGCCGACAGCAGGAACAGGAGCAGCCCGGCATAGAGCGCCCCCAGGCTGCCCCGCAGTGGAATATCGAACCAGGCCACCGCCAGGAGGATGATCAGGCTGGCCTCCAGGGTACCGATCACCATGCCCGGCAACGCCTTGCCCACGAGGATCTGCACTGGCCGCAGGGGCGTCACCAGCAGCTGATCGAAGGTGCCCGCCTCCCGCTCCCGGGCCACCGACAGGGCGGTGACCACCAGGGTCACCACCAGGGTGAGCAGGCCGACGATACCGGGGATGATGAACCAGCGCGACACCAGGCTGGCGTTGTACCAGGCCCGCATCTGGAGCACGGCCGGGGGCGCCGGTCCACCATGGTCCTTCGCCCACTGGCGGTTGAAATCCGTGAGGATGCTGCGCAGGTAACCCAGGGCCAGGGTCGCGGTGTTGGAATTGCGCCCGTCCAGGATGGCCTGGAGGCGGGTACCCCGCCCGGCCGCCAGATCGGAACTGAAGTGGGGGCCCAGGTGCAGCACCAGCAACACCCGCCGCTGGTCCACCAGGGGCGCGATCTCCGCATCATGCGTGATGCGCGCCACCAGGTCGAAATGGGGTGAACCGGCGATGTGGCCGATCAAGGCGCGGCTGGCCGCCCCGGGATCCTCGTTGTAGACGGCGACACTGACATGGTTCAGGTCGAAGGTGGCGGCGTAACCGAACACCAGCAGCTGGGCGATGGGCGGACCGATGAGCACGAAGCGGCTGCGCTTGTCGCGCACCAGGGCCAGAAACTCCTTCAATGCCAGGGCAAGGATCTGCCACATGCCGCCTACTCCAGCCGCTTGTGGGCCTTGCGCCGCACCAGGGCGGCGAAGATCCCGCCCATGACCAGCAGGGCCAGCAGGTTGGGGATCACCACCCGGGGCAGGTCACCGGCCAGGAACAGGGTCTGCAGGATGGCCACGAAATAGCGCGCCGGCACCAGGTGCGTGATGAGCTGGATGGGCGCCGGCATGGAACCGATGTCGAAGATGAAGCCGGAGAGAATGAAGGCCGGCAGAAAGGTCACCACGATGGCGATCTGCCCGGCGACGAACTGGTTGCGCGACACGATGGAGATCAGCAGGCCCATGCCCAGGGCCACCAGCATGAACAGGGCGCCGCTGAGGAACAGCAGCCAGAGCGAGCCGCGCAGGGGCACGTCGAACTGCCACACCGCCAGGGCCACGGTGAACGCCATGCCGCCCATGCCCAGCACGAAATAGGGTATCAGCTTGCCTGCCAGCACCTCGCGGATGTGCAGGGGGGTGACCATCATGGCCTCCATGGTGCCCCGTTCCCACTCCCGCGCGATGACCATGGCCGTCAGCAGTGAACCGATGAGGGTCATGATGATGGCCACCAGCCCGGGCACCAGGAAGAAACGGCTGATCAGGGCCGCATTGAACCAGACCCGGTGCTCGATCCGCACCGGGATCGCCAGCGGATGGCCGGCCGCGGCGGCATAGCGCTGCAGCCAGCCGAGCCAGACGCCCTGCAGGTAACCCTCGGTGAGGTGGGCCTGGTTGGCATCCACGCCATTGACCCGCACCGCGATGGGCGCCTCGCCGCCGGCCAGGAGACGGCGGGCGAAGTCATTGCGCAACCAGACGATGCCATCGATCTGCCGGGCCGCCAGCGCCCGTTCCGCCCGCTGGATGCTGCCGAAGGTGCGGGGCCGGAAATAGCGGGAACGCCGGAAGGCGGCCACCAGGCTCTGGGTGGCGGCATCCGGCTGTTCCACCACCAGGCCCACCGGGATGTCGCGGGCATCCAGCGACACCCCGTAGCCGAACAGGAACAGCAGCACCACCGGCAAGACGAAAGCGATGGCGATACTGGAGGGATCGCGCAGGATCTGCAGCGACTCCTTGCGCACCATGCCGCGCAGGCGCATGCGGCTGCCGGGGCTCATGCCGCCGCCTCCGCGTTCTCGATCAGCCGGATGAAGGCATCCTCCATGCTGGGATCCGGCAATGCCGGGCTGCGGACCCGGGCCCGGATGCCGGCCGGCGAGCCCGTTGCCAGCACCCGCCCTTCGGCCATGATGACCAGCCGGTCGCAATAGTTGGCCTCTTCCATGAAGTGGGTGGTGACCAGCACTGTCACCCCGGCCTCGGCCAGGGCGTTGGTCCGGGCCCAGAATTCGCGCCGGGCGAGGGGATCCACCCCCGAGGTGGGCTCGTCCAGGAACAGGATCTCCGGCTCGTGCATGAGCGCCACGGCGAAGGCCAGCCGCTGCTTGAAGCCCAGTGGCAGGGTCCCGGCGTTGACCGCGGCGAAGGGGGCCAGTTCGAAGGCCTCCAGGGCCCAGCCGATGCGTTGCCGGCGCCGGCGGCCCCGCAGCCCGTAGGCGGTGGCGAAGAAGAACAGGTTCTGCTGCACGGTCAACTGCCCGTAGAGGGAGAACCGCTGGGCCATGTAGCCGATGCGGCCCCGGGCCCGGGCCGCCGCATGGCGCAGGTCGTGGCCGGCCACCGCGAGTTCCCCGGCCGAGGGCGGCAACAGGCCGCACAGCATGCGGAAGGTGGTGGTCTTGCCGGCCCCGTTGGCCCCCAGCAGGCCGAAGATCTCGCCCCGGCGCACCGAGAAGCTCCCGTCGTCGACGGCCCCGAAATCACCGCAACGACGCTGCAGGCCGCGGACCCG
>JALWSQ010000149.1 GCA_026993645.1 Thiohalobacter sp.
TTCGGCCAGGTACATGGCGCGCGGCTGATCCACCGCCTCCATACCGGACATATTGGGGGCCATGTCGGACAGGACAAGGTCCAGGGGCTGCCCCGCCAGCCGCCGGGTCAATGCCGCCAGCACCTCGTCGCTGGTGAAATCCCCCTGGATGAAGTCGACGCCGGGAACCGGCTCCATGGGCAGCAGGTCCAGGGCGACGATCCGGATCCGGCCGCGCGCCTGCCGCGCCAGGTACTCGCACCAGCTGCCCGGCGCCGCCCCCAGGTCCACCGCCCGCCGCACCCCCTCGAGCAGCTGGTAACGCCGGTCCAGTTCCTCCAGCTTGTAGACGGCGCGGCCGCGATAGCCCTCCTGCCGGGCACGCTTGACCCAGGCATCGTCGAAGTGTTCCCGCAGCCAGCGCTGGCTGCTCCGGCTCCTGGCCATGGACTGCTCCGGTCAGAACGCGATGCGCGGCCGGTCCGGGTTGCGGCGGAAGAGTACCGCCACGTGGCCGATGCGCTGCACCAGCTCGGCCCCGCTCTCGCGGCACAGCCGCTCGACCATGGCCTGGCGGGCGTCCCGGTCGGCGGCATTGAGCCGCACCTTGATCAGTTCGTGGTGCGCCAGGGCCCGGTCCACCTCGTCCAGCACCGCCGCGGTGAGCCCGGCGCCGCCCACGATCACATAGGGATGCAAGCCGTGGGCCAGCCCGCGCAGGTGCCGTTTCTGGGCCTCGCTGAGCATGCCCCTAGGCCTGCCGGTCGACGGGCGGCGGCCCCGCCAGCACCAGGATCAGGGCCGCCAGGGCGTCGAGGGCATAGAGCAGCGAGGCCGCCCGGTGGACCCACTCGAACCGGGCCGCGGCGGCGGTGCCGGGGTGGATGCCGGCCTGGTGGTAGGCCAGGATCACCGGGTGCAGGCCGAACTGGAGCAGGGCGATGACCGCCATGGCGGCCAGCATCAGCCGCACCCGCCAGCCGCGCCAGCCCCGGGCCAGCATGGTGCGCAGCACCAGCAGCGCCAGGACCACCAGGCCGAGCCCATCGGCCACGCTGAACATGAACTGGGCCAGTTCACCGGCCTGGACCCGGGTGGGCAACCGTGCGAACAGGATGGGCACCGCGACGAAACCGATGGCCCAGGTGATGCCCGCCCACAGGGTGAGCAGGAGCCGGTCCAGTGCCCCGGCGGGCGCCGCGGCATTCACTCGTAGCGTACCTCGACGATCTCGTAGTTGCGCTCGCCACCGGGCGTGACCACCCGCGCCACCTCGCCCTCCTCCTTGCCGATCAGGGCCCGGGCGATGGGTGAATTGATCGAGATCAGACCGGCCTTGATGTCGGCCTCGTCCTCGCCCACGATCTGGTAGGTGATCTCCGCGCCGGTGTCCTCGTCCGCCAGGTCCACGGTGGCGCCGAACACCACCTTGCCATTGGCCGGCAACCGGCTCACATCGATGATGTGGGCGTGGCTCAGCTTGCCCTCGATCTCCTTGATGCGGCCCTCGATGAAGCTCTGCTGCTCCCGCGCCGCGTGGTACTCGGCGTTCTCCTTGAGGTCGCCATGGGCGCGGGCCTCGGCAATGGCCTGGATCACCCGCGGCCGCTCCTCGGTCTTGAGCCGCTTGAGTTCCTCGCGCAGCTTCTCCGCGCCACGTACGGTCAGGGGTATCTTGTTCATGCTGACAACTCCTCGTGCAGGTCCTGCAGCCGGTGCACCTCCTGCGCCTCCCGGCTGTCCAGCGCCATGCAGGTCGCCCGGCCATGGGCGATGGTCGTACTGTAGTTCACCTTGTGCTGCAATGCAGTCCGGCGAATGGTGTAGGAATCCGCGATCGCCTGCTTGCCCTCGGTGGTATTGACGATGTAGCGGATCTGGTTGTTCTTGATCATGTCCACGATGTGCGGCCGGCCCTCCTTGACCTTGTTGACCATCTCGCAGGCGATGCCGGCCGCGCGGATGGCCTCGGCCGTGCCGCGGGTGGCGATCAGCTCGAAGCCACGCTCGGCGAAGTCCCGCGCCAGTTCCACCACCGCCGCCTTGTCCGCGTCGCGGACGCTGAGGAACACCCGGCCGGCCACCGGCAGCGCCTCGCCCGCGGCCAGTTCCGCCCGGCCGAAGGCCTCGCCGAAGCTGCGGCCGACCCCCATCACCTCGCCGGTGGACTTCATCTCGGGGCCGAGCAGCGGATCCACCCCCGGGAACTTGACGAAGGGGAACACCGCCTCCTTGACGGCATAGTACACCGGCCGGCGTTCCCGGGTCGCCTGCTGCGCCGCCAGCGACACCCCCATCATGCAGCGCGCCGCGATCTTGGCCAGCGGCAGGCCCGTGGCCTTGGAGACGAAGGGCACGGTGCGCGAGGCCCGCGGATTGACCTCCAGCACGTAGATACGGTCGCCCTGGATGGCGAACTGGGTGTTCATCAGTCCCACCACCCCCAGCGCCCGGGCCATGGCCGCCACCTGCTCGCGCAGCCGGTCCTGCACCGCCTCGCTCAGGGAATAGGGCGGCAGGGAACAGGCCGAATCCCCGGAATGGACCCCCGCCTGCTCGATGTGTTCCATGATGCCGCCGATGAGCACCTGCTCGCCGTCGCAGACGGCGTCCACGTCCACCTCCACCGCCTCGTCCAGGAAGCGGTCGAGCAGCACCGGCGAGTCGTTGGAGACCCGCACCGCCTCGCGCATGTAGCGTTCCAGGTCCTCGGCGTTGTACACGATCTCCATGGCCCGGCCGCCCAGCACGTAGGAGGGCCGCACCACCAGGGGATAGCCCAGCCGGGCCGCCTCCTCCAGGGCGGCCTCGGGGGTGCGGGCGGTGGCATTGGGTGGCTGCAGCAGGTGCAGCCGGTCCAGCATCTGCTGGAAGCGCTCGCGGTCCTCGGCCAGGTCGATGGAATCCGGCGTGGTGCCGATGATGGGGGCGCCGGCCGCCTCCAGCGCCCGCGCCAGCTTGAGCGGCGTCTGGCCGCCATACTGGACGATCACCCCGCGCGGCTGCTCCAGCTCGATGATCTCCAGCACGTCCTCCAGGGTGAGTGGCTCGAAATAGAGCCGGTCCGAGGTGTCGTAGTCGGTGGAGACCGTCTCCGGGTTGCAGTTGACCATGATGGTCTCGTAGCCGTCCTCGCGCATGGCCAGCGCGGCATGGACGCAGCAGTAGTCGAACTCGATGCCCTGGCCGATGCGGTTGGGGCCACCACCCAGCACCATGATCTTGTCGCGCTGGTCCGGCGCCGCCTCGCACTCTTCCTCGTAGGTGGAATAGAGGTAGGCGGTGGGGGTGGCGAACTCGGCGGCACAGGTATCCACCCGCTTGTAGACCGGGCGGATGCCCTCGGCATGGCGCCGGGCCCGGACCCGGTGCTCGTCCGTGCCCAGCAGCCGCGCCAGGCGCCGGTCGGAGAAGCCCTGGCGCTTGAGCGCGCGCAACTCGGCCGCGGTCAGCGACTCCAGGCTGCGGCCCGCCAGGTCGGCCTCGGCGCGCACCAGGTCCTGGATCTGGGCCAGGAACCAGGGGTCGATGCCCGACAGCTCCTGCACCCGGGGCAGGTCCATCCCGTGACGGAAGGCATCGGCCAGGTAACGCAGCCGTTCCGGGCCCGGCTCGCGCAGCTCGTGCCGGAACACCGCCTCCAGCTCGTCCCCCTGGGCGGTCACGATCTCGTCCAGGCCGTCGATGCCGGTCTCCAGCCCGCGCAGGGCCTTCTGCAGCGATTCCTGGAAACTGCGACCGATGGCCATGACCTCGCCCACGGACTTCATCTGGGTGGTCAGCCGCGGTTCCGCCTGGGGGAACTTCTCGAAGGTGAAGCGCGGCACCTTGGTCACCACGTAGTCGATGGTGGGCTCGAACGAGGCCGGGGTGGCGCCGCCGGTGATCTCGTTGCGCAACTCGTCCAGGGTGTAGCCCACCGCCAGCTTGGCCGCCACCTTGGCGATGGGAAAGCCGGTGGCCTTGGAGGCCAGGGCCGAGGAACGCGACACCCGGGGGTTCATCTCGATGATGACCAGGCGACCGCTGTCGGGATCGATGGCGAACTGCACGTTGGAGCCGCCGGTGTCCACGCCGATCTCGCGCAGCACCGCGATGGAGGCATCGCGCAGGATCTGGTATTCCTTGTCGGTGAGGGTCTGGGCCGGGGCCACGGTGATGGAGTCGCCGGTGTGCACGCCCATGGGATCCAGGTTCTCGATGGAACAGACGATGATGCAGTTGTCCTTGCGGTCCCGCACCACCTCCATCTCGAACTCCTTCCAGCCGATCACCGATTCCTCGATCAGCAGCTCCCGGGTGGGCGAGAGATCCAGCCCGCGTTCGCAGATCTCCAGGAACTCCTCGCGGTTGTAGGCGATGCCGCCCCCGCTGCCGCCGAGGGTGAAGGAGGGCCGGATGATGGCCGGATAACCGATGGAGGCCTGGACCTGGAGCGCCTCCTCCAGCGAGTGGGCGATGGCCGAACGCGGCATCTCCAGGCCGATGGCCTGCATGGCCGCACGGAACCGGTCACGATCCTCGGCCTTGTCGATGGCCTCGCGGCTGGCGCCGATGAGTTCCACGCCGTATTCGGCCAGCACCCCCTCCCGGGCCAGGTCCAGGGCGCAGTTGAGGCCGGTCTGGCCGCCCATGGTCGGCAGCAGGGCATCGGGGCGCTCGCGCTCGATGATGCGGGCCAGGGTGCGCCACTCCACCGGCTCGATGTAGGTGGCATCCGCCAGGTCCGGATCGGTCATGATGGTGGCGGGGTTGGAGTTCACCAGGATCACCCGGTAGCCCTCCTCCCGCAGCGCCTTGCAGGCCTGGGCGCCGGAATAGTCGAACTCGCAGGCCTGGCCGATGACGATGGGGCCGGCACCGATGATGAGGACGCTCTCTATGTCAGTCCGCTTGGGCATTCTCTACAGCCGGTGAGGGGT
>JALWSQ010000150.1 GCA_026993645.1 Thiohalobacter sp.
GAGGAGGAAGCCGCCGTTGGCCTCGTAGCCGGCCACGGGGACGCCGTCGCTGGCGAGCGCCTGCATGGCGGCGATGACGTAGGGGGAACCGATGCGGGTGCGGCGGACGTCCTCGAACCAGCCACTCTTCTCCACCACGGTGTTGGAGCTGACGGGGGTGGCGAGGCGGCGGATACCGAGCCAGCGGGCGGTGAGCGGGCCGGCGATGTCGCCGCGCAGCCAGCGGCCCTGTTCGTCCCCCACCAGGGGGCGGTCGGCGTCGCCGTCGGTGGAGACGATGGCATCGAACCCCTGTTCGGCGGCCCAGCGGCGGGCCAGCTCGCTGTCCTCCGGCCGGATGGCCTCCGTATCCACGGGGATGAAGCGCTCGGAGCGGCCCAGGGCCTGGACCTCGGCGCCCAGGGCCTCGAGCAGCTCGGGCAGCAGGTCCCGCGCGACGCTGGAGTGCTGGTAGACGGCCACCTTCAGGCCCGCCAGGCTACCCGGGGGCATGAAGTCCAGGTAGCGCTGCAGGTAGGCCAGGCGCACGCGGCCATCCACCGGCGGCAGGTCGGCGGCGGTGATGGCCGGGAAGGGCTCGGGGCGCTGCACGGCCTGGGCGCGGATGCCGGCCTCGTCCTCCTTGAGGATCTCGCCGTCGGCGCGGTTGAACTTGATGCCGTTGCGGTCGTCGGGGATGTGGCTGCCGGTGACCATGATGCTGGGCAGGCCCTGGGCGATGCCGAAGGCGGCCAGGGCCGGCGAGGGGACGGTGCCGGCGTTGATCACGGGATGGCCGGCATCGGTGCAGGCGCGGGCCACGGCGGCCATGATGTCCGGGGTGCTGGGGCGCAGGTCGCCGCCCAGGGCGATGGCGGTGCCGGGGGCCAGGCCGCTGCCCTGGGCCAGGTGGGCGAGGAAGGCGGCGGTGTAGGCGTAGCAGACCTCGGGGGTCATGTCCTCCACCCGGCCGCGGGCGCCGCTGGTGCCGAAGGCCACGCCGCTGCGCTGCATGAGGTCCGCGATGCGGGTCATGGCGTGGCCGGTGTCCGCGCCGCGGGCAGGGGTGGCCGGCCGGCGGCCGGGCGGTTGGTCCATTCCTTCGGGCGCTGCATGCTGGTCATCCTCTCCGGGTCCCCTCCCCCGGGGAGTTGGCGTCAGGGGTAGCGGATTACTTTAGCAAAAATGGGGCCCGGGGGAAGCCCCTGCGGGGTTTGGGGGGCGTCACGATGGATTCCCGCCTGCGCGGGAATGACGGTTCTCCTCGGCGGCGGCCGGGCGCCTGGCGCTCGATGGCCATGGTATTGCATCGTTGACCTGTCGCTCCGCCGCAACATCAGCCGTGGCGCTATCGGATGTATTATTATTTATAATTCAATATGTTATATAATTTTGCAAGTTTTTCATCCGTTCGTTATATTACCGAGTGGTCTTGGGATCCGGTCAACCAGCGCATGTGTCCTTGCAAGAACACCTTGATTTCTTGGGTCCAATGCCGATAATAAATACGTACTTGCCCCCCGCCCGACTTGCCCTTGTGGCCCGGGTGGGGTTATTTGATCCTCATGACCCCGTCGCGTGGCCCACTCGGGGGCGAACGGGGTTATTCATTTTTGGGGATGGCCATGCCTGCGGAGCCGCCTGATCCCCGCACCGTCGCCTTCTTCGACGGGCAGAATCTGTTCCACAGTGCCAAGGAAGCGTTCGGTTATACCTACCCCAATTACGATGTATACCGCCTCGCCGCAGCCGTCTGCGCCGACCAGGGATGGCGACTTTCCCAGGTCCGTTTTTACACCGGCGTCCCAGACCCTGCAGACAACACCTTCTGGCACACGTTTTGGTCCCGCAAGCTACTTGCCATGCAACGTGCCGGTATCGTGGTGTACAAGCGCGCCTTGCGCTATCGAAACAAAGTTGTCGAGCTACCAGGAGGCAGTACCCATACTTTCCTCGCCGGGGACGAAAAAGGGATCGATGTACGTATCGCTCTCGATATCACCCGCCTTGCTCACCGACGTGAATATGATGTAGCACTGGTCTTCAGCCAGGATCAGGATCTGTCCGAAGCCGCCGATGAAGTCCGTACAATCGCACGTGAACAAAAGCGTTGGATAAAGATTGCCAGTGCTTTTCCCTTCAGTCCTACTGTCCGCAATAAGCGCGGGATCAATAAAACTGATTGGATACGCATCGATCGTTCACTGTATGAACGATGCATTGATCGGAGGGATTACCGGCCAAGATGAATGTCGGCACTTTCGACCATGAACTCCGTGCCATTCAGTCACTGACGGATACCAGTCGATGGATTCCCGCCTGCGCGGGAATGACGGGGGCCTCCTCCCCCTCCACTGATGCGCACGGCGCTGCGCGCCTTTGCGCATCCTACGATTCCGTGTACATCCGTGTGGGTCCGTGGCTCATACTGATGCGCACGGCCCTTCGGGCCTTTGCGCATCCTACGATTCCGTGTACTTCCGTGTGGGTCCGTGGCTCATACTGATGCGCACGGCCCTTCGGGCCTTTGCACATCCTACCCCTACGATCTGGCCAGCCGTTCCTTGCATTCGTCGGGCGTCAGGATGGGGAGGGGGAAATCGCCCTTGCAGGCCAAGAGATCAGCATCCCCTGTCACCAGCGCCTCGGCCTGGGCCTGCAGGGCGAGCGCCAGGAACACCCGGTCGTTTGGATCCCGGCAGTCGGGCCAGGCCTCGTCCTCGGCCAGCTCGACGATATCCGCGAAGGGAAGGAAGTCGCCGAGCAACGCATCCATCTCGCTGCGCGTGAGATCGAACTTGGGATAGGCCAGCACGCGCAGCAATTGCTGCACGGTCTCCGTGCACACCAGCGGCACCAGCGTCCCCGCCGCCCAGGCCGCCCGCAGCCAAGCCAATCGCCCGCGGGCGAACAGCAGGGCGGAAACGATGCAATTGGTGTCAAGGACGACGCGCACCCTCACCGGCGCCGCGCCCACTCGATGGCATCGTCGATATCCTGCTCCGTGATGCCCAGTTTTTCGAGCTTGGCCCGTACCTCGTCGGCCCGCCCGGGGCGCACCGGCACCAGGATGATGCGGTCGTCCTCCGCCCGCACATCGAAATAGGTGGCATCGGGGAAACGTTCGACCACGGACTTGGGCAGGGTGATCTGGTTTTTGGAGGTCTTCTTGGTCAGCATTGGTAGAATTCCAGGAAGTAAGAATACCAGGAATTATACCATTTCCCCGGGCGCCGGGTGCCCTCATGCCTATGATGCGCACGGCGGTGATGCGCACGGCGGTGATGCGCACGGCCCTTCGGGCCTTTGCGCATCCTACGGGGGTCTCCTCACGCCTCACCCCTCACCTCATGATGGATTCCCGCCTGCGCGGGAATGACGGGTACCCGCCCTCCGTCGCCATATTTCTGTTTACTATCATGATGTTAAGGAATCTCCCCGAGTGTCGGAGAAAACCGCCATGCCAACCCGACATGGCACGTTCCACCGGTCCGCCACGCAGCGACAGCCCACCGCTTGGCGCCGCCACCTGGGTTGGCCGATAATTCAACCAGCCACCCGTCATCAGGAAACTGCCATGGACTATATGGATAGAATCACGCGTGATCCGTCGATCTGTGGTGGTGAACCGGTGATCCGCGGCACGCGCGTCACCTTGCGCACCATCCTTGCAAGTCTGGTGGAGGGCGACACCGTGGAGACCCTGGTGAAGGATTTTCCCACGCTCAGCGAGGAGGACATCCGCGCCGTGATCGCCTTTGCCGCCGCGTCGGCCGAGGAGGATCTGCCGCTGCCGCAGATTCCTTGATTTTTCCGACAGCCGCCTGCGATGGTGACATCCCCATGATGCGCACGGCGCTACGCGCCTTTGCGCATCCTACATCTCACGCCTCACCCCTCACCCCTCTCCCCTCACCTCATGATGGATTCCCGCCTGCGCGGGAATGACGGGTGGAAACCCGCTGCGAAGCAGATACCTTCAGACCTATAGGTCACCCTCGTCGATTCCCGCCACCTTCATCAGGTGCCTTTTGCAGGCCCGTCTTCAATGGCGTACTACCATGCACGGGTACCGAGATTCGTGGAGTCTCCCCTTTCTTTGCATAGATGTGGTGGCTGCCATGAACCCGTTTCCGTCGCCATCCCCTCGCTTCGAGCAGCCTGCAGAACTCCTTTCCGCTGATGGCTTTCAAACAGCGATCTCCATGACCTTGTCTTTATCCGATATTGTCACGTCTCGGATGTCGACCGACAGGCACCCTTCGACCGCCTCGTAGATATTGGCGAGCAACTCGTCGAAGGTTTCGCCCTGGGTGGCGCAGCCCGGTATGGAGGGCACCTCGGCCCAATACCCGCCCTCCTCGGCTTCATGTATGACCACTTTCAGTTTCATGACCTTACCTCAGGATTTGCATACCTGATACCCGAATCATAGCAACTCACACCCCTCGAAGACAGGGTTCGGCCTCATCACGTCGATGCGCACGGCCCTTCGGGCCTTTGCGCATCCTACGGGGGTCTCCTCACGCCTCACCCCTCACTCCTCACTTGCAATTCCGTGTGCTTCCGTGTGATTCGGTGGCGCCTCCTGTCAGTACTTGACGGTCTATAACGCCGCTCGTTACACTCGGCCATCGTGATCACGGGATTCAGGGACAAGGAAACCCGGAAAATCTGGCATGGCAGGATATCGTCCCGCCTGCCACCCGACATACAGCCCGTTGCCCGGCGAAAACTGCGCATGCTGAACAACGCCCGCCGCCTTGCCGATCTTCGGATCCCTCCATCCAACAGGCTGGAGCGGTTGAGAGGCAAGCGAAAAGGCCAATACAGCATCCGCATCAACGATCAGTGGCGCATCTGCTTCGTCTGGAAAGAGGGCAATGCCCATGAAGTCGCAATC
>JALWSQ010000151.1 GCA_026993645.1 Thiohalobacter sp.
TTGCAACGCCGACCGGCGCTCGGGATCGTCCGCCAGCAGGGCCACGTGCAGCGGGGCGCGTTCAGGCATGGACCGCCCGTTGCTCGAGCATTTCGCGTATCAGGGCCAAGAGTTCGTGCTCCTGGTAGGGCTTGCCCAGGTAACGGTCGACACCGATCTCCCGCGCGCGCTGGCGATGCTTGTCACCGGTGCGTGATGTGATCATGACGATCGGGATCCGCTGCAGGCGCGGATCGTTGCGCACGTGGGTGGCCAGCTCGAAGCCGTCCATCCGGGGCATCTCGATGTCCAGCAGCATGACGTCCGGCAGCTGTTCATGCAACCGCGCCACGGCATCGACGCCGTCCTTCGCCGTGATCACGTCCATCTCGTTGCGTTCCAGCAGCCGGGTCGTCACCTTGCGCACCGTGATGGAGTCGTCCACCACCATGACCAGCGGCCGGCGTGAACCGGGTTCCGCCATGACCTCCTCGGCGCGCTGATGCTGGCCCACGCCGGCACGCAGCAGACCGGCCGGATCCAGGATGAGAACGACCCGGCCGTCACCCAGGATGGTGGCGCCGGAGACGCCGGGGACCCGGCTCAACTGGGCCCCCACGGACTTCACCACCGTCTCCCGGCTGCCCAGCAGCTGGTCGACCTCCAGGGCCACCCGCTGGTCGCCGGAACGGACCAGGAGGATCGGGATGTGCCGTACCGAGTCGTCCACCTGCCACTGGCGGGTGCCCAGGCCAAGGAACTCGCCGAGATACCGCAGTCGATAATCCTGGCCACCGTATTCCAGCCAGCCCTCGTGCTCGGCCAGCAGGGTCTCGAGGGCCGGGCGCTGCATACGCACCACGCCTTCCACGGCCGTCAGCGGAATGGCGTACTGGTCCTCGTGCACCTGGACCAGCAGGGAATGACTGATGGCCAGGGTGAAGGGCAGGCGAATGGTGATCCGGGTTCCCTGGCCCGCCTCCGAGGCCAGGGTGAGGGATCCACCGAGCTGCTTCACCTCGCTCTGCACCACGTCCATGCCCACGCCACGGCCGGCGATCTGGTCGACCCGGCCGGCGGTACTGAAACCGGTCTCCAGCACGAACTGCAGCACCTCGCTGTCGGGCAGGTCCGCGTCCGGCGCCATCAGGCCGCGCTCGATGGCCTTGTTGCGTATGGCCGCCACGTCCATGCCGGCACCGTCATCACTGATGCGCAGCACCACCTCGGAGCCGTCGCGCTCGACCTGGATGTGAACCCGGCCCTTGCGCGGTTTGCCCCGTGCCCGGCGCTCGGCCGGTGACTCGATCCCGTGGGCCACCGCGTTGCGCAGCATGTGTTCCAGCGGCGCCCGGATCCGTTCGATGACGGTCCGGTCCATCTCACCCTCGCCACCGTCCACCACCAGCTCCACCCGCTTGCCGAGCTCACGCGCCACCTGGCGCAGGATGCGGCGCAGCCGCGGCACCAGGCCGGCGAAGGGCACCATGCGGGTCCGCATCAGGCCCTCCTGCAGTTCGGTCGTCACCCGTGCCTGCTGAACCAGCAGGGTATCGGACTCGCTGGTGACATGCTCCAGCATGTGTTCGACGCTGACCAGGTCGTTCAGGGTCTCGGCCATGGACCGGGCCAGCTGCTGCAACTGGGAATAGCGGTCCATCTCCAGGGGGTCGAAGTCCTCCCGCCCGGCCTGGCGATCCCGCTCGTAACGGTAGAGCACCTGGGCCTCGGCCTCCATCTCCAGCTGCCGCAGCTGCCCCCTGAGGCGCTCGACCGTCTGGTCCAGTTCCCCGAGGTTGAACCGGAAGCCACCCACCTGTTGTTCCAGGCGGGCGCGGTAGATGCTGATCTCACCGGCGAAATTCACCAGGTCGTCGAGCAGGGCGGCGGCGATGCGCACGGTTTCGTTACTGCGCTGTGGCAGCGGGACGGCTTCCGCAGCAGGGGCCTCCGGCATCCCGGTCTCCGCCATCTGCGCCCCGGTGGGAGCCGCCGGGGCCACAGCCGGTAGCACATCTTCCGGCGGACTCGAACCGCTATCCGGCGGGGTCGAGCCGCGGGTCGCATCCAGGGCCACGCCAGGCAGGGTCGGCTCCGCTGCCGTATCGGGTACCCCGCCCCGGCGCAGGCCTTCCACCAGATCCACGAGTTCCGGATCCGCCACCGGGACACCACCGGCGCGCAGGGTCTCGACCATCTGGTTGAGGCGGTCCTGCACCCGCAGCATGGCCTCGAACAGGGCCGGATGCGGCCGCACCGCCTGGTCACAGACCGCCGCCAGCAGGGACTCGACCGCGTGGGCCAGGTCGCCCACCGTCTCCAGTTCTGCCATGCGGGCACCCCCCTTGAGGGTGTGCAGGTCCCGCTGCAGCTGGTTGACGCTGTCCAGGTCGTCCGGTGCGTCGATCCACTGCTGCAGGGTCGTATCCAGGCGTTCCAGGATCTCACCGGCCTCCTCGAGGAAGACGGCGCGGAGTTCATCGTCGTCCTCCACCACCGTCTCCGTGGTATCCGCGGAATCTCCGACCGTCACAGGGACTTCCCCGGAGCCGGTGGCCTGATCTCCGACCGCCTCCGCTACCGGGGTGCGCTCGACCCCCGTATCGGGATCATCCACGGCCGGCGGTTCCACGACCGGCAGCGCCTCGATCCGGGCCACCATGTCTTCCACTGCCTCGGCGAGGCCACGGGCCGGTGATTCCACCAGGGCAGATATCTGCTGGACCGCGGCCTGCAGATCCGCCAATGCCCCCACCGGCAACCAGCCACCGGCTTCGGCAACGGACTTGAAATAGGTCTCCATGGCCCCGGAGATCTCGGCCACCGCCTCGGCACCGGCCATGCGTGCGCTGCCATGCAGGGTGTGGGCGGCACGGATCACGGCCTCACCGAGCTGGCACCGGTCCGCGTCCCGACAGCAGTCCGCGAAGGCGGTATCCAGCACCGCCAGGTGGACGCGACTCTCCCCGGTGAAGATCTCCCACAAGACGGGATCGATGGCCGGCGCCTCCGCCGCCCCGTCGGCCGACTCGGCCAGTTCGGGCGTGGTGGGTTCCGTGGCCGCCGTCTCCCCGGCTGCCACCTGCGGGGCCTCCGCGTCCATCGCCAGCGGCTCCACACCGCCGTCCACCTCATCCGGTTCGGTCGACCCCGAGGGCGGGGCCATCGCCGGGGCGGGCTCCAGGGCCGCGAGCATCTCTGGCGTCAGGGTTTCGCCGCCCGCCAGCGCATGGGCCAGGGCCATCATGCCATCGAGGTCGAACGAGAGCCGGTCGGAACCGGACAGTTGGGCGACCAGCTCGGGTAATACCACCAGGGTTCGATCCAACAACCGGTGCAGGATCTCCGTATCCTCGATCGTACCGTCGATCAGGCGATTGAGCAGGTTCTCGATGGCCCAGGCGAATTCACCGATCCGTTCCGCGCCGACCAGGCGCCCGCTTCCCTTCAGCGTGTGGAAGGAGCGGCGAAACTCGGTCAGGGCCTCGCGATGACTGCTGTTCTCCAGCCAATGCGGCAGGAGATTCTGGATGTTCTCCAGTTCCTCCGCCGCCTCCTCGCGAAAGATGTCCAGGATCTCTTCATCCGGCTCACCCGCCAGTACCGCGTATCGACTGCTGAAGGCGGCAACATCCGCAGGCTTCGAGGGTGGTTCGGGTTCCGTCGACGGGATCTCGTCGGCCGGTCCCTCCAGGGGTGAACTGTCCACCATCGCGGAGCCTTCCAGCTCCACGACCTCGATGAGGGGCGGCGTATCGTCCTCGCCGGTGAGCCCCGCGGTATCGCCGTCCGTACCCGGAAGGTCACTCGAGCCCGCCGCTTCCGGCACACCGGCACCGGCAACACGGAGGAGGTCGGCCGGTGGCACGACGCCGTCCCGGACATGCTCGAGATAGACCTCGATGCCGGTGAGCGCATCCGCCACCGCATCCAGAGTGACATCCTCCGGGTCCGGCTGCGCCAATGACCTCACCGACGCCCCCAACCGCAGGGCGAAATCCGCCGCCTCGGTCTCATTCAGGACGCGCAGGCTGCCCTCGATCTCGTGCAGCCGGTCCGTGGCGATCGCCAGGGCATCCCGGTCCCCGCTGTCTGCAAACGACAGCAGGGCCTCCTTGACCTGGCCCAGCGTGGCCAGCGATTCTCCCGCCACCTGGGTGCGAATGTGCCCGACCTCAGCCGCAGAGACCCCACCGGGGGACACCGGCTCACCGCTGCCGCCCACCGGCCCACCAGTGAACCGCTGCAAGCGGGACTCCAATGTCAGCAGGTGCCCGGCGACGTCCATCATCGCCTCGTCATCGGCCTCCCCGCCACTCGCCACCAGCGGCTCCAGCAGGTCCAGCATCGCCTTGACCTCAGCCCGCAGATCCCCGGCACCGATCACCTCCAGCGTATCTCCCACGCGGCGCAGGGACTCGACCACCGGCCCGAGCTCCGCCGCCGGCCGCTGAGCCTTGCGCGCGAACAGATCGACCTGGTCCTTGACCGATCCCAGTTCCGCCGCCAGGGCCTCGGCCACCGAGGTCATGGCCGTGAGATTGCAGCCACTGAGGCTGCTGCGCAGTCCCTCCATCACCTCCGGGTCCGGCAGCACATCCTCCAGTCCGAAGGCCTGTATCGCCTCTTGCAACGCGGCATCGTCGGTCTCCACCAACGCCAGGTGGTAGAGCAATCCCCGCAGAAGGGTACCGAGCTGCTCGTCACCGATACCGTCCTCGCCGCTGGTGACCAGGACGCGCATGGCACGGTCCAGCTGTCCCAGCAACGGTTTCAGAGGGGTCTCGTCGGCCACCAGGCCCAGCCGCAAGGCCCGCACCGCGGCCGCGGCCACCCACCACAGGCGCCGTACCCGCACCTGGCCGGCCCCCTGGAACAGATCCGCCAACGCTGTTTCCATGGTCGCCAGCTGGCGTTCACGGTCCTGGTCGCGGTACCAGCCCAGCAGGCCCCGCTCGTAGCGGTGGCGGATGGCCCTGATCTCGTTGTCACCACTGCCTTCCAGCCACAGCGCCGCCGGGGGTTCAGCCTCGGTCTCTGGCGCAAAAAAGGCATCGTCCGCCAGGGCTTCCGCGCCCCGCACCCGGCGCAGCTCGTTGACCAGGGGCAACAGCACCTGGGGGATGTCGGGATAACCGCTGCGCAATGCCTGCAGGTAGTCCGGTAGCTGCAGGATGGCCCGCATCACCACCTCGTGGGCCACCTCGGGCGTGACGACGTCCGCTGCCAGCAGTGCCAGCAGCACCTGCTCGGTTTCCTCCGCCAGCAGCGCCCCACCGGTGACCTCGATCATCTGCAGCGTGCCCTGCACCTGGTGCAGGGCTGCGCGGCAATTCTTCAGCGGCTCCGTATCCGCTGGTTGTTCCACGTAGGCCTCCAGCGCCTGGCGGGCCTGCCTGAGGGTATTCTCCAGTTCCTGGCCGACCCAGTTCAGGGTGCTGCTATCGATGGACTTGCTGCTCATTCCATGTCCTCCGGCTCCCGCTGACCGGACGCAACGGGCGGTTCGAAACGGTGGCCGTGCCGACGCCGACGTCGCCCCGACCCCGATACTGCGGGGGGCACCATCGGATCCCGCAGAGACCCGGCGGCACCCCCGGGCCAACGATCATTCGGGCAGGTGGAAACCCGCGACCGACTTGCGCAGTTCACCGGCCAGTTCGGTGAGCCGACCGATGGAGCCCGCCGTCTCCCGGGTGCCAGCCGTGGTCCGGTTGGTGATCTCCTCGATGACCTGCATGGTATCGGTCAGGCTCGCCGCCGCGGCCGACTGCTGCTCGGCCGAACTGGAGATGTTCTCGATGAATGCCGCCAGGTCGGTGGACACACTGACGATCTCCTCCAGGGCCTCACCGGCATCCTCTGCCAGCTGGGCACCGGACACCACGTTGGCCGTGGTCTGCTCCATGGAGATCACGGCCTCGTTTGTATCGGCCTGGATGGTCTTGACCAGCGCCTCGATCTGCTTGGTCGCATTACCGGACCGCTCGGCGAGACGCTGCACCTCGTCCGCCACCACCGCGAAACCGCGCCCGGCCTCGCCCGCCATGGCTGCCTGGATGGCTGCATTCAGGGCCAGGATGTTGGTCTGTTCGGCGATATCGTTGATGAGTTCCACGATGTCGCCGATCTCCTGTGAACTCTCGCCCAGGCGTTTGATCCGTTTCGCGGTCTCCTGGATCTGCTCGCGGATGGTATCCATGCCCTCGATGGACCGCTGCACGGTCTCACCACCCTTGTTGGCGATGGCGACCGATTTACGAGCCACCTCGGCGGATTCGCGGGCGTTGCCCGACACCTCGTCGATGGAGGCCGCCATGCGCTGTACGGCGGCAGCCGCGGCACTGATCTCCTGTGCCTGCTGTTCGCTGGACTCGGCCAGCGACAGCGACGTCGCCCGGGTGTGCTCGGCGGAACCCGAGACCTCTTCGGCGGTCGCCTCGATGGTCTTCACCATGTCACGCAGGGCGTCGATGGTGTAGTTGATGGAGTCGGCGATCGCGCCCGTGAAGTCCTCCGTCACCGTGGCGTACTGGGTGAGATCACCATCGGCCAGGCTGCCGATCTCGTCCAGCAGCCGCAGAATGGCCTCCTGGTTCTTCCGGTTCTGGTTCTCCGCCGCGGCCTTTTCCTGTTCCGCGATCGCGCGCCGATGATCGGCTGCACTCTTCATGCTCCACCCGAGCATGACCAGGAAGAACAGGGCCAGCCCGCCGAGACCGTAGGCCACCTCATTGGTGAACAGGCGGCCACCTGGTGCCTTGGCATAGGCATTCTGCAGCGCCAGTGCGTCCGCGAACAGCTGGTCCGAGGTGCGGGCCGCCTCCGCTGCCGCCTTCTGTACCGCCAGCAGGTCCTCGGCGTTGTCCACCACCTCACCGACATAGTCGCTCACCGAGGAGAACAGCATCGCCACCTCGCGCAGCTTGGCCTGGACCTGCTTGTTCCGGATCGGCTTGATCCCCTTGCCGCCCCGGATCTGGGCCTCCAGCACGTTGCCGAATTCCTCCGCATCCCGGCTGAACTGATCCGCTGCACTGGCCGCATTCTCGCCCGACAGCACCTTGTTCATGTTGTTGACGATGCGCTGGGCCAGCATCAACTGGCGGCTGGCGATCTGGATCTGTCGTGGCGATGCCTTCTGTTTCACCAGCACTGCGACGACGTCCTCGTACCGGGCAATGAGCTTGGGCATGAACTCGCCGATGACCGAGGCCGCCTCCTTCACCGTGAGGATGAGGTCCTTGCCCTTGAGCACCGTATCCACGCGCTTGTTGAAGGCGGCCCAGGTCTTCTCCACCGCGGCCAGCTCATTACTGGCGATACGACCGGTGGTGGGGGGCAGCCCGGTGGCGCTGTTGCCCTCGCGCAGGTAAGTCAAGGTCTGACCGAAACGGTCACGGTATTTGACCACCTTGTGGAATGCATCCTTGTGGCCGATGGAGGCCTCCAGCACGTACTTGGCGATCTGCTGGGACAAGACCTGTTCCTCGGCGGCATAGCCCATGTAGGCCTTGTCGAAGGCCGCCTTCTGGCCCTCCATGATGAATACCCCTACCATGGCGGCGACCGAGATCACCATGCCCATGATGAGAAAGACCAGGTGCCTGCTGTTGCCCTGGCCGTCGACCTTCTGTGTTGCTGAACTCATCGTTCTGTCTCCTGACCTGTAGCCTTCCAAATCCATCGACGGGGACCGGCGGACTCCGGCGCGCGCACGGCATCGCCCGTCACGAAGAACTCACACCGCCACCTGGAGGAAGCGGGGCGTCACTGCCAGCCGATGCAGACTGAACACCGACCACTGCCGTTCACCATCGTCGAAGCCGGCGACGAGATAGGGTTGCAGCGCCTGGTCGTCCGCCGGCGGCCGCTCCAGGTGCTGTCGGGGCGCAAAATGTTTCAGCCCGAGGACCTCTGCTACCAGCAGCCCCGAGTAGATCCCCTCGTGATCGACCACCAGGATCCGGCTGCGCGCCGAAATATGGCTCACCTGCCCGTAGAGGTATCCGTGCAGGTCCATGACCGGCAGCAGGTTGCCGCGGACGTTGGCCAGGCCTCGAACCCAGCCGCGGGCCCCCGGCACCCGGGACAGTGCCGGTGGCGTCAGTATCTCCACCACTTCGGGCAGGGGCACGAGCAGGTCGAGACCCGCGATGCGGAACCCGATACCGAGCCAGGGTTCCTCGGCGGCCACCCGGCGCGGGAGGGGCTGGGCATGGTGGCGGAAGGATTCCTCCAGCACTACCAGCTGCTGGAAGGGATTTGGTGCATCATGGATCATCGCGTTCCATCCCTGACAGGCACTGTGGCGGTGGTGTACTAACCCGACACCAGTACGGCGTTGATCTTCTCCACCAGGTCGGCCTCCTCCACCGGCTTGGTGATGTAGTCCTTGGCCCCCTGGCGTAGCCCCCACACCCGGTCGGTCTCCTGGTCCTTGGTGGTGCAGATGATGACCGGGATATCGGCGGTCTCATCGCTACGGGTGAGCTGACGCGTGGCCTGGAAACCGTTCAGGCCGGGCATGACCACGTCCATCAGCACCAGGTCCGGATGCTCGTCCCTGGCCAGCGCGACCCCCTCCTCCCCGCTGGCCGCCACCAGGGTGTTGAAACCGTTCTTTTCCAGCATGCTCTTGATCACATGCGTCTCGGTCGGTGAATCATCAACAATCAAGATACGTGCCATGTCATTGACCTCCTTTCGATAGTACGAACCCCCGGGATCTCCGCTCAGGCCTCCCCGGTCGGCTCCTCCGTGACGCTGCTGCCTTGCCCCCTGGGCTGCACGTGACGCTTGATGGCGGCCAGCAGTTCCTCGCGGGCAAAGGGCTTGGTGAGATACTGTTCCGATCCGACGATCCGCCCCCGGGCACGGTCGAACAGCCCGTCCTTGCTCGACAGCATGATCACCGGCGTATCGCGGAAGGCATGGTTGTGCTTGATCAGGGCGCAGGTCTGGTAACCGTCCAGGCGGGGCATCATGATGTCGACGAAGATGACGTCCGGGTGGTGATCGGCGATCTTGGCCAGGGCCTCGAAGCCATCGGTGGCGGTCACCACCTCGCAGCCGGCCTTCCTGAGCAGGGTCTCCGCCGTCCGTCGAATGGTCTTGCTGTCGTCGATGACCATCACCCGCAGGCCGGAGATCGTCCCGGTCGCATCGTCGCTACCAGCCGCTCTGGCAGCGGATGGTGTCATTGGATCGGCAGCCATGTTGTCCATAGGGTTTTCTCCACCATCGTCCGGTCCTGTCTCGCCTGCCAGCCTGTAAGGAACAATCCGGCCCCGTAACCGTCTATAATGGCGCTGGTACGACGGCCCGCAGGGGCTGTCGTGCCAGCTACCTGATACGTCGACCGGCCGGGATCCCCCCCATTCGACTGCGATTCTTCTGCTGTAACGTCCGGGAGGCTTGAAACTTTATGCCCGTGGAACATCTGCAGGCCGTCCCCCACCTGACGACGGCGCTCAACGGCCCGCTGCTGCAGCTGGAATCCCTGCTGCTGGCGGAACAGACCCGGATCGAGGCCTGGCTGCGCGGTGAGTGGCGCAAGACGCCAGCCCCCTTCTATGCCTCGGTGGACCTGCGCAATGCGGGTTTCAAGATCGCGCCGGTGGACACCAACCTGTTCCCGGCCGGGTTCAACAACCTCAACCCGGCCTTCCTGCCGCTGTGCATCCAGGCCATGCAGGCCAAGATCGAGCAGACCTGCCCCACCGCCAGCAACATCCTGCTGATCGCGGAGGACCATACCCGCAACCCCTTCTACCTGGAGAGCCTCGCCACCCTGCGCGACATCATCCACAAGGGTGGCTACCGGGTCCGCATCGGCGCCTTCGGCGCCGACATGACCGGCCCCCGGGTCCACCGCCTCGGTCCCGGCCGGGAACTGACCATCGACCCCCTGAGCCGCCAGGGCGACAAGCTCCAGGCGGGGGACTTCGTGCCCTGCCTGATCATCCTCAACAACGATCTCATCAGCGGCGTGCCGCCCCTGCTGCGGGATCTGGACCAGCCCATCACACCACCGCCGGACCTGGGCTGGGCCCTGCGCCTCAAGTCGGAGCACTTCCGCCACTACCGGCGGGTGGTGGAGGCCTTCGGCGAACAGCTGGGTATCGACCCCTGGCTGATCAAGCCGCTGTACCGTCACTGCGAGGGCCTGGACTTCCTGCGGCGCGAGGGTGAGCACTGCCTGGCGCGCCAGGTCGAGACCCTGCTGGAGGAGATCGGGCGCAAGTACGACGAGTACGGCGTGGACAAGCAGCCCTTCGTGGTCATCAAGGCGGATGCCGGCACCTATGGCATGGGCATCATGTCGGTCACGGATCCCGCCCAGGTCCGCAACCTCAACCGCCGCCAGCGCACCCGCATGTCCTCCATGAAGGGGGGCGGCCGGGTCGACCGGGTCATCCTGCAGGAAGGGGTCTACACCTTCGAGACCTGGGGCGAGGCCCAGTCGGTGGCGGAACCCGTGGTGTACATGATCGACCGGTTCGTGGTGGGCGGCTTCTATCGCGTCCACACGGAACGGGGTCAGCAGGAGAACCTCAATGCCCCGGGCATGCACTTCCAGCCCCTGGCCTTCGCCGAATCCTGCAACAACCCCGATGAACACCGCTCGCCGGATGCAGAACCCAACCGCTTCTACACCTACGGTGTGATCGCCCGGCTCGCGCTGCTGGCCGCCGCCCGGGAGATGGCCGCCCTCCACACGGGCGGTTGATGCCCCGGTCCGTGGGAACCAGCGGGACCCTTGGTCGTCCCGCCCCGTCCCGGGCGTGGCCCCTCGTTCTGCTGCTCGCCTTGATCCTGAGCGCGGGTTGTCACCGCTCGCCGCCCCTGGTCGAGCGCCAGTTCTTCGCCATGGGGACGCTGGTGACCGTCAGCGTCTACGGCACGCCCCAGGCCCGGGCAGAACGGGCCATCGCCCGCAGCGAGCGCCTGTTCGACCGCCTGGACCGGCGCTGGCATGCCTGGCACCCCAGTGCACTGACCCGCATGGATGCGGCCCTGGCCGCCGGCCGAAGTATCCCCATCCCCCCCGATCTGGCCCGGCTGGTGCGCGAGGCCGGCCGGCTGTCCCGGCTCAGTGACGGCCTGTTCGACCCGGCCCTGGGCCAGCTGCTGGCCCTGTGGGGGTTCGAAGGGGACGACCTCCCGGCTCGGCCACCACCGGCTGCATCCATCCAGCAGCTGTTGGCCCGGCACCCGTCCATGTCCGACCTGGTGTTGGAGGAAGGCCGTATCCGCAGCCGTAATCCCGCTGTACGGCTGGATTTCGGCGCCTACGCCAAGGGGGTGGCGGTGGACCGGGCCATCGACCTGCTGCGTTCACTGGGAATCCGGAATGCCATCGTCAACGCCGGCGGCGACCTGCGGGCGATCGGTCGTCATGGCGCACGCGCCTGGCGTATCGGCATCCGCAATCCCGATGGACCGGGCGTCATCGCCTGGCTGGAGGTCGAGGGGGACCAGGCGGTGTTCACCTCCGGTGACTACGAACGCTACTTCAGCTGGCACGGCAAACGCTACCATCACATCCTCGATCCCCGCACCGGCTACCCCGCCCGCGGCAGCCGCTCGGTCACCGTGCTGGCGAAACACGGCGGGCTGGCGGATGCCGCGGCCACCGCCCTGTTCGTGGCCGGCCCGGACGGCTGGTACCCCATTGCCCGGGCGCTGGGAATCCACTACGTTATGCTGGTGGACGATCACGGCCGGGTGCACATGAACCCGCGCATGGCGCGGCGCATCCATTTCCCTGCCGGCCGGACCCCCGAGGTGAAGCTCTCCCCAGCGCTATGAAGATGCCACTACGACCCCTGGACCTGCCCATCCTGTTGCTGGGCCTGCTGGCGGTGGTGACCGCCTTCCAGCGGCTGGGCTCCGGTCATCGGGCCGGGGCCTGGGTCGAGATCCGCACGGCCGAGCGACGGCTGCAACCCCTGCCCCTGGACCAGGACCGGGTGCTCCATGTCCGGGGCCGCCTGGGGGTCAGTACCATCGAGATCCACCAGGGGGCGGTCCGCTTCCTGGATTCACCCTGTCACGGCAAGCTGTGCATCCGCAGCGGCTGGCAGCGCCATGCCGGCGACTTCGCCGCCTGCCTGCCCAACCGCGTCAGCCTGCTGGTGCGGGGCCCCGACCGCCGCTTCGACAGCATCAACTTCTGATGACCGGCGTTCCCCTTCCCACCGCCGCGGACCGGCGCATCGCCTGGCTGGCCGCCCTGGCGGTGGCCATCCATCTGCTGGAGGCGGGCTTCCCCAGCCCACTGCCGGGCATCAAGCCGGGCCTGGCCAACGTGGTGACCGTGGCCAGCCTGCTGCTGTTCGGCTGGCGCACCGCGGCCTGGGTGGGCCTGCTGCGGGTACTCGCCGGCAGCCTGCTGCTGGGTACCTTTCTCTCCCCCACCTTTTTCCTCAGCCTGGGCGGCGCCGGTGGCAGCCTGCTGGCCATGGGCCTGCCCGCCCTGCTGCCCCGGCACTGGACCGGGCCCCTGGGCTACAGCGTGCTGGGCGCTCTGGGCCACATGGGGGCCCAGTTCGGCATCGCCTACGCCCTGTTCATCCCCCACCCCGGTCTGCTGCGACTGCTGCCGCCCTTCCTGGCCGCGGCCCTGCTGTTCGGCCTGCTGGGAGGTATAATCGCCCATGCCATGCTGCAGTTCCTGGACGGCACCGACCATGTCCGCGCTGCCCGCTGATCCCGCCCCCCCCGGCGGCAACGACCCCTTCGTGGTCAGCCTGCTGCTGGCCCTGGCCCTGCACGTCCTGGTCATTCTCGGGGTCGGCTTCAGCAGCCCGGAGGAACGAAGGCATCCCAGCCTGCCCACCCTGGACCTGACGGTGGTCACCCATCCCAGCCGAGCCCCGGTAAAGGATGCCGACTACCTGGCGGCCCGCAACCAGGAGGGCGCCGGCAACCGCCGCCAGCGGGTGCGGGCCCAGATGCCCCAGGAACGAAGGATCTCCGCTGCCCCGCCCCCGGCGCCGGCACCGCCCGAGCCAAAGGTCCTGCGCCAGAAGCAGGCGCGGCGCAAGGTGGACGTCGCGGCCCTCCGGCCGGCACCCCGGCGCCGCCGTCCCGCCCCGGAGAGCAGGCACCCCGACGCCACCCTGGATCTCAGCCGGCTGGACGAACAGGTGCGCCGGTCCCTGGAACTCTATTCCCGGCACCCGCGGCAGACCTTCATCTCCGCCCGCACCCGCGAGACCCGCTACGCCGAGTACATGAACCAGTGGCGACGCAAGGTGGAAAGGGTGGGCAACCTCAACTACCCGGACGAGGCCCGCCGCCGGCGCCTGTCCGGCAAGCTGTTGCTGGACGTTGCGATCAACCCCGACGGCACGGTGCACAACATCACCCTGCTGCGCTCCTCGGGGCAGAAGGTGCTGGACGATGCCGCCATCCGCATCGTCCGCCTGGCGGCGCCTTTCGCCCCCTTCCCCGAATCCATCCGCCGTGACACCGACATCCTGCATATCACCCGTACCTGGGAATTCCTCAACGGCAGCGGTCTCTCCACCCACAGCCGTTGATCAGGCCCTGCTTGCAGCCCCTGCCCGGCTACCGGATACTATTCGGTCATGGATGCCAGCCAGTCCCTCGCCAACCATTTCCTCATCGCCATGCCCGCGCTGGCCGACCCCAACTTCGTCCGCACGGTCACCTACATCTGTGAACATTCGGAGGACGGCGCCATGGGCATCGTGATCAACCGGCCCATGGAGCTGGACCTGGCGACGGTGCTGGACCAGCTGGACATGACCATGGAGGCGCCCGGCGGGGAAACGCCGGTGTTCCAGGGCGGGCCGGTCCAGACCGAGCGGGGGTTCGTGCTGCACCGCCCGCTGGGGGACTGGGAGGCCACGCTGGAGGTAACGGACGACATCGGCCTCACCGCCTCACGCGACATACTGGCGGCCATCGCCCGCGGCGAGGGGCCGGAGCGGTTCCTGGTCGCCCTGGGCTACGCGGGCTGGGGCGCCGGCCAGCTGGAATCCGAGCTGGCCCAGAACGCCTGGCTGAGCGGCCCGGCGGACCCCACCATCCTCTTCGATACCCCGCCCACGGAGCGCTGGGCCAGGGCGGCCGCCCTGCTCGGGGTGGACATCGGCCTGCTCTCGGGTGACGCCGGCCATGCCTGAGGCCGGTACCGCCCTCGCTCCCATGACCCCCGGCTGCTGCTTCGGCTTCGACTTCGGCCGACGGCGCATCGGCCTCGCCCTGGGTGAGTTCCTGACCGGCACCACCCGCGGCCTGGCGACCCTGCCGGCCCGGGCGGGTGTACCGGACTGGAACCGGCTCGACCAGCTGCTGCGGGAATGGCAGCCCGGGGCCCTGGTCGTCGGCCTGCCCCTGCTGGCCGACGGCGGTGAAGGCGACCTGGCAACGGCCGCCCGCCGGTTCGGCCGCCGGCTCGCCGCCCGTTACCGGCTGCCGGTACACTTCGTTGACGAGCGCCTCAGTTCCCATGCCGCGGAGGCCCGCCTGCGCGCCCGTGGCCGGCGCTACCAGGCCGGCCACATCGACCGCGAGGCGGCGCGCATCATCCTCGAGACCTGGTTGCAGGAGGCCGCGGCCCGGCCATGAACGCGGTCTCGCACCCCGACATCGAACGCCTGCTGGGGCGGATGGCCCAGGACCTGCGCACCCTGCTCGACCGGCGTGGCATCGAGGCGCCACTCATGGTCGGAATCCACACCGGCGGGGTCTGGGTGGCGGAGCGGCTGCGCCGCCTGCTGCAGCCGGAACCGCCGCTGGGCACCCTGGACATCAGCTTCTACCGCGACGATTTCACCCGCCTGGGGCTGAACCCGCTGGTGCGCCCCTCGCAGCTGCCCTTCGCCATCGACGACCGCCACATCCTGCTGGTCGACGACGTGCTGCACACCGGCCGCACGGTGCGCGCCGCCATGAACGAGCTGTTCGACTACGGCCGGCCCGCCGCCATCCTGCTGGCGGTGCTGGTGGAACGCAGCGGCCGGGAGCTGCCCATCGAGGCCGACGTCGTCGGCCAGCGCATGGACCTGGGGCCGCACGAGCACGTCAAGCTCAGCGGTCCGGACCCCCTGGCCCTGGAGATCCACTGCCCGACATGAACGAGGGTGTGCACCAGATCGACGACCAGGGCCGGCTGCGCCACTTCCTCACCATCGAGGGCCTGGGGCGGGACTGGCTCATTCGTATCCTGGATACCGCCGAGTCCTTCAGCGGCGTCGCCGAGCAATCCATCAAGAAGGTGCCGCTGCTGCGCGGGCGCACCATCGTCAACCTGTTCTTCGAGCCCAGCACCCGCACCCGCACCACCTTCGAGCTGGCCGCCAAGCGACTCTCGGCCGACGTGCTCAACATCAATGTCAGCACCTCGGCCACCACCAAGGGGGAGACCCTGCTCGACACCCTGCGCAACATCGAGGCCATGCACGTCGACATGTTCGTGGTGCGTCATGCCGACAGCGGTGCCGCCCATTTCATCGCCCGCCACGTGGCACCGGGGATCAGCGTGATCAACGCCGGTGACGGCCGTCATGCCCACCCCACCCAGGCCCTGCTGGACCTGTTCACCATCCGCCGCGCCAAGGGCGACGACTTCGGCCGCCTGCGCGTGGCCATCGTCGGCGACATCGAGCATTCCCGTGTCGCCCGGGCCCAGATCCATGCCCTCAACAGCCTCAATACCGGCGAGATCCGGGTGGTGGCCCCCCGCACCCTGCTGCCGGCGGCGGCCGACTCCCTGGGCGTGCACCTGTTCCACGATCTCAACGAGGGCATTCGCGACGCGGACGTCATCATCATGCTGCGCCTGCAGCGGGAACGGATGCAGGGGGCCCTGCTGCCCAGCGAGCACGAATACTTCCGGCTCTACGGGCTGACCGAGGAACGTCTGCGCCTGGCCCGTCCGGACGTGGTGGTCATGCACCCGGGGCCCATCAACCGCGGCGTGGAGATGGATTCCAGGGTGGCCGACGGCGCCCACTCCCTGATCCTGCAACAGGTTTCCCATGGTATCGCCGTACGCATGGCGGTCATGTCATTGGCCATGCAGGTCGCCGCGCCGGAGGCCCCGGTATGAGTGAGCGCCGGCTCTGCATCCGTGGTGGCCGGGTCATCGACCCGGACAGCGGCCACGACGGGGTCGCCGACCTCTGGATCGCCGAGGGCCGCATCCTCGCCCTGGGCCCGGCGCCGGCGGATTTCACCCCGGACCGGGTGATCGACGCCCGGGGGCGGGTCGTCTGCCCCGGCCTGGTGGATCTCTGCGCCCGCCTGCGGGAACCCGGGGCGGAGCACAAGGCCACCATCGCCAGCGAGACCCGGGCCGCCGCCCATCGCGGCATCACCACCCTGTGCTGTCCACCGGACACGGACCCGGTCATCGACACCCCGGCTGTGGTGGAACTGGTCCACCAGCGGGCCGAGGCCGCCGGTTTCGCGCGCGTGGTCACCCTGGGCGCCCTCACCCGCGGGCTGGACGGGGAGCAGCTGAGCGAGATGGCGGCCCTGCGCGATGCCGGTTGCCCCGCCGTGGGCAATGCGCGGCGGCCCCTGGCCAGCACCCTGGTACTGCGACGGGCACTGGAATACGCGGCCACCTTCGGCCTCACGGTCATGCTCGACCCGGAGGACGAGGCCCTGGCCGCCGGTGGCTGCGCCCATGCCGGGCTGGTCGCCACCCGCCTGGGGTTGCCATCCATCCCCGCCGCGGCCGAGACCGCCGCCGTCGCCCGGGATCTGGCCCTGGTCGAGGAAACGGGGGTGCGCGCCCATTTCTGCCACCTCACCACCGCCCGGGCCGTGCGCATGATCGCCCGTGCCCGTTACGACGGCGTACCGGTCACCGCCGATGTGGCCGCCCCCTACCTGTTCCTGACCGAGATGGACCTCGCCGGTTTCGACAGCAACTGCCACCTGCGTCCGCCGCTGCGCAGCCAGCGCGACCTCGATGCCCTGCGCCGGGGACTGGCCGAGGGCACCCTGTCGGTGCTCTGTTCGGATCATCAGCCGCACGAGGCGGATGCCAAGCTGGCCCCCTTCCCCGCCACCGAACCCGGCATGTCGGGGCTCGACACCCTGCCCAGCCTGGCCCTGCGCCTGGTGGAGGACGGCGTCATCGGGCTGCCCGATGCCATCGCCCGCCTGACCCTGGGACCCGCCCGCGTGCTGGGCCTGGACGCGGAGGGCATCGGTACCCTGCGGGCCGGGGCCCCGGCCGACGTCGCCATCATCGATACCGGGGCCCGCTGGCGGGTCGGTGCGGACAGCATCGAGAGCAAGGGCCAGAACACGGCCTTCGGCGGCTGGGAACTGCCCGGCCGGGTCACCCACACCCTGTTCCGCGGCCGTCTGGTCCACGAGGCCGGCGCATGACCCACCCGTCCACGCGCGGAACCCTGTTCCTGGAACAGGCGGAGGTGCTGGCGCAACGGGCCTTTCCCGCCGACCAGTACCTGCTGCGGCTGGCGGCACCGGAGACGGCCCGCCGGGCCCGCCCCGGCCAGTTCGTGCACCTGACCTGCGATCCGCTCCTGCCCCTGCGCCGGCCGCTGTCGCTTCTCGCCGCCGACCCGGCCAGCGGCTGGATCGAGATCCTGTACAAGGTGGTGGGACGGGGCACCCGTCTGCTGGGCCAACGCCGGCCCGGCGACCGCCTCAGCCTGCTGGGCCCCATCGGCCGACCCTTCCAGCCGCGGCCGGAACGGCGCCGTCCCCTGCTCATCGGCGGCGGCGTGGGCATGCCGCCGATGATCTTCCTCGCCCACCGCCTCCATGGCCAGGCCGGCTGCAAGCCGCTGGTGGTACTGGGTTCCGAGGTGCCCTTTCCACTCGATCCCGCACCCGCCACCACGGCTTCCGCCGGCATCCCGGCGGAAGCGGACTGGAGCCTGCCGCTGCTG
>JALWSQ010000152.1 GCA_026993645.1 Thiohalobacter sp.
GCACCTTGTCCGAGACGGAGCGGCGAATCCTGTCGCGGCTGCCGCTGATGGTCCGCAACCTGCCCGGCGCCAATGCGCGTACCAACCTGTTCCGTCCGGTGGCCGCGCCGGATGGCCGTTACGTCGACCGCATGGCCCGCACCCTCAAGGAGATCCTCGTCCAGGTCACCGGTGAACCCGGGTTCAGCTACCACGACCTGCGGCACAGCTTCAACGTCCGGCGGATGCTGGCCCATGGCAGGTCAGCCGCGCCCCTGCCGCCGAACGACCCCTTCGAGCGCCACTACAGGCGGCTGTGCCAGGCGCTCGGGCTGACCGAGGCGGCAACCGCGCCAGACTCCACCACCACCCTGTTGCAGGACATGGGCCATCGTGAGATGGACACGACGTGCCTGTACTACATGCACATGAGCGGAGAGTACCTGCGACGCAACATTACGGCGGCGCAGGCGTTTCCGGGACACCGGGCCATGGCCTATTGTGTGCAGTCGGACGAGGCGGCGCTCCGCCAGCGGGCACACCGGGGCCGCACCTACCCCGAGGCGCTGCCCAGCTCGATCCCCACGCCGGCGGGCGTGACCGTCCCCATTCCGGAACCCAGTTCCGCGTCGCCGCGTCCATCCCTCCCCCTCTACGTCTGGCAGCACCTCCCGGTGCTGCTGGAAACTGCAGGTACCGATCCCTCGAAAGCCAGGCGACTCGCCACCGACCTCGAAATCGATCCGGCGGTGACCGAGCTCATCCTGCAGACGGCAACCGAGGTCGAAACCGAGGCCCGCTATACGCCCTATGGCCTCGGCACACCGGCCCGCCAGGGGCGATCGCTGCGCGCTCGCGCCCTGCGGCAAAACGAGGCCGAGCGCGCGCGTCTCAATCATTACCTGGGCATCGCCTACCGCCTGATGCGGCAGTTCTCGGACCGGCAGTGGCAGGCGGTGACCGATGCCATGGCGCTGTGGGTCGCCGGCCGGCGCGGCGATCGCGGGGAGGTCAGTTTCCGGTCGCTCGAGGCCCTGTACGAATTCCGGGAGGGGTTGAACCATGTAAAACTGAGCGACATCCACTGGGGCGTCCAGACCCCCGGCGAGGCCGAGGTGCCCCAGGACCACATGGAGTTCCTCGTCATCCACCCCTTCCAGAACCCCGGCGCAGCCCAAGGCCGGCCCGGCCGCAGGCGGGTGATCGCGCGACCGCTCGAGATCCCCCTGTTGGAGACGGCCAAGGGCCTCAACCGGGCACTGTTCCTGATCGCGGTATGGACGCGCGTGCGGTCCAATTTGGTGGTTGCAGGAAACAAGGACGAAATCGACGGGCCGGTGCCGGCCTTCATGTCCCGCAATCCCATCCGAACCACTGAAAGGATATGTACGTCATGACACATCTCGACACCGATTCCTTGTTCCTGACCAAGGTGATCTTGTTCAATCTGCCAAACCACGACGATCGACTACCCGTGAATGTACTGAAAAAACGTTTTCGGACGGGTAGCAAGGTCGCTGCTGCAATCAGAAACGCCGCCAGGGGCATCATTGGGAAAGATGTCTTCATCGAGAACCAGGCCGCCCGCGGTGGTATAGAAATCTATCTCTCCACCGTGGAACCGCGCAAAGAAGGCAACCTCGAACTCCCACTCGATTATCCACCGGATCGCGTCAGTGAAAAGCTGACGTGGGTCGTCAAAGAGACCGACAGGATCCTCAAATGTATCAGCAAGTTGCCGTCACCCGACCGGGTGCGTGTCGTCGAGGGTTCCGAATACACGGAGAGCGAGACACTCATCACGCATCCCAATCGTTTCGTGGTGGCGCTGGTACGGGACATCAGGCTGGCCGGGGGGCACAGGCCGGATACCGTCAGGGTGGAGATTGGGCGCAGTAGCTGGGACATACGGATCCCGCGTGTCCGCACCGTGCGGCTGCCCCCCGATGGGAGTGAAACCCGCATCGGCCGGGTCATTAGCTTCTCCTGGCCCGCCAACATTTTCAAGATAGATGGCCTGAAACAGCCCATACGCTGGGAAAAGGGTCAAGAGGCCGCGGCTAAAGCGGCCACATGGGCACTGGCCACCGGCAGCATGATCAAGGTGAGAATCGAGGCGGTACGCGAGATGAAGGCTGGTGAGGTAATCACCAAGCACTGGTGCCTGGCCGAACTATTCGAACGCGAGAGGCCGCTGTACCGGGACGAATAAAGATGTGACCAAGCAGGCAACGACTGATACGGCCCGCTACGGCGCCACCTGCCCATTCGCCGCAACAATCCGGCGTCCCTACCACACCGCCTCATTCGCCCATCCGCCAGAATCGGTTTCTTGGGCCGCGGGTATCGAGCCGCGCGTAACGCTGCCACTCTGGCCGGTCTCGGTAGGCCTGCTGGCGTGCATCGAGCGCGGCGCTGACCTGATCCATGCAGCGCGTGAGCAGCGCCCCCGGCATCCAGGGTCGGCCGTCACGCGGGTGCCAGACCAGGTGATGGACCAGGGCAGCGGCCAGATCGGGACTGGTGGTTCGCAACCAGTCGAGATGGATTGCAAGCACCTCGAGTGTTTCGGCATCGTGGGGAATCAGCACGGCCTCGGCGCAAGGCCGCTGGCCGACGCCGGCCGATCGTATCTTGCCGAGGTCATGGTAGAGTGCCGCGACACGGCGACCTCCCATTCCGCACGTGACAGGCCTTCGAACCAGGGCACCTGGATGGCGCATTCCAACGAGTGCGTCAGCAGCCCACCGGGTCTTGCGTGGTGATGGGCCCGCGAAGCCGGTAAGGTGGCAAAGGGCACGGCAATGGCCGGATCGTGCAGGACCCGTTGGGCGAAGGTCTGCAAGACGGGGGTGCCCAGGAGACCGAGCTGGGCCCAGAGACGGTGGACGGCGCGGGGAACCGGGGCCAGCCGTGGGAGCCATTCCGGCAGCACGGCGGTACCGCCGGCGAGCCGTATTCTCCGATCCAGTCGGGCGGGAGCGAGCGCCAGGACCTCGAGCACTCGCATTCCCTTCCACGGCCGGTAGCAGACATCGGCAATCACCTCCAGTCCGACTGGATACCGCTGGGGCCCTGCACGGGTTCGCCACAGGTAGGCCGTCGAGACCTGCCCTTCTGCGGCCAGGGTCAGTCTCAGGTAGGGGTCGCCAAAGCGGGTCTTGGCCCGCTGACAGGCCATGATCCGCCCTACCAGCGTCATCGTTTCCGGTCCGAGGGCGCCGTTCATCGGCCGTATTGTCCATAGCGCCCGGCGCTCAGCAGGCAGTCGTCCAGGCGGTCGACGAGCTGGTTCAGAATCACCGTGGCAAGCGCCTCTTCGGGCGCGAGCAGCTGGCGCCGCACCCAGTGTTCGAGCGCGGCCAGGTTGTCCGGCTCGGTACCGGACCCGAGCAGCCACACCAGACCGTCGTCGGCAACATCGATGCAGCAGGCCGCGGCCAGTGCATTGGCCAGGCGGCGGGGCATGTCGGGCTTCATGGGCGTTCCTCCGCCTGTTGGTACCGCGTCTCGGCCAGCAGGCGCTCGAAGGCCGATCCGTCCTGGCGGGTCAGGTTGGGTACGTAGCGTGAGTAGACCCGGAACAGCATCTCGGTGGTGGCGTGGCCCATCTGGCGCGCGATCCATTCGGGCGCCTCGCCGGCGGCAAGCCAGAGCGTGGCGGCCGTATGGCGCGTCTGGTAGGGCCGTCGCCGCTTGAGCCCCAACTCACGCAGCAGCGGATACCAGATCCGGTTGGTGACATTGCCGTTGTGCAGTGGACGGCCATCACGGGTGCAGAAGACATAGTCGAACTGGCCCGTGGCCCGGTGCTGGTCCTGCAATGCCTGGTACACGGGTTCGGACATGTCGATATTGCGGAAGGAACCATCGGTCTTGGTCGGCACCAGCTCACCCTTCACCAGGGCCTGCCGGACCAGGATCTGACGGCGCTCGAAATCGATGTGGTCCCAGGTCAGGGCATGGATCTCGCCGCTACGCATGCCGGTGAAAAAACGCACCGTGTAATAGTTGCGGAAGTCCGGGCGAACCTGGTCGATGATCTGCCAGACCTCCTCGAGGCTGAACGGTTGGACGTCGGTGCGTGGCACCCGCAGGGACTTGATGCCGTGGCATGGCGAGTTGAACCCGTAGCGGTTTGCGGCCTCGTTCAGGATCATGCGCAAGGGCGTCATGATGTGGTTGATACGCGACGCCGACAGTCGCCCCCCGTTCGGCTTGGGACGTTCGGTGAGTGCGGCACGGAAAGCGAGGACGTCCGAGCGGCTGATCTCTCCGACCGGCCGTTCTCCGAAGGTGGGCAACAGGTGGCGGCCGAGGGTACTTTGGACATTCTCGATCTGCGACCGGCGCCACTGGGCCTTCATCTCGGCCACCCAGCTCGCCGCGAAATCCCGAAACACCGGTGTCTCGGCATCGGCGCCCGGCTGCAGACAGGCTTGCGCAAAGCGTGCCGCCCGCGGGCTGTTGGGGAAGTAATGGCCGTAGTCGAAGGTCCCCAGCAGGATCTCCGCCTCGATCCGCCCCAGCAGCTGGCGAAGGCGCTTGCGGTTCGCGGGGGTATCCTCGAGTGCGGTCTGTTCCCGGCAGCGGACCCCCCGAAAGGTGAAGTCCAGGAACAGCTTGCCGGTCTGCCGCCGGACACGCACACTACCCATTGCAGACGCCTCCATTGGCCATGGGGATGGCGAGGCCCTGCTGGCGGGAGTGCTTGCGCATGTCGCGCTCGATGGTTTCCCAGATGTAGAGGATCTTGCGCCCGCCGAAGGGCCGGAAATAATGGATGCCCTCGATCAGGACGACGTCCTTGAGGCGGTTGCGGATGTGGCGGGGGTCGTACTTGATG
>JALWSQ010000153.1 GCA_026993645.1 Thiohalobacter sp.
GAGCAGCGACCAGAGCACCGCCCACCAGGCGAAGCGGCGACCGCGCAGGCCGGGCCGGGGCCGGTGCCGGCGCAGCAGGTGCGGCATCAGGTCCGGATCCGCGTAGCGTTCCAGCCTGGCGTTGGCGTCCCGCGGCCGGCTGTGGCGCAGCCAGAGCGCCACCGGCAGGGGCAGCAGCAGGCCCCAGAGCCAGGCGGGCTGGGCGAAATGGATGCCGGTCTCAACCATCGCGCGCTCCGGCCGGGGCCCACTGCGGGCGCCGCAGGCCATCCGGGAACAGCCCCAGCCACAGCAGGCCGGCCATGGCCACGGCCAGCGGCCAGCGATACAGGGGGGTGGGCACCATGACGCTGCGGCTACGCCCTTCCGTCTTCTCCAGGCGGTCGATACGGTGGTAGATCTGCTCCAGGGCACCGGTATCCGTGGCGCGGAAGTAGGCGCCGCCGGTCTCCCGGGCGATGGCCTGCAACAGGGCCTCGTCCAGTTCCATGCGCACCTGCTTCATGCGCCCGTTCTCGACGATGGGCACCAGGCCCTTGCTGCCCACGCCGATGGTGTAGATCCGGATGCCCTCGGCGGCGGCCAGCCGCGCCGCCACCCGCGGCGGCAGGCTGCCCATGGTGCTCTCGCCGTCGGTGACCAGCACCATCACCCGCGCCCCCGGCGGTCGCTCGCGCAGCTTGCGCACGCCCAGGCCGATGGCATCCCCCATGGCGGTGCCATCCCCGGCCACGCGGGTCTCCACCTGGTCCAGCAGGGCCTTCACCGCCTGCACGTCCTGGGTGAGCGGCGACAGCACGTAGGCGTGGCTGCCGAACAGGACCAGGCCGATGCGATCCCCCTGGCGTCCGTCGATGAAGCGGCTGACGACCCCCTTGACCACGGCCAGCCGGGGCACGCGCCGGCCACCGGCGCTGAAATCCAGGGCCTCCATGGAGCGGGAGACATCGATGGCCAGCAGGATGTCATGGCCGCGCGTGCTGACCTCCCGGTGCAGCTGCAGCCATTGGGGCCGCATCAGCGCCAGCACCAGGGCGGTCCAGACCAGGGGCAGCAACCAGCGCCACTGGCGCAGCCGGGCCGGGGTCAGGGGCCGGCTGGCGAAGGCCTCGCCCAACCGCTCCAGGGCCGGATGCAGCAGGGCATCCTGGGGTACCTGCGCCGGCCGGTGGTCACGGCTGCGCACCCGCCACCGCCCCCACAACCAGGCCAGCAGGGGTACCGGCAGCAACAGGCCGAACCAGGGCCAGTGGAAACTAAGCATGGCGCTGCCCCCGTCGCAGGCGGATCCAGGGCCGCGGAACCCGGCGGGCACCGGCCGCCGGCCGGCCCATGCGATCCACCCAGCGC
Organism: Thiohalobacter sp.; assembly: GCA_026993645.1. Taxonomy (GTDB): domain Bacteria; phylum Pseudomonadota; class Gammaproteobacteria; order Thiohalobacterales; family Thiohalobacteraceae; genus JALWSQ01. Next base: position 1,351 of record JALWSQ010000153.1, read on the forward strand.
AGGGCCGCATCGACCAGGATCCGCAGCGCGGCCCGGTCCACCGGGTGGCCCGGAGGGGCATAGGGGGCCACCAGCAGCAGCTCGGCATGCCCGGCCCAGGCGAACCCGGCGGGATCGTTGCGATCCAGCCACTGCAGCCATTCCTCGCCGCTGAGACCGGCACAGCCCTGACGCCCGCAACGCTGCATGGCGATCCGGCGCAGCAGCTCGGACAGCTCGCCCAGCAGGGCCTTGGGATCGTCCCGCGCCACCCGCCGCCGCAGGCCGCGCAGGCGGCGCCGGGCCTCGCGCCGCCAGCCCGCCAGCGGGTCGCGCCGCTCCAGCCAGCGGCGGCCGGCATACAGGGCCAAGCCCGACAACACCAGCGCCAGCAGCAGCCACCAGCCCGGTGCCAGCGGCCACCAGGGCACGCCGTCCAACCCATGGATGTCGCGCAGGCCGTCCATCAGCGCCACCCCGCCTCCAGGCGCCGGCGCAGGCCCAGCGCCAGGGTGGCACGCACGTCCTCGGCGGTGGACAGGGGAATGAGGGTGATGGCCAGGCGGTTGGCCAGACGTTCCAGGGCCTCGCGGCGCCGGTGCCAGGCGGCCTCGTAGGCGGCGCGGCCCTGGGCATCGTCGGTGTCCACCTCGAACAGTTCGCCGGCGGCATTCTCGAACACCACCGGCCCCATGGCCGGCAGTTCCCGATCGGCGGGATCGTCCACCGGCAGCAGCACCACCTCGTGGCGCTGCTGCAACCGGCCCAGGGTGGTCTCCAGGCTGGACAGTTCGCGGTTGAAATCGCCGATGACGAAGATCAGCGAACCGGTGCCGGCCCCGCGATCGATGCGCTGCAATACCGCGAGCAGGCAGTCCTGGCCGCAGGCCGCTCGCGGGGCCTCCATGCGGCTGAGCCGGTCCAGCATGCGCCACAGGGAGCGGTGCCCGCGCAGGGGACGGAAGAAATCCAGCCCCTGGTCCTCGCCGGTACCATAGAGCATGGCGCCGATGCGGTCGTGATGGTTGTCGGCGGCCCAACCGAGCAGGGCGGCGGCGCGGGCGGCCTGCACCGACTTGAAGGTCCGGCGGGTGCCGAAACGCATGTGCGGACCACAGTCCACGCACAGCATGACGGTCCGTTCCCGTTCCTCGCGGAACACCTTCATGTGCGGCACGCCGGTGCGGGCGGTGACCTTCCATTCCATGTTGCGGACGTCGTCGCCCTCGCGGTACGCCCGCACCTCGTCGAAATCGAGGCCGGAACCCCGGAACACGGAGGCGAACAGGCCGCTGAAGCTGGAGTTGACCAGGTGGTGCGAGGCCAGCCCCAGCGCCCGCGCCTGGTGGCGCAGTTCCAGCAGGTCGTCCAGGCGGGGACGCAGACTCATGCCCCGACCTCCGCCACCCGGGCCACCCCCCGCTCAGGGAATCGCCACATACTCCAGCAACCGCTTGATGAAATCGTCGGTGGTGACGCCTTCCGCCTCACCCTCGAAGGTGAGCATGATGCGGTGGCGCAGCACGTCCGGCGCCACCGCCTGGATGTGATGCGGCGTCACGAACTCCTCGCCGTCCAGCCAGGCCCGGGCGCGGGCACAGCGCGCCAGGGCGATGGTGGCGCGGGGCGAGGCGCCGAACCGGCACCAGCGCTGCAGATCGCGATCGTAGGCCCCCGGATGGCGGGTGGCCTGGATGATGTCGACGATGTAGTCGTTGAGCTTGGGATCCAGGTACAGGCGCGCCACCTCGGCCCGGGCGGCGAACAGGGCCGCCTGCGGGAAGGGGTCCACCGCCGGGCCGGGGGATTCCAGCTGGCGCTCACCGTCCAGGGCCAGGATCGCCAGTTCCTGCTCGCGGTTGGGGTAGTCGACCCAGACGTGCATCAGGAAGCGGTCGAGCTGGGCCTCGGGCAGGTGGTAGGTCCCCTCGTGCTCGATGGGGTTCTGGGTGGCCAGCACCATGAACAGCTCGGGCAGGGGGTAGGAACGCTGGCCGACGGTCACCTGGCGCTCGCCCATGGCCTCGAGCAGGGCGGACTGCACCTTGGCCGGGGCCCGGTTGACCTCGTCGGCGAGCAGGATGTTGTGGAACAGGGGCCCGGGCCGGAACTCGAACTCGCCCCGCTCGGGACGGTAGATGTCGGTGCCGATGAGATCGGCGGGCAACAGGTCGGGGGTGAACTGGATGCGGTGGAAACTTCCCTCGATGGCCTCCGCCAGCGCCTTCACGGCGGTGGTCTTGGCCAGCCCCGGCAACCCCTCGACGAGCAGGTGGCCGTTGCTGAGAAGGCAGATCAGCATGCTGTCGACCAGGTCCTGCTGGCCGATGACACGCGTTGCGATATGTTCCCTCACACCCTCGAGACGGCGGCTTTCGACGGGCCGTCCAACGTGGGGACTCAAAGCCATTAGGCGGATACTCCTGCGTGCAAACTGCGAGTCTGCATCTTACACGCAGGGATGGGAATCACGTCAATTCAATGGGTTTGCCGGTGGAACCGGGCCGCCGGGGGGGTCGCCCCGGCGGTCGCCTGGGCCGGTTGAACATGACGATCATCAATATCTGGCACTCTCAGTGTCCTGGCCCGGGCGCGGCCGTTCGGTGCCTTAAGTCACTGTCGGTCATCGAAATGCCGAGGATGGCGCCGGCCGGCATCGGGACAAGGGGCCAGCCGCTGGGCGCATCAGTCTATTAGTAGGTCCTTTTATCGTTATATCAATATGTTGGGTTGTACTTATCGCACCGAGTGCCGTCCCCAGGCGCCCTTTACCCGGCCGTAGGCGCCTTCATGTTGGGCACGCTCGCTGCGCTCGCTTTGCCCAACCTACGGGCGCCACGAATACGCCATGTGTGATACCCCGTAGGATGTGCAAAGGCGCGCAGCGCCGTGCGCATCAATGGCGGTGCGCATCGGATACCACCGTCGCCATCGACGGCACTGTCGGCGTATGAAAAATGTGGCAACGGTCACAATGGGGCGTCCGGCGTTGACCTACCCTTTCCAGGCCTCCGGACGCTGTCCTGCCCGTATTTGGTATTTTTCTCCCATTGGGTTATAATTCCCATCATTGAGGCACCCTTTCGGAACCCGTCCGTCCCCGGCCCTGGCACCCGCACGGGTCCGTGACGGACATCGGCAGGAGAATCCGTCATGAACATGCGTCTTTCATCCATCTTGGGCGCCCTGGGCCTGCTGCTCGCGGGCTGCGGTGGTGGCGGTGGCAGCAGCAGCCTCGCCACCGGCAATGCCGTCATCAGCGGCACGGTGCCCGGCACCCTCATCGAGGCCATCGCCGACGATGGCGCGCGCTACCAGGTGCGTTCCACCGACAACGGCACCACCCATCACCCCTTCAGCCTGTCGCTGCCGCCGGACAAGAACTACGAGCTGCGCATGACCACCCATGACGGGACCGCGGACGCGGTCACCACCGTCATCGGCTTTCCCGGCGCGGACGGCAAGATCAAGACGAAGTTCCGGGTGAAA
>JALWSQ010000154.1 GCA_026993645.1 Thiohalobacter sp.
TAACAGGCTCGTGGCCTAAGGATGCGCTCAGCCTCCCTGCCTGCCCTGATACCCTGTCGGCCAAACAGGATACCGAGAGAGACAGCACATACAAGGATGCGCAAAGGCGCGGAGCGCCGTGCGCATCGGTATGAGCCACGGACCCACACGGAAGCACACGGAATGCAGGTGAGGGGTGAGGCGTGAGGGGTGAGGAGAGTCCCGTCATTCCCGCGCCGGTGGCGCCCCGTTGTTGGGCACGCTCGCTGCGCTCGCTTTGCCCAACCTACGGATGTCCATCATACGCATGTTCATGTAGGGAATCAGGCCCGGGAAACGGACAGCGCCCCTTCATGGGCCAGCCGGTTACGGGGCCAGCCGGCGGTCAGGATGGTATCGCGATAGGCATGCCAGGTGGCATGCCCCAGCCAGGGCACGACCACCGCGAGTCCGATAAAGGCGGTGGCCATGCCGCAGGCGGTGAGGACGAGGATACAACCTGCCCAGAAGACCATGGCCGGCTTGTTGTGCAGCACGGCGTGGGCACTGGTCAGCACGGCGGTGATGGCGTCGATCTTCAGGTCCAGCATCATGGGCAGGGCGAAGGCGCTGGCTGCGAAGACCAGGCCGGCGAAGAGGGCACCCACCAGGCTGCCGATACCGAGGAAGGTGGCCATGGCGCGCCAGCCGGCATCCGTCTGCACCGGGAAGAAGATATGCACCACGGAACCCGCCCGCGCCCACAGCAGGAAGACGATCAGCAACACCAGGGCGAACAGCGCCTCGTTGCGGAGGTTGCGCCGACCTTCCTGGAGGCAGTATCCCAGGCGTGGCCGGATACCGGCCTCCAGCTGGCAGCTGATGGAATACAGGCTCAGGGCGAGTGCCGGCGCCAGGAGCAGGAACCCGCCGACCAAGGTCAGCAGCAGGGCATAACCGCCCAGGGTCCAGCCCAGCCCCGCGGTCAGCCAGCTGAGGCCCAGGATGACCAAGCCGTAACCGAGACTCAATGGCCAGGCGTGACGAAGATCGTCCCAGCCCGCCCGCAGCCAGCGCAGTGGTGCGCGCCAGGACAGGGTGCGGCAGGGCGCGACGAAGGGGCGTGCCTCGGCAGTCTCCTCCCGGGAATCGGGTGTCTTGGGTTCGGCCATGGTCGTCCCCCATCCTTGCTGAGTCCCATGTTCATTTGTAGCGTCCGGACGCTGGAAGTCACCCCGCCTTTTGCCGGGTTTTTCCTTGCCCTTGTGCGCCAGGCTGTCCGCCGATGGTCGATTTTCGCGCGGCAGCATAGCAGAATGGATGGCAAGCGGGCCGCATCCGGAGCCGTTTCATGCTTTCCATACTGCAACAGCTGCTGCAGCGTCTCTACGGGATCCAGGTGGAGCAGTCCGTGACGGACTACGTCGTCACCGACCCGGGGCTGGTGCGCAGGCTGCGCGGGCAAACCGGCCAGGCACCGGAGACGCTGCTGTTGCGCCAGCAGGGGGATACGCTGGAGCTGAGCCTGTACCTGGATGCCGGCCTGCTGTCCCGCTTGTCCGCCGCCGATCCCCTGCACCGGCTGCGCCGCACCGACATCGAGGGTTTCTGCATCCTGCTCGAGGGGGTCAGTCACTTCCTCTACCTGGTCTGGCACGGCGTCCGCGCCCGCGGGCTGACCCAGCTGGAACTGGAGCTGCAGGCCGAGGTGGACAAGTACGCGCTGCTGGGTTACCTGCTCAAGGCCCAGCACCAGGGCACGCTGCCCGCCTGGCTGCCCCGCCAGCTGTTCGAGCGCGTCCGCTACCGCGCCGATCTGACCGGTGCTCAGCGGGACCGTTACCAGGCGGCCAACCACTATGCACGCCGCTACTGCCGGCGGCTGCAACGCCGCTTCCAGTGGGCCTGGAATGGTCGCTCGCTGCTCCAGGAACTGCGCCGTTTCTACCGCCTCGACCAGGCCCGCAAGCTGCGTCACATCGAACACTGCGGCTGAACTCGTGTCAGCGGATTTTACAGTTCATCCCGACCCGGCGTGGGGCGCGAAAATAACCCATTGAATGGCAAGGAAGCATCAGCCCGGCATGAGAATTGCAATAGCCGCTCCAGGGCGAGTGCAGGGGGGCATGGCCCAGGTCGCCCGTTCCAGGGCCGACCGTCCGGCAACAGGATGACCTCCCCCGCCTGCCGCGCCCGATTCTGGCGTTTCAGCTGCGGAGGACAACGAGATGAGTATGAGCAAGATCTGGCGCCCCAGAGGGGTGGTGGCGCTGCTGACGACCATGATCCTGGTACCCGGCGGAGCCATTGCCGCCAGTGTCGCCTTACCGGTCAGCCTTCCCGGCACCTTGCCGGGCACCCTGAGCCTGAACATGGTGTATCACCCGGCCGATACCGGACCGCGGGATCTTTTCATCGTGGATTCCGGCGCCATCACCCTGCCTCAGTTCGATCCGGCACTGGGCACCCTGGACAGCATCGACCTGCTGGCGACCGGTGATCTTTCCTACACAGTGCAGGTGGATGGCACCGGTGTCGTCGATCCCAACCTGCCCGGCACCATCGCCATGAGCGTGGGTTACGGCGCGGCGATCTATGTGACCGATCCCGCATCTCCCTATGAATCCGTCTACGGGGAACAGACCTTCACGGCCAGCGGTCACTGCACCCGTAATCCCGGTGACCTCAGCTGCTCCGGGTTGTCCAGCGGTTGGGCCCCCTACGACGCCACGGGCAGCCTGTTCCCCTGGATGGGCCAGGAGTTCAGCCAGTTCATCGGCACGGGCACGGTATCGGTCGCGGGGATCGATCTCTTCCTCTACGATGCGGCGGACAGCTTCACCTTCGACAACTACCTGTCGAATCCGGCCGACACGGCGGACGTGACCGTCTACCTCGACAACGGGGCCATGACCGTTGTCTACAATTATTCACCCGTGCCCCTGCCACCGGCCCTGTGGCTGCTGTGCTCGGGCCTGCTGACCCTGGGTTGGCGGGCGAGACTGTCAACATGATTGACAGTGCCGGTGGTCGCAGCCATCGGCCAATGGCATCGGAGTCCCGGGCACTTGGCATGGAAGATTGACGAATGCCGGTTTCTTGCGCCCGGCGGGCTGTCACGGAACTTTACACCGGGCCCAGGCGCCGGATGGCGGGGCGCAGTGCCGGGTCCAAGGATCAGGGAGGGGAGGGCATGTGGAACCGAGGGCATGAGATCGACAGGGGAACCGGCGGGCGCTTCCTGGTATGTCTGGCACTGTTGGTCCTGGGCCTGCCGGTGCAGGCCATGTCGCGCCATGAGCTGAACGGTGTCAGCCTGCGTTATCCGGATGGCTGGATCATGGAGGCCAACGACCGTGGCCAGATCCTGCTGACCGGCACCGCGGACGAGGAAGTCGCCCTCTGGCCTCTGTTCTCGCCGCGGCGGATGACGGCCCGCACTGCCTCGGCGCTGCTGCTGCGCATGGTCCGGCACAATCTGCCCGACTTCCACTGGCGCAAGCCACGGGGGGCGGGGAAGGGCGTCGTGTGCGTGGCGAGCACCAGCGGTGATACCCATGCCGTCGCCATTCTGTCCTGGCGGGCCACCGCGCGGGGCACGGCCATGACCTACTACCTGGTGGTGGCGCCGGTGACCCGGTTCCGGCAGGAGGCAAAACGTTTCAGTGAAATCCTGGCGAGTCTTCGTCTTCGCGGGCATGGGCGTGCCCGGGGGCAGGTGCGGCGTCATGGCGGGCACCCGCCCCATGTCCGTTACCGGCGCTGGCGCGATCCCATGGAGGGGATGTTCGCCATGGAGGTGCCGCGTCACTGGCGGGTGGAGGGTGGCACGGCCCGCGCCTCCGCCATCGATGTACGGCCCTGGATCCGGGTCACCTCGCCCGACGGGCGCATCGAGATCTTTCGTGGCAATGCGGAGATACCGACCTTCACCGAGCCCACCCCCATCGGGATCATGAACGGCAGTGTCGAAGGTACCTGGTACGATCCGGGGTACGGCACGCGCATGTTCGTGCTCCGCTACCGCCCCGGGGTGGCCTTCCTGGACTATTTTCTCCCGCAGTGGGCCGCGGGCTGCCGCATCCGCAGTCGCCGTGACCGCCAGGACGTGGCAGAGGCGGAGGCTCGCATCCGCGCCCGCTGGGGGTTGCCGGTGCAACAGCAGGACGATGCCGGCGAGGCCGACCTCGACTGCCGGGGTTCACATGGCCACCGGCTGGGCTATGCCTTCGTGCAGACCCGCCGCTTCCAGGGCTACGGTGTCTCGTTGTGGCAGGTTCCCCGTTTCCTGGGCTACCTGGCGCCGGCGGGGAAAGAGGCGCAGGCCCGTGCCATCCTGGCCCACATGATCCGGACCACGTGGATCAATCCGGACTGGGTGCGCAGTCAGACCCAGACTACCGGCAACGTGAGTGCGGCGGTGCAGGATACCGCCAACTACCTGTCCCGGGTGATCGGGGGGGCCTATGCCAACACCCAGGCGGCCCAGGCACGGGTGGCCGAGGCCGGCGCCCGGGCGCGGCGCGAGGTGGAGCGGGTACAGGATGCCCGCACCGGCCAGGTATACGAGATCCAGAGTGGGAACGACTACGACTGGATCGACGCCCAGGGCCACATCCTGGGCACGCGGACCGACGCCAACCCCAATGGCCTGCAGTTCGAGCGGATGATCCGCCTGGATCAGTAGCGACGGGACGGGAACGCGCCTGTTTCGCTCTCAGTCGGTGGTCTGGCGCTGGATGCCGCGCCAGGCAGGGCGTCCGGCCAGGAGGGCGAAAACGGGGGCACCGGCAATCAGATACCAATAGAAAGTCACGAAGCGCCAGATCAATACGGCCCCGGCAGCGGTACCCGCTGTGAGATGGGGTAACAGCAGGAGACCAGCACTGGCCTCTGCTCCACCGCTGCCACCCGGCATCAGGGTGGCTTGGCCGATCGACAATGACAACATCTGCACAAGGAAGGCGTAGGTCCAGTCGATCATGCCACCTACTTCCCGCACCGCGAGGTAGAGGATGCTGTAGCGCAGCAGCCAGTGGCCCACACACAGGCCGTAGACGGCCCACAGCCGGGACGGCGGGAACCGGCGTACTCGGAGCAGGCCGAGCCGGTATTCCAGGATCCGCCGCATCATCCAGCGCCGGCCACGGGCGCCCACCCCGAGCCGCCGCAACATGCGACCGATGAACAGCAGAAGCTGGCGGTAATGACGCACGAGTCCGACGAAGAAGGCGAGACCGAGGACGATCAGGCCGCCGAGGAACAGGATCTGCTGGCCCGCATACCAATTCGTGGGTGCCCATAGGTTGGAGGCGGCGATGACCACCAGCGCGCTCAGGAAGAAAAGCATGTCGACCAGCTGATCCACGGTATAGATCGCAAGCGCATGGGCCGGTGTCAGGCCGTGTTGTTGGAGCAGATAGCCATAGGTGGGTGGACCGCCACTGCCACCGGGCGTTGCCGAGATGGCAAATTCGGTCGCCATGACGACTCCCAGGGCCTGCCAGTGGGACAGCCGACAGCAATCCATGCCACCCACCAGCAGGCGCACCCGCCCGGCATTCAGATTCCAGGCCAGCAGGATGAGCCCCAGCATGCCCGCCAGATGGAGCCCCTGGACGCGACCCAGGGTGGGAAACAGCATTTGTCCTCCCAGCCAGAGCGGGACCGCGAGCCCCAGTACGAGGGCCAGTGACGCCATCAGCAGGAACCGCCGTCTCACGACGACTGCTCCAGCCAGGCATGCTTTGTCACGGCATGGCGTGCAGGTAACAGCAAGGCCAGCGTCCGCAGCCAGAAGTGACGCGACGACGCGTGGGTCATGTCCACAGGGTGCAGACCGAGGCGGATCAGGCGGGCCTTGCGTGCTCGTCGCAGGCGTTCGTGGTTCCAGGCCAGAGACAGGACCCGGCGCCAGGCGCTACCGGCGCTCCAGACCAGGGTCGGTGCCGATAGCGGATGGAAATCGGGCAGTTGCAGCAAAGCATTGGGATGAGATGTGTAGGCGAAGGAGGATTCGGCTAGCGCCTGGCGGGCTTCGCTACCCAAGAGCCAGGCGGGTGCGACGAAGCCATGGACCGGCCAGCCCAGTTGCCGGAACAGGGCGCGGCCGCGGTCGATGCGGGCCCGTGCCTCGGTGTGGTCCAGGGGCAGGAATTCACCTTCGTGGGTCAGTATGCGGCGCTGGATCCAGGCCCGGGGATGCCAGGGTATGGGACCGGGATCGTCGTGGTGGTAACCATGCAGAACCAGTTCGTCACCCCGGGCCAGCCGTTGCTCCATGGCGGCGACGAAGTCAGGATAGTGGTCGATCGTGCCCCGGCGATGGAAATCGGGTACCACCAGAAGTGTGAGGGGAATGGAGAAGCTGGCATCCACCTCGGCGACGAAGGCAGCATAGGCAGGCCAAGTGGCAGGCGCGACATCGTGTAGCACGAGCGCCAAGCATCCTGTACTAACCATGGGAGCGTTTCACCAGCCGTGATCCATGGGCCGCATGGGGTATGCCGGCCAATTCGTGGTAATGGTCCAGGAGCTGCGGCAGAACCTGGTCCCAGGCATGGTGTTTTACCGCGTGGGTCCGTGCCAGGCGGCCCATTCCATGCCAGCCGTCGGCGAACAAGGCCCTTGTCGTCCGGGCCATGGAGGCGGGCGACAGCGGTTCCGCCAGCAGGCCGGTACCGGGTGCCACGAGTTCCGGGATGGCGCCACCGCGGACACCCACCACGGGGGTACCGCTGGCCATGGCCTCCAGCACCACCAGGCCGAACGTTTCCCGGTCACCCGCGTGCACCAGGGCATCCGCGGTGGCCAGCCAGCGGGCCACCTCGTCCGCGGCAAGGAAGCCACGCGTGCGGCTGACATTGTCGGGCAGGCGCCGTGGCATGTGGGAGCCCACCAGGTGCAGGTGGAAACCCCTGCCCAGGATCTGCATGGCGGCCAGCAGGATCGGCAGGTTCTTTTCCCGGGCGCCACGGCCGGCGAACACCAGCAGGCGGGTATCGTCCTTCAATCCCAGGGACTCGCGCAGCCGAGGGTCACGGTTACGGGGATGGAATCGCTCGGTATCCACACCCAGCGGTTGATACCGTACCCGATCGACGCCCAAGGCACGGAGTTTCCGGGCCATTACACGGGAGGGTGCCAGGACGCGGTCGAAACGGCGGTAGAGTACCTGGACATACCGGTTCAACAGGCGGTTGCTCCAGTGCCCGGCGCGGCTGCCGGCCAAGCGCGGCAGGTCCGAATGGTAGAACCCTACGACAGGGACCTGGAGCCGGCGACCGGCCTCGAGAGCAGCCCAGGGCAGGATGTAGGGATCCTCGGCCTCGATCACATCGGGTTCCAATGCCACCAGCCGCGCCACCCAGGGTTCCCGTCGCAGCGGGAAACGGTAGCCATGGCCCAACGGTAGGGGTGGGGTAGGCAGGAACCAGCGTTCGTCCGGGTGGGCCTCCCGGGCTGCCGGCAGCAGCAGGCTGTGGTGCAGCATCGGCTGATGTCTCAGCCAACGGCGCTTGGCGTCGAGGTAGGTGCGGACGCCGCCACTGGCCGGTGCATAGAACATAGTGATGTCGGCGATGTGCATAGGGATGTTCTCCAGCAGGGCCCGATTCCGACCAGCACTCACCGACAGTGCATCCTTGGCCGTCGCATCATGGCAGTCGATCTGTTCCGGGGTTTGGAGTGGCAGGCTGCTCACACATCTCGGTAACCGACTTCCCGGAACGCGGATCACCCCGGCCCTGCGGTTCCGGCTCGGCCCTGCGCAGAGTATCCCGTAATTGGCGGCGCCGCACAATGGCCGCCAACTGTTACCTGGTACCCCTGTGGCGCCGCGGATGACAGGGGTACAACGGTTGGTGTTCCATGCAGATTCGGTCCAGATCCGAGGCCTTCAATGGTTGGCCGGTCAGGCCACACCGATGTCCCGAGCCCGTCGATTCCAGGTGTCGGCAGGTTCCGCATTGCAGAAAGGTCCGGTAGCCATTGCTCTCCTGCAACCCGGCAAGCAGCGCCTGCAACGCGCGTGCCGCCACCGCGAGATCGTCCTTCGGCAGACGTGCCAGCACGCTGTGCCAGGCATCGGCCGACCCCGATCGTGCCAGCGCCGTTCCCTTGCGTGTCAAGGCCAGGCGCATGATCCGCCTGTCTTCCTTGTCGGGCCGTTTTCTCAGCAGGCCCCGTGATTCCAGCAGCTTGATCGATTGTGAGATCGTGCCCTTGGTGATGCCCAGATATTCACTCACTGCCCGGGGGGTATTACTGAATCGGTTGCAGCGGGCGAGGTAATGCAAGAGAGCGAGGTGCACCTCGGAGAGGCCGTGCAGTGATGACTGCCGCCGGCGCTCGGTCTGTAGCAGCAGACCGAGCCGTTCCAGCAGTTCCATCAATTCCAGCGGAGGAGGATCGGGATCCTGCATGACCAAATAGTATCGGTCCGATACCCTGTTGACAACCTGGGGGCGGGCTACTAGTATCGAATCGATACAAAACAGTGATTACCGAGCAGTGAGGAGAGAGATCATGAGGAAAGTCCTGTTGATGATGTTGGGCACCATGATGTGCTCCACCCTGTCCTGGGCCGGGGCACCAGTCCCCTATCCTGAGGGCTATCGCGCCTGGACCCATGTCAAGTCGATGGTGATCGAGCCCGGCCATCCCCTGGCCAACCCCTTCCAGGGGATCCACCATGTCTACGCCAATGCCAAGGCGCTGGCCGGTCTGAAAACGGGTCGTTATGCCGATGGCGCGGTCCTGGTATTCGACCTGTTGCACTACCAGGACAAGGGACATGCCCTGACCGAAGGTCAGCGCAAGCTGGTGGGGGTGATGGTACGGGATCGGCAGCGCTATGCGGCGACCGGTGGCTGGGGTTTCGAGGGGTTTGCCGGCAACAGCCATACCCAGCGCCTCACCAGCGACGGCGGTCGCGCCTGCTTCGAATGTCACCGTTCGGCCAAGGCCAGCGGCTATGTCTTCAGCCACTGGCGGCCCTGATGGAGTACATGTTGCCTTCCGATCCTGAGGTGGGGTAGGATCGCGGCGTGATGCGCCACTTCATTGCCAGGTCACTCGTCTTCTTCATCCTGTTCGGGAACTTCTCCTGGGCAGCGGACCTGGACGAGGCCGGCATCGGTGACGGCCATGCCGTCGTGGTCGCAGCGGCCGCCGTCATGGATTCGGTTGCGGATCCCGGCTGCCTGCATCAGGGGGCCGACAAGGGCTTCTGTGACCATTGCTGCCACGGCAGCGCCCACTACACGGGGTTTCCGGCCGTCATCCTGCACCCATTCGCGACCTGTGGCGCCTGTATGCCGATTGCCTGGGTACAGGATGCCAGTTCCCGGGACATCGAGCCTCCACTTCCCCCACCCGACAACTGAGTCTTTCTGCGACATCTGAACCGCCACGCGCCCTGGTGTTGCGGCCGCGTGGCCTGGATTCGTCGAACAGGGAGACTTGGATTTCATGGTCATGTCATCGATGCCAGCGCCACGCTGGCGCGGGCGGACGGCTGCGTTCCTGCTGTTGATCGTCACTGGTGGCGTCGGAACGCAGGCGCTTTCCGCCAACCTCGTGCTGGAACCGGCCCTGTCCCAAATGTTGGGCCGGGCGCTGGCACGGAACCCGGGTCTGCGGGCGGCCCAGGCAGCCGTCGAGGCGGCCAAGGCGCACATGCGGGCGGCCGACCGCCCGCTGTACAACCCCGAGCTGGGTCTGGATGCCGAGCAGGCCGAGACCCGTACCGGTACGCTGACACTGAGCCAGTCCATCGACTGGAGTGACAAGCGAGGGGGCCGTGGCCGGGTGGCGGCGGGCCGCCTGGCGCTGGCACGGGCCGAGTATGCCGGTCGTCGCCGGCAGCTGGCCGGAGAACTGCTGGCCGCACTGGCCCGCTATCGCACCCATCTCGATCTGGATGCATTGGCGGAGCGGCGTGTCCACCTCATGCGCCGGTTCCTGGATCTGGCGCTCGAGCGTCACGCGGCCGGTGACCTGAATCAGGCCGAACTCGATCTCGCCCGGCTGGCCTTCACCCGGGTCGGGTTGGAGCGGGCCCGGACAGCGGCAGACCTGGTGGAGGCGCGGCAGGATCTCGCGGCCATTACCGGAAACCCGCGCCACCAGTGGCCTGCCCTGCCCGGGGAGCTACCACCGCTGGATCCGATCGACATCGATGCCCTGGTCGCCGGGTCACCCGAGGTTCGGGCGGCCCAGGCCCGTCTCAGCGTGGCCCGCTCCGAGCTGTTGCTGCGTCGGCGCGAGCGGCGACCCGATCCCACCCTGGGTTTTCGCGCAGGCCAGGAACGGTCGTTCCGCAGCGGGCGCCAGGACCACTATGGCTTGATCGGTCTCAGTCTGAGTATCCCTCTGTACATCCGCAACGACTACCGTGCCGAGGTGGCGACCGCGGCTGCCCGCGGGGTGGAGGCGGAACGCCGGCTGCGCGATGTCCGGCGTCGTGTTCGGGCCCGCATCCTCGCTGCGGCTCAGCGCTACCGGCTCGGCCGCGAGGCCTGGTCCAGCTGGCAGCGGTCAGGGCAGGGCAGTCTCCGGAACCGTCTCACCCTGCTGGAACGGTTGTGGCGCATCGGGGAGCTCAGTTCCACGGACTACCTGGTGCAACTCGACCAGACCCTGGACACCCGTGTCAGTGCATTGGAGGTCCGGGGCCGGTTGTGGCGGGCCTGGGCCGACTGGCTGGTTTCCAGTGGCCAGCTCGACCATCTGCCCGGCATGGGCGGTGCCCACCGGACCGGGGGGCCGGCTCCTCGAATTCCTGGAGTGAAAACGAAATGAATCGAATGTTGATCATTCTTTTGTGGGGTGGCCTGTCGATCATGGCCACCGTGATGGCGGCACCGGTTCTGGCCGGAGACCCCGACAGCAGCGAACGGGGTGGGACCGGTGAGACGGGTGTCCTGGTCATGTCCTTGCAGAAGCGCACTGCCCTCGGGCTGCGGACCCAAAGGGTCGAATCCCGGGTCCTGGACGGCCTGATCGAGGCACCAGGCGAGGTACAGCTGAACGGCTACGCTACGGTCGAGGTGACGCCCCGTATCCAAGCCCAGGTACTGGTACGTCATGCCCGCCTCGGGGATTCGGTCGCGGCGGGTCAGCCGCTGGTGACGCTGTCCAGCGTGAAAATGGCGCAGGCACAGGGGGCGCTGATCGAGGCCGACCGGGAGTGGCAGCGTGTACGGCGGTTGGGTCGCAAGGTGGTATCGGAGAAGCGCTACGTGGCGGCCCAGGTGGCGCGCCAACAGGCCTGGGCCAGGGTACGGGCCTATGGCATGACCGAAGCGCAGATCCGGCGGCTCCTGGCCGGTGGCGATGCCTCCCGGGCCACGGGCCGGTTCATGTTGGTGAGTTCCCTGCCCGGGCGTGTGATCCGCGACGACTTCATGCTGGGCGAGGTGGTGGAACCGGGCCGTGTCCTGTTCGAGGTCAGCGACGATCACCTGCTCTGGGTGGAGGCCAGGCTCGATCCGGACCAGGCCGGGCAGGTCGACATGGGTGCCCCCGTCCGCATCAGCCGAGACGGTGAGACCTGGTTGCCGGGGCGGGTGATCCAGCGCCACCACCGGGTGGATGCACAGACACGGACCCTGGGGATTCGTGTCGAGGTACGTAATACGCAGGAGGTCGTGCATCCGGGGGATTATGTCGATGTCCTGCTCCGGCGGCGGGGTGCGCGGGCCCGGGTCGCCGTGCCCAGCAAAGCCGTCCTCCTACTGCAGGGTGCGCCCAACGTGTTCCGGGTGAAGGGCGACCGGCTGCAGCCGACCCCGGTCGAGACGGGGGTGACCCGTGGCGGCTGGACCGAGATCCGCGCCGGCCTGGCTGCCGGTGACGAGGTGGTGGTACAGGGGGCCTTCTTGCTCAAGTCCCTGTTGTTGAAGTCACAACTCGGCGAAGGCGACGGCGACTAGGAGGCCCTGGACATGTTGAATGCACTTGTCGATGCATCGCTGCGCTATCGCTTCCTGGTGGTGATCGCCTTCCTGGTGATTGCCTTCATGGGGTGGCGCGCGGTGACCACCATTCCCATCGATGCCTTCCCGGACGTAACCCCGGTGCAGGTGAACATCTACACCGAGTCGCCGGGTCTGGCGGCCGAGGACGTGGAACAGCTGCTCACCTTTCCGGTGGAATCGGGTATGGCCGGCCTGCCGGGTGTCACGGAGATCCGCTCGGTGAGCCTGTTCGGCTTGTCGTATGTGTCGGTCTATTTCGAAGACGACATGGACATCTACTTCGCCCGGCGACTGGTGATGGAACGGCTGCAGGAGGTCTCCAGCCGTATCCCCAAGGGCTATGGCACACCGGAGATGGGCCCCAACACCTCGGGTCTGGGGCAGGTGTTCTGGTATACCCTCGACCGGACCGACGACAAGCTGGGCCGGGCGCTGTCGGACATGGATATTCGCACCTTGCAGGATTGGAGTGTGCGGCTGATCCTGCGCACGGCGCCCGGCGTGGACGATGTCATGTCATGGGGTGGGCAGGAACGCCAGTACCAGGTGATCATAGATCCCCTGCGGCTGATCAAGTACGGTCTCGACTACAAGACGGTGATGGCGGCCATCGAGGCCAACAACCAGCAGGTGGGTGGCCAGTACGTCGACTTGGGTCCGGAGCAGTACCTGGTGCGCGGGTTGGGCCTGCTGCATGGAGAGCGCGACATCGGCCGTATCGTGCTCAAGTCCGTGGATGGTACGCCGGTCTATCTATCGGACGTGGCTCGTATCCGGCAGGCACCGGCCCTGCGGTTCGGTGCCGTGACCCGTGATGGCCGGGAGGTGGTGTTGGGCATGGCGCTGTCACGAATCGGCACCAACGCTGCGGACGTCGTGGAGGCGGTCAAGAAGAAGGTCGCCATCGCCCGCGCCGCCCTACCCAAGGGAGTCAGTCTCGATCCCGTGTACGAGCGAACGGAGCTGGTGCGAAAGGCAGTGAACACGGCGGAACGGGCGCTGATCGAGGGCTCCGTGCTGGTGGCCATCGTCCTCTTTCTTTTTCTCGGGGAACTGCGATCCGCGGTGGTCGTGATCGCCGCCTTGCCCATGGCCATGCTGATCGCGTTCATCTTCATGAAACAGGTGGGGCTGTCGGCCAACCTGATGTCCCTGGCCGGGCTCGCCATTGGCATCGGCATGATGGTCGACGGGGCCGTGGTCATGACCGAGAATGCCTTCCGGATCATGGCGGAATGGCGGGCCCAGGGGCGGCCGGTGGATCGTGCGGCGGCGGTACTGACAGCGGCACGCGAGGTGGCGACCCCCGTTGCCTTCGCCATCCTCATCATCATCGTGGTGTTCCTGCCCTTGTTCTCACTGCAGGGCCTGGAGGGCAAGCTGTTCAAACCCATGGCCTACAACATCAGCTTCGCCATGGCCGGTTCCCTGCTGCTGACCCTGACCCTGATCCCGGTATTGGCCTCGGTGATCCTCAGACCCAAGGAGGAGCGTGATACGCTGTTGGTGCGCTGGCTCAAGCGGGGTTATCTGCCAGTGCTGCTGTGGTCAATGGTGCATCGGAAAACGGTGGTGATCGCGGCGCTGGTTCTGCTGGTCGGCAGCCTGGCGCTGTTCCCGCTGCTGGGCAAGGAATTCATGCCGCAGTTGCAGGAGGGCGCCATCATGTGGCGGGTCACCTCCATCCCCTCGACCTCGCTGGACGAGTCCATCGCCATCTCCAAGCGTATCGAGAAGGCCTTGGGCGCCTTCCCCGAGGTGACCACCACCGTGGCCATGATCGGCCGGGCGGAGAAGGGGGAGACGGCGGACGTCAATTACATGGAGATCTATACCGGCCTGGTTCCCCGGGCGCAGCGCCAGCGTTCCGACCAGGCACTGGCCGATGCCATGCGGGAGACGCTGGAGCGGGTGGTGCCCACCGCGGTCATCGCCTTCACGCAACCGATCCAGATGCGGGTGGAGGAGCTGATCTCAGGGGTACGGGCAACCCTGGCGCTCAAGCTCTATGGCCAGGACCTGGCCGAGCTGGACCGATTGAGTCACGAGATCAAGAATGTTCTGGAGGGGGTGCCGGGCATCACCGACCTGTCCCTGGAGGCCAACCTGGGTAAGCCCCAGATCCGTATCCAGGTCGATCGCGCGGCACTGGCCCGTTATGGACTCAATGCCGACGACGTGTTGACGGTGGTGCGTACCGGCATCGGCAACCAGCCGGTGTCGACCCTCATCGATGGTGTCAAGCGGTTCGACATCACGGCACGTATCCAGGACGAGGCGAAGTCCTCGGTACAGGCCATTCGGGCCATTCCCCTGCGTGCCGCCAATGGTGCCATCGTGCCGTTGGGGAAGGTGGCCAGGGTGACGACCAGCGAGGGATATTCGTTCATCCGGCGGGAGCAACTGCAGCGCTACGCCGTGATCCAGATGGATGTGCGTGGCCGGGACGTGGACGGCTTCGTCAAGGATGCGAATGCGGCGATTGCAAGGCAGGTGCGGCTGCCACCTGGGTATTGGATCGAGTGGGGTGGTGCGTTCGAGAACCAGCAGCGCGCCCTGAAGCGGTTGGCCGTCATCGTGCCCTTGACCATCTTCTTCATCTTCGTCTTGCTCTATACCGCCTTCAACTCGGTCAAGTACGCGAGCCTGATCATCGCCAATGTACCCTTTGCAACCATCGGTGGATTGGTGGCGCTCTATGCCAGTGGCCAGTACCTGTCGGTGCCCTCGGCCATCGGCTTCATTGCCGTATTCGGTGTCGCCATGCTCAATGGCATCGTGCTGGTCTCCTTCATCAACGAGCTGCGGGAGAAGGGGGCCAGTGTGGCGGAAGCGGTACGCCGGGGCTGCGAGTTGCGGCTGCGGCCGGTGCTCATGACGGCCTCGGTGGCCATTCTCGGCCTGATCCCCATGCTGCTGTCCCAGGGGGTGGGCGCCGAAACCCAGCGGCCCCTGGCCACGGTGGTGGTGGGCGGGCTCATCACCTCGACCCTGCTGACGCTGGTGCTGTTGCCGGTGATCTACCAGTGGGTCGAATCACGAGGGGAGAAAGGGCAATGAAGGAAGTCAAGGCATTCATCCACCGTATCCGGGCGGCGGACGTGATCCGGGCCCTCAAGGCGGCGGGATTCAAGCATATCTCGGTGGTCGACGTGAAGGGAATGCTGGCCGCCCTGGATGGCCGGGAACGGCAGTATTCACTGGAGCTGGGTACCGAGACCACCATGGAGATCAAGCTGGAGCTGGTGTGTGAGAGCGAGCGGGTGGACGAGGCGGTCCACCTGATTCGTGACAACGGACGTACCGGCCAGAGCCCGGCCGGCTGGATCTATGTCTCGGAGGTGTCCGCCGTCCATCCCATTGCCGACGAACCAGGGCCTGTTTCATCCCCCTGATGGCTGGGGGTGCCCATGCTCAGGCCGGCTTGACGGCCGTGACCAGGAACACCGGGTAGACGCCGTTCTCGCGTTCGACCCGGTGGGCGGTGACGAACCGGATGTCCGCCAGGCCCTGGCGTTCCATCAGGGCCGCCAGGGCATCCCGGTCGAAGCCGTGGTGATACACGCCCTGCACGTCCTCGGGATGGAAGTGGCCGTCCTCGGTGTCGAGATCGGCCAGCGCCAGGTGGCCACCGGGTTTCAGGTGGTCGGCCAGGACCCGGATCAGGCGTTCCGTGTCCTCCACGTGATGCATGGCCATGGCGCTGACGATGCAGTCGAACTTCTGATCCAGGGGCTGGGCGAGGATGTCCTGGCACCGGGCGGTCACCCGGCCCTGGAGTTCCGGCTTGGCCTGGAGCTTCTCCAGCATGGCGGGGGAGGTGTCCACGGCGACCACCTGCCGCACCCGGTCGGCCAACTGGCCGGTGATGAGCCCGGTCCCGGCGCCGAAATCCATGATCGTCATGTCATCGCGGAGCGGGATCCGCTCGCGCATGGCGCTGCCCACCGCCGCGGACAGCTGCCGCACCAGCTCCCGGGTGTCCCAGTCCTGGGCCTTTTCCTTGAACAGGTCGGTCATGCGCAGAGTATCCCGTAATCAACGGCGTCGTACAATGCCCGCCGGCGGCGGGGGCGCCTCCGCTCGCGGTGCGGACGGATCAGCCCGGGTCCGGTGCGTCACCGGCTCTCGGCGTCTGCCAGCGCGTACCATTCGCGCAGGGCGCGGTCGATCGCGTCGTCCCGGAACGCGTACCATTGCGGCAGCATGCCCCGGTCTCCCAGCAGGTCGGTGAACCGCCGGGAGGCGCCGGGACGGCGGAACATGTCGTGAACCCGGTCGTTGTCCTCGTCCGACAGGTGTTCCCGGGCGAAATCCAGCGCCAGCCGGCGCAGCCCCAGCCCCAGCTCGTGCCGGGTCGGCAGGACCAGGTAGCGTTCGTTTTCGTACAGGTCCTCGGGTACCTTCTCCGCCAGCTCGGGGTCCTCGTAGTCGCCGAGGTGGAATTTTGCCTCGCCGGTCTCACGGTCCACCCAGCCGACGGCACCGGACATGTCACCATCGCCCACCGCATCGAACGCCTCGCGCAGATCCTCGAACTTGACTTCCATCGCGGTCAACCTCCGCAAACCTTGCCTCGCGCGAACATGTTATCCGGCTGGCAGGGAAGCGCAAGCCGGTGGGCCTTGCCCACTTGCAGGAGGACAGTGCGGTCTAGGACGGCGGTCATCTTCCTGGCGTTCCTCACCTCGAACCTGGTCCAGTATCGTAGCGCCGGCGACCAGCTCCTGGACCTGCTGCCGACACTGCTCGACGGCCTCGCCGCCACCCACCCGGGGTGCGCTTCAGCGGCACCCCGGTGAAGGCGTACGTGGACACGCGGTCTTACAGCCTCTTCGGCGGCGTCCTGGACGGCAACGGGCAGGTGGTCTGCACCGATCCCGCCTGCCTGTCCCAGCTCCCCACCAACCTGCCCGGTCCCTTATTAACCGTCTCACAATTGGCTGAATACGGAAGTCCGGTGGTTTTGTAGGATGGGCAAAGGCGCGCAGCGACGTGCCCATCAGCATCCCGCGACCGTCTCCAGCGGCGACAGATGGGTGCCCTGATCGATCAGCAGGTCCACCTCGTGTCCCGGGTTGGGCTGATTGTCAATACAATGGACAATCAGCCATTCTATGGCGACGGTCCCCCACCTAATGCCATCGGCCGGGCTGTTCTCCGGCACGAGAGAGTGGGATGGAGGCCGGGGTGGGACGCCGGAGACTGTCAGCAATTTTTACAGTTTGGTCGCGCCGGGCCGATCGGGAAATCGGAGGCACCGCCATGACCCGGCCCATTCTGCTCCTGACCCTGATCGCCGCCCTGCGGGGTCGCCACCGGCCTGTTCCTGCCGCCGCCGGGCTACGGGCCGCCCCGGTACCTGGTGGCCTCGGGCACGCCCCTCTCGGCGGAGCTCGCCCAGACCATCGCCGACGGCCACCCGCTCTTCGACGGCGCCGGCGCCTCGCCCTGGGACGCGCCGCTGCTGGACCTGGGGACGCTGGACAACCTGGACTTCCTCACCTCGAACCTGGTCCAGTATCGCAGCGCCCGTGATCAGCTCCTGGACCTGCTGCCGACGCTGCTCGACGATCTCGCCGCCGCCCACCCGGGGGTGCGCTTCAGCGGCACGCCGGTGGCGCAGTTCGTCGACACGAGGAACTACAGCCTTTTCGGCGGCGTCCTGGACGGCAACGGGCAGGTGGTCTGCACCGACCCCGCCTGCCTCTCCCAGCTCCCGCCGAACCTGCCTGGTCCCCTGACCGCGGTCGTCGGCACCGCCCACGTCGACTTCTACCGCGTCACCCTCCAGGCGAGCGCCAGCCCGGCGGCGGTGCCGGAGCCGGCCACCCTGCTTCTGCT
>JALWSQ010000155.1 GCA_026993645.1 Thiohalobacter sp.
GGCGGGGGCAAGGCAGAATGAAGGACGGGCGGTTACCGGTATTTCTTGGCATCGGGGTGCAGCGGGCAGGGACCACCTGGCTGCACAACTGCCTGGCGGAACACCCGGAGGTCTGCATGTCGCAGCCCAAGGAGACCCATTTCTTCTACGTCAACTACGACCGCGGACTCGACTGGTACCTGGGGCATTTCGACCATTGCCCGGCCACGGCCCTGCGCGGCGAGATTTGCCCGGACTACCTCTACCACCCGGAGGCCATGGACCGGATCCAGGCGCTGTTGCCCGACGTCCGGTTGATCGTGGTGTTGCGTGACCCTGTGGACCGGGCCTTCTCCGCCTACCGTATCTTCCGCGACCAGTACCCTGGGCTGAGTTTCCTGGAGGCCTGCCGCCGGGATCCGGCGCTGGTGGACATGGGCCGTTATCACCGCCACCTGGCGCCGGTCTACCAGCGCTTCGGTTCCGATCGCATCCTGATCTTCCTGTACGAGGACATCCTGCAGGCGCCGCTGGCCATGGTGCAGAAGGTGTATGAATTCATCGGGGTGGATCCCGCGTTCGTGCCGGGCGTGGTGGAGAAGCGGTTCAACCAGGTCATGTTTCCTCGTACCCAGCGCCTGCTCTACGGGCTCGGACTGGCCCGGCTGGTACACTGGGTCCGGGCCACGCCCTTGGGCGAACGGTTGCGGCAGCACGCGTCGGCGGCGCCAGCCCCGCGCGTGAGCGCTGCGGAGCGAGACCGGCTGCGGCCGTTGTTCGAGGAGGATCTGCGCCTGACCGAGACCCTGGTCGGGCGCCCGTTGCCCTGGTAGGGAGGGCGGGAGAAGACCATGCGATCTCTGTTGCTCATCATGTTCGTGTTCGGCATGGTGCCCTACGTGGTCGTGCAGCCCTACCTGGGCGTACTGCTCTGGTCCTGGATCAGCTACATGAACCCGCACCGGCTCACCTGGGGCCTGGCCTACAGTTTTCCCTTCGCCGAGGTGATCGGCATCGCCACCCTGGTTGGCCTGCTCTACTCCAAGGAGCCCAAGCGCATCCCCCTGACCATGCCGGTGCGTATCCTGATCCTGTTCATCATCTGGGCCAGTATCTCCACGGCGGTGGCCAACCTGCCGGCCCTGGCGGTACCAGCCTGGGAACGCTTCCTCAAGATCCAGCTCATGACCCTCGTCACCCTGCTGCTGATCAATAGCCGCAAGCGGCTCGATCTGTTGGTGTGGGTCATCGCCCTGTCCATCGGCTTCTACGGGGTGAAGGGCGGCATCTTCACCCTGCTGAAGGGCGCGCAGTACCGGGTGTGGGGTCCGCCGCAGAGCTTCATCGAGGGCAACAACGAGCTGGCTCTGGCACTACTGATGATACTGCCCCTGATGCGCTACCTGCAGTTGCAGGCCCGGCAGCGCTGGGTGCGGATCGCGTTCTGGATCACCATGTCTCTGATCGTGGTCTCGGTGCTCGGCAGCTATTCCCGCGGCGCCTTCCTCGGCCTGGCGGTGGTGGTGCTGATGTTGGTGACGAAGAGCCGCGGCCGGTTGTGGGTGGCAGTGGCCATCATCGGCACCCTGGGTACGGCCTTCACCATGCTGCCGCAGGACTGGTTCCAACGCATGGAGACCATCGAGCACTACCACAAGGATCGTTCCGCCATGGGCCGGATCAATGTCTGGAAGTTCGCGTGGCGCCTGGCGCTGGACGATCCGCTGCTGGGTGGCGGGTTCGAGACCTTCGACAGGCGTCTGTACATGGAGTACATCCCGGAGATCGCCTCGGATCCCAGTACCTACGTGGCTGGGGATGCACACAGCATATACTTTCAGGTTCTGGCCCAGCAGGGGTTCGTCGGCCTGTTCCTGTTCCTGGCCCTGGGGATCAGTACCTTCCGCGCCTGCAGCCAGGCCCGGCGTTTGGCACTGGACCGGAAAGACCTGGCCTGGGCCGGTGATCTGGCGGCCATGCTACAGGTCAGCCTGGTGGCCTACGCAACGAGCGGTGCCTTTCTGGGGCTGGCCTATTTCGATCTCTATTATCATCTGGTGGCCATGGCCGTCATGGTCAATGTCTTCGTCACCGGCGCCTGCGGCGCGCCGGACCAGGGTCGGCCGCGCCTTGGTACGCGCCGGCCCGGGCTGGCGGTCTCCCCAGGTGGCGACTGACCTGCTGTCACCGCTGCTGCGGACATTGCTGGCGCGGCTCGGTACGCGCGCTGGCAGGCCGCGGCTCGCCATCCTGATGTTCCATCAGGTGCTGGAACGGCCTTCGGCACTGTTTCCCGGCATTCCCGACGTGGAGACCTTTCGCTGGCAGATGACGCTGGTGTCCCGCCTGTTCCATGTCCTGCCGCTGGCGGAGGCGGTCGGCGCATTGCGCCGGGGCAGCCTGCCACCGCGTGCCCTGGCCATCAGCTTCGACGACGGGTACCGCAACAACCTGACCCAGGCCCTCCCGGTGCTGCAGTCGCTGGGGTTGCCCGCGACCTTCTTCGTGGCCACGGGCTTTCTCGACGGCCAGGTGATGTGGAACGACCGCGTGATCGCGGCACTCTCCAGCACCCGCCGGGTGGAATTCGACAGCGGTCTGCCCGGCATCGACCGTCTGATCCTGGATTCGCCCGGCGCGCGGCGCCGTGCCATCGAGCGTATCCTGGCGGCCATCAAGTACCTGCCACCGGCACAGCGGCTCGAAGTGGTGGCAGATATCGAGCAAAGGGCCGGCTGCCGGGCCGATCGCGGGCTGATGTTGGATCCCGCCGGCGTGCGGGCATTGGCGGCGGCCGGCATGGAGATCGGGGCCCATACCCGGACCCATCCCATCCTGACGGCCCTGGATCCAGCGGCGGCGGAGCGGGAGATCCGCCGCGGCCGGGAGGAACTGGAGACCCTGCTGGGACGGCCGGTGCGGTTGTTCGCCTATCCCAACGGTCGGCCGGGGCGGGATTACGGTCCGGAGCACGTGGCCATGGTGCGGCGGGCCGGGTTCCTCGCGGCGGTGAGCACGGCTCCCGGTGCGGCAGAGCCCGCCACCGATCTCTTCCAGCTACCGCGTTTCACGCCCTGGGATCGGACCGCGCTGCGCTTCGGTCTGCGCATGGCGCGTAATTATCTTACGCCTGTAGTCTCCATATGACGCGCGTGCCAGCCTTTCCTCGAACGGAAAATACAGGGGTTTTGCGACTGGATTTCTCCCCGGCGCGGGCATCGGTGGGCGCTTTCTCGACTATACTTTCGTCCGAGAGGGACCGGCCCAGACCGAAACACCGAGTGGGTCCGGCAGACCTCGGATGGGTCGGAGGTCAGGCCCGGTCACGAACGGCCAGTTCGGCAGGAGGTGGATCATGGGCAGGATGCAGAGGGTGGACATCGTCGTGCATGTCGACGACATGCTGGACGAGGAACAGCGCAGGGAACTGATCGGTTCCCTGGAACGGATGGGCGGCGTGCAATGCGCCACTTTCACTGAGGGTCGCCCGCACCTGATGCGGGTGGAATACGACCCGGAAACCATGAACAGCCAGGATCTGATCGGTACCTTCAGCCAGCACCGGCTGCATGCGGAGCTGATCGGACCGATCTGATCGGGCGACGGGTACACAGACAGGAGGGTACGAGGGCCTGGCCCCCCGGGGTCGGGCCCTCGTTGCGATCAGACGGGTCTGCGGTCAGCTGCCCTGGGACCCCCGTTCCACCGGCAGCCCGGCTTCCAGCCATTCCGGGTAGCCGTCCTCCAGGCGGCGGGCGTCCCGCCCCTGCTGGCGCAGACGGGCCACGGCATCGAAGGCCAGGATGCAGTGGGGCCCACGGCAATAGGCGACGATCTGCCGTTCGGGGCCCAGCTCGTCCAGGCGCTCCTCCAGCTGTTCCAGCGGGATGTTGATGGCGCCGGGCAGGTGCCCGGCGGCGTACTCTTCGGGCGGGCGCACGTCCAGCACCGTGACCAGCCCGTCGCGGGCCCGGCTGAGCAGTTCCTCACGGGGCACCGGTTCCAGCTGGTCCTTGACCCGCAGATAGGTGTCGATCAGCTGCTCCACCTCGTCCAGGTGGCGTTGTGCCACCCGGCGCAGGGCATCCAGCAGGGCGATGACGTCGGTTCCACTGAGGCGGTAGAAGACATTGAGACCGGCCTTGCGGTTGCTGACCAGACCGGCATGGCGCAGCTGCTGCAAGTGCTGGGAGGCGTTGGCGATGCTCAGGCCGGACAGCCGCGCCAGCTCCTCCACGCTGCGTTCCCCCTGAGCGATGTATTCCAGCAGCACCAGCCGATTGGCATTGCTCAGGGCCTTGCCCACGCGGGCAAACTGGGTGAAGAGGGTCTGCTTGAAGCCGCTGGGCGCTGCCATCGATGGAATGCCGCTGCTCTGGCCGGGGTTCGCCGGCGCAGTATAGCATGCACGGCCGGCCCGCTTCGTGCCGGTCCGGTAAGCGGTTTCAGAACAATGCGTTGCCCTGTCGCGCCCGGGTCTGTTAAGGTGCGGGGATAAGTGGTGCCGAGGAGAGGACTTGAACCTCACCCGATTTAGCAAAAACATGCTTATAAAACAACATGATAGGGTTGGTCGGTTTTCTTGCGCTCCACAGAGGCTCCATATTTTGCGCTGATCGCCCCAGACGGGGGCTTCATCCTACTGGGTGACTCGGATTGGTCGATCTGCTCCGTTGAAGAGGTGCTTTTTCCGGGTTACCCGCTTTCGCGCTCTGGCCAAAGCCTGAGACGAAGACGTGTTGCTGTTTCTGCTCGCCCTGTTCAACCCAGCGGCCGTAATGACGCATGATCATCTCGGTTGTTTTGTGGCCCATCTGCTGAGCAACGAAT
>JALWSQ010000156.1 GCA_026993645.1 Thiohalobacter sp.
CCTGCAGGTTGTCCAGCACCCGCCGCTCCACCCCCAGCACGGCGGCCGCCAGGCCCTCCGGGCCGGCATCGGCCAGGGCCGCCAGCACCCGCCGCTGGCGGCGGGCCCGGGCCGGCACCTCGTCGGGGGCGGGCGCCCGGGTGGTGAGGCGCCAGTGGCGCGGGCGCACGGCCCGCAGCGGCCGCCCCTGCCGCGCCGCCGCCGGCAGCGCGGCCGCGGCCACCTCGCCCACCGGGTGGTGGTAGTAGCCGGCGGCCCACTGGATCAGCGCCCGTCCCGCATCGTCCAGGATGGGTTCGGGATCCAGCAGGGCGATGGCCCGGCGCAGCCGCCGCCGTGGCAGGGCACTGTCCGGGGCGAGACCCAGCAGCAGGCCGACCCGTTCACCGCCGCGGAAGGGCACCCGGACCCGCACCCCGGGGGACCAGTCCGCGGGCCCCGTGGCGGGGGGCGGCAGGTAGTCCAGTGGTTCCGGCAGGGGACAGGGGACCGCAATGCGCAGGACGGGATCCTTCATGGGCGGTTCAGCGGGCTGCGGCGGCCCGCGTGGACCCGCAGGTTCCGCGCGGTTTTTTCCGCCCATTCTCAGCTTGGACGGATAACCTTCGGCCAGCAAAAAGGATTTTTCTTATCCACAAAAGCTGTGGATAAGTTTGTGGATGAGCAGGGTGCAAGCGGGCTAGCGGCCCCTGTTTTTCGTTGTTTTCGTTCATTGGTGAAAAATTGGCCACATCGTAGGTCATTGAAACGAAAAGTGAAATTTGAGCATACCCAAAAATGGCCGCTGAATCGGGCGGTTAGTGGCCCGGCCATCCCGGGCCTTGCGCCCATGTGAATAAATGTGACCCGAGGTACCCATGGCCCCACCGGTGCGCATCCCCTGTCAACCCCGGGCCGGGCAGTGCGTTGTAACAGGCAGGAACGGGAAGAAACCGTCCTGCCTCATCAACCGCAATCAAGGGGAATCCTGCCATGAACAAGGTATCTGCTGTCACTGTCCTGCTGTTGTCCCTGGGGGTCGTGGGTACGGCCCAGGCCGGCAATCTCGGCCATCGTATCAATCATCGCCTGGACGTGCGCGGCGAGCGGATCGATCACCGGCTCGACCGGCGTGGCGAACGTATCGACCGCCGCCTGGACCGGCGCGGTGAGCGTATCGACCGGCGCCTGGACCGTCGTGCCCGGCAGGCAGCGGCCCACGGGCATTATCGCCTGGCCCGGCGGTTGGACCGCAAGGGGGATCGCATCGAACATCGTTTGGACGTGCGCGGCGACCGCATCGAACGCCGCCTCGATCGGCGTGGGGACCGCATCGAGCGGCGCCTGGACCGCCTCGGGGACCGGATCGAGCATCGACTTGACCATTGAACGGTGCCGGCGTACAAGCAGTGACGGGCATGGCGCCCGGCGGCTGGGGCCGCCGGGCGACCCGGGCGCGGACCGAAGGGGGGGCAGTCCTGGACAATCGCCTTGCGCTGGATCGGTTTCTGGCCGCGGTGGAACGGCGCGCCTATACCATGGCGCGGCTGGCCACCGGTGACGGCGAGGAGGCCCTGGACATCGTGCAGGATGCCATGCTCAGGCTGGTGCAGCGCTACGCGGACCGCCCCCAGGCCGAATGGGCACCGTTGTTCCATCGCATCCTGCAGCACCGCATCCGTGACTGGCATCGGCGTCGGCGGGTGCGCCGCCTCTGGGGCGGCTGGTTCGGCCGCGCGCCGGCGGATGGGGCGGACGAGGACGGGGGCGCGCCGCCCTGGGAACGGGTGGCCGACCCGGCCAGCCCGGAGCCGCTGCGCGAGCTGGCCCGCCGCGAGGCTGGCGAACAGATCCTGTCCGCCCTGGAGCGCCTGCCCCTGCGCCAGCAGCAGGTGTTCCTGTTGCGGGTGTGGGAGGGGCTGGACGTGGCGGCCACGGCGGCGGCCATGGGCTGCTCGCAGGGCAGCGTCAAGACCCACCTGTCCCGGGCCCTGGCGCGCCTGCGGCAACGGCTGGAACGAGAGGGCATCCATGAAAACCTCGGATGAGACAGTGCGGCGCCAGGCCGTGGAGCAGCTGGACCGGGCGGCGGCCGGCCTGGATGCCGCCACCCTGCGGCGTCTGCGGCAGGCCCGGACCCGGGCGCTGGAGGCGCCGCGGCAGCAGCGTCATTGGGGGCCGGCGCTGGCGCTGGCCATGAGCCTGGTGCTGGCCTTGGGGCTCTGGCTCCATGGCCGGCAGGCGGTGCTGCCGGAGACGGGGTTGCAGGATCTGGAGGTGCTGGGGGCCGGGGAGGGGCTGGATTTCTACGAGGACCTGGATTTCTACCAGTGGCTGGTTGTGTCCCATGAGACCGGTTGAATGTTCCCGCCCCTGGCTCGCCGTCGTCCTGGCGCTGGTGCTGGCGTCGCCGGTGCGGGCGGGGGACGAGGGGCAGTCAGCGGCCGGGGCGCCCGATCCGGGGCTGATCGAGTTCCTGGGCGAGTGGGGCGGGGACGAGGGTCAGGCCTGGCTGGACCGGCAGCTGGGCACCCATGCCGAACCCGGGGTGGAGACTGGCCACCGGGATGCGGAAGCGGAGCGGACAACGACGGGTGGTACGGATGAGACACGCTGAAATCTTGCCGAGACTGTTGCTGGCGGTGCTGCTGCTGGGTGGTGTCGCGGGCGCCTGGGCGGACGAAGGGTCGGCCGGGGGCCTCGCCTGGGACCGGCTGAGCCCGGCAGAGCAGCGGGTGTTGGCACCCTTCCACGAACGCTGGGCACGGATGCCGCCGGAGCGCCAGGCGCGCCTGCAGCGGGGGGCGGATCGCTGGTTGCGGATGACGCCGGAACAGCGCCGGCGGGTACGGGCGCGGTTCCGGCGCTGGAAGAAGCTGAGCCCGGCCCAGCGTGCCCGTATCCGCAAGCGTTATCTGCGGTTCCTCAGCCTGCCGCCGGAGAAGCGGCGCCTGATCCGGGAGCGTTATCGTTGGTTCAAGCGGCTGCCGCCGGCGCGGCGTCGTGCCCTGCGCGAGCGCTGGCGGCGCATGACGCCGCGTGAGCGCCGCCGGTTCCTGCGCCAGCCGCGCCCCCACCGGCGCTGATGCGCGCCTGAGGCGTGATGCGTAGGATGCGCAAAGGCCCCGTAGGATGCGCAAAGGCCCGAAGGGCCGTGCGCATCATTGGCCGTGCGCATCATGGCATGTCACCGTTGCGGGTGGATGCCATCCTAATTGTTGGGCACGCTCGCTGCGCTCGCTTTGCCCAACCTACGGTGCTGATGCGCGCCTGAGGCGTGATGCGTAGGATGCGCAAAGGCCCGAAGGGCCGTGCGCATCATTGGCCGTGCGCATCAGTGAGGGGTCCCCTGTCCTTCCCGCGCAGGCGCATGAGAGAACCGTCATTCCCGCGCAGGCGGGAATCCATCGTGACGCTACCACCGCGGCCCAGGAGGATCGTCATTCCCGCGCAGGCGGGAATCCACGCCTCAGAGCTGCTTCACGTTGCCGATCAGCTCGCCGGCCGCCTTCTGGGCATCGCCGTAGAGCATCCGGGTGTTGTCGCGGAAGAACAGCTCGTTCTGCAGGCCCGAGAAACCGGTCCCCTTGCCCCGCTTGATGACGATGACGTTCTGCGCCTTGTCCACGTCCAGGATGGGCATGCCATAAATGGGGCTGTCCGGGTTCTCCCGTGCCGCCGGGTTGACCACGTCGTTGGCGCCGATGACCAGGGCCACGTCGGCCTGGGGGAACTCGGCGTTGATCTCCTCCAGGTCGAAGATCTTGTCGTAGGGTACGCCGGCCTCGGCCAGCAGCACGTTCATGTGGCCCGGCATACGGCCCGCCACCGGGTGGATGGCGAACTTCACCTCGACACCGCGTTCCTCCAGCAGCTCGGTCAGTTCCCAGATCTTGTGCTGGGCCTGGGCCACTGCCATGCCGTAGCCGGGCACGATGATCACCTTGCTGGCATAGGCCATGAGAATGGCGGCATCGGTGCTGTCGATCTCGTGCATGGTGCCCTCGGTGGCCTCGGCCGCGGCCCCGCCATGGGCGCCGAAGCCGCTGAACAGCACGTTGGACAGCGGCCGGTTCATGGCCTTGGCCATGAGCTGGGTCAGCAGGGTGCCGGCGGAGCCCACCACCGTACCGGCGATGATCATGGCGGCGTTGCCCAGCACGAAGCCCTCGAAGGCCACCGCCAGGCCGGTGAAGGCGTTGTACAGCGAGATGACCACCGGCATGTCGGCGCCGCCGATGGGCAGGGTCATGAGGACGCCGAAGGCCAGGGACAGGGCGAAGAAGGCCGGCAGCACCAGGGGTGCCGGCTGGGACTGCAGGATGAGCAGGGCGCCGCAGCCCAGGGCGCCGGCGAAGAACAGCAGGTTGATGATCTGCTGGCCGGGGAAGATGACCGAGCGCTTCATCAGTCCCTGCAGCTTGGCGAAGGCAATGCTGGAGCCGGCGAAGGCCACCGAGCCGATGAAGGCGCCCAGCACCCCCAGGCTGAGGAAGGCCTGCGAGGGCACATCGCCCTTCACCAGCTCGATGGCGGCGATGGCCGCCGCCGCGCCGCCGCCCATGCCATTGTAGATGGCGATCATCTGCGGCATGTCGGTCATGGCCACCTTGCGCCCGCTGTACCAGGCCAGGGCACCGCCGACCAGGATGGCGACGATGATGAGCGCGAAGTTCGTCATGCCCGGGGTGAGGAAGGTGATGAGGGTGGCCACCAGCATGCCGGCGCCGGCCCAGACGATGCCGCCGCGCGCGGTGACCGGCGAACTCATGCGCTTCAGGCCCAGGATGAACAGGACCGCGGCGACGAAGTAGCTGGTCTGGATCAGGGTGTTCATCCGCGGTCCTCCTTGCTGCTCTTGAACATCTCGAGCATGCGCTCGGTGACCACGTAACCGCCCACGGCGTTGACCGCCGCCAGCAGCACGCCGACGAAGCCGATGACCTGCTCGATGCCGGTCTCGGCATGGCCCATGGCGACCATGGCGCCCACCAGCACGATGCCGTGGACGAAGTTGGAGCCGGACATCAACGGTGTGTGCAGGATGACCGGGACCCGCGAGATCACCTCGTAGCCGGTGAAGGCTGCGAGCATGAAGATGTAGAGTGCCGTGAATCCTTCGATCATGAGGTTTCTCCTTGCAGCCGCTCGCGGGTAGGCCCGTGCTTGATTTCGCCGTCGTGGGTGAGCACGCTCTTGGCCAGGATCTCGTCGTCCCAGTCGATGGCGATGGCGCCATCCTTCACCATGAGGCCGATGAAGTTGAGGAGGTTGCGGGCATACATTTCGCTGGCATGCACCGCCAGCATGCTGGGCACGTTGACCGGGCCCACCAGGATGACGCCACCCTCGGTCTCGATGCGTTCGCCGGGGCGGGTCAGTTCGCAGTTGCCGCCGGTCTCGGCCGCCAGGTCGACGATCACCGCGCCGGGCTTCATGTCGTCCACCATGGCCGCCGGGATGATGCGCGGTGCCGGCCGGCCGGGAATGGCGGCGGTGGTGATGACGGCGTCGGACTGGGCGATGTGGCGCGCCAGCACCTCCTGCTGCTGCTGTTTCTCCTCCTCCGTGAGCTCGCGGGCATAGCCGCCTTCGCCTTCCGCCTTGACGCCGGTGTCGACGAACTTGGCGCCGAGCGATTCCACCTGTTCCTTGGTGGCGGAGCGGACGTCGTAGGCCTCCACCATGGCCCCCAGGCGCTTGGCGGTGGCGATGGCCTGGAGGCCGGCGACGCCGGCCCCGATCACCAGCACCTTGGCCGGGCGGATGGTGCCGGCGGCGGTGGTGAGCATGGGAAAGAAGCGGGCGGTGTGTTCGGCGGCGATGAGGGTGGCCTTGTAGCCGGCCACCGAGGCCTGGGACGACAGCACGTCCATGCTCTGGGCGCGCGAGATGCGCGGCAGCAGTTCCATGGCGAAGCTGGTGATGCGGCGTTCGGCCAGCAGGCGGATGCGGTCGTCGTCACGATAGGGCGCGAGCATGCCCACCAGGATGGCGCCTTCCTTCAACGACCGGATGTCGTCGAGCGCCGGCGGCTGGACGGTCATCACCAGGTCGGCCTCGCCCAGCAGTTTGCTGCGGTCTGACAGGATGCGGACGCCCTGGTAGACGTCGTCCGGGTAGAAGGCGCTGCGGCCGGCACCCTGTTCCATGCGGATGTCGGCACCCAGCCGCGCCAGGCGTTCGGCGGTGGCGGGGTCCAGGGCGACTCGCCGCTCTCCGGTCGCCGTTTCGTTGGGAACAGCCACGGTAAATGTCATGTTGTGTTCTTCTCCGTCGAGGGATCCTGGCGGGCAGCGGCACGGGGCCTGCCGTGGATCTGTGCACATACAGGGTCGGATGGCACGTACTGGCCTGATTGAAAAGGCCGTAATCATAACGAATCGGCAGATGGGTGGGTAGACCGGGTTCACAGAATGGGAAAATGATCCCGCCGCCTCCCCCGGTCGGCCTTCAGCAGCCGTGGAAGTGAGGGGTGGGATGCGCAAAGGCTCGAAGGGCCGTGCGCGTCAGTGGTATGAGCCACGGACCCACACGGAATTGTATGGTTACCACCGTTGCGGATGGTGGTGGCAGGCCGTTGTTGGGCACGCTCGCTGCGCTCGCTTTGCCCAACCTACGGGTGCCACGAATACGCCATGAGTGTGATACCCCGTAGTGCGCATCATGGGCGTGGCGGGTTCGCCAGCGGTATCCTGCCTGCGGCTCCGGGGGCTTGCCCTGCGGGTGCCCTGCGCTGCTCGGACAGGCTCCTGGCGGGGCTCAGACAGCCCTCGCTTGCTTCGCGCCGGTCCTTGTGCTGCTCGGCTGCACCCAAGTCGCCGCCGGCAGGATCCCGCTGCCTCACCCTTCTTCCGTGTCATTCCGTGTGATTCGGTGGCTCATAATTC
This sequence comes from Thiohalobacter sp., assembly GCA_026993645.1. Taxonomy (GTDB): domain Bacteria; phylum Pseudomonadota; class Gammaproteobacteria; order Thiohalobacterales; family Thiohalobacteraceae; genus JALWSQ01. Next base: position 6,870 of record JALWSQ010000156.1, read on the forward strand.
CTGAGCGCCGGTGGTCGCGTGACGATGGATTCCCGCCTGCGCGGGAATGACGGGTGGGAAATACGGGAATGACGGGGTCCCCTCACGCCTCACCACCCTTACCCCCGACCGGCATCCTGGCATACAATGGAGCGGTCAAGCATCCGGGAGGCGGGATGTTCGAGGCAGCGCATCAGATCCTGAGAACCGATGCGGCCGGCATGCCCCTGGAATGGGTCGATTACCGGGAGGCCGTCCGCCTGTATCACCTGGGCCAGGTGGCCTATGCCTGTGGCAGCCGCCTGTACCGTATCCATGGCGGCATCAACGCCAGGACCGGCCGCCGGAGCCTCATCGAGCTCAACTCCATCATCGCCACCCACGGCCATCGCCCTGGTGCCCACCACGACTACGGCGGCTACGTGCCGCCGCTGAACAACCTGACCCTGTTTCGGCGCGATGCCTACCTGTGCCTGTACTGCGGCAACCGCTTCCGGGCCAGCGAGTTGTCGCGGGATCATGTCACCCCCCTGTCCCAGGACGGCGTGGACGACTGGAACAACGTGGTGACCGCCTGCAAGCGCTGCAACAACCACAAGGCCGGGCGCCGGCCGGAGGAGGCGGGCATGGAGCTGCTGGCGCTGCCGTTCACCCCCAGCCGGGCCGAGTACATCTACCTCCAGGGCCGGCGGGTGCTGGCCGACCAGATGGAATTCCTGCTGGCCCACTTTCCGCGCCACAGCCCCATCCACGACCGCCTGGCCTGGCTCGACTGAGCCTGCCTCCGGCTCCCTCCATGGACCTGTGGCACGCCATCGGGGAAGAGCTGGGCCGCTGCCTGGGTCGGCGGCTGGCGCTGCGGGCGCCCCGGACCCTGGGCGGCGGCTGCATCAACCGGGCCTTCCGGGTGGAGGATGCGGCCAGTGGCGAGGCCTTCTTCGTCAAGCTCAACCAGGCCGACCGGCTGGACATGTTCGCGGCCGAGGCCGCCGGCCTGGAGGCCATCCTCGAGACCGGCACCCTGCGCGCGCCGCGGCCGCTGGCCCGGGGTGTCGCCGGGGACCAGGCCTGGCTGGCGCTGGAGTACCTGCCCTTCGGTCACGGCGGCCGCGGGGCCATGGCGCGGCTGGGGGAGGGGCTGGCGGCCATGCACCGGGCCACGGCGGCGCGCTTCGGCTGGCACCGGGACAACACCATCGGCGCCACACCCCAGCCCAATCCCTGGACGGACGACTGGCCCGACTTCTGGCGCGAGCACCGGCTGGGACACCAGCTGGCGCTGGCGGCCCGCAATGGCCATGGCGGCGAACTGCAGCGCCTGGGCGAGGCGGTCATGGAACGGGTGCCCGCCCTGCTCGCGGGACACCGGCCCCGGCCGTCCCTGCTGCACGGTGATCTCTGGTCCGGCAACCAGGGGGTGCTGGAGGACGGCACCCCGGTGATCTTCGACCCGGCGGTCTACTACGGCGACCGCGAGGCCGACCTGGCCATGACCGAGCTGTTCGGCGGGTTCGGGGCCGAGTTCCAGGCCGCGTACCGCGCCGCCTGGCCCCTGGAACCGGGTTACGCGCTGCGGCGCACCCTTTACAACCTCTACCACATCCTGAATCATCTCAACCTGTTCGGTGGTGGCTACCTGGGCCAGGCGCTGGCCATGTGCGAGCAGCTGCTGGCGGCCACCCGCGGTTGAGGGGCAGGCCGCGGGCGCGGGCGGCGAAGGTGGCGGCACCGGTTCGATGAGCGGCAGGGAGAGCGGCTTGAAGATACTGGAGGAGTTCATCCACGAGGAGAGTGCGGCCGGCGTGCTGCTGATGCTGGTGACGCTGGTGGCCCTGGTCCTCAAGAACAGTCCCCTGGCGCCCCTGTACGATGCCTTCCTGCACCTGCCCCTGCGGATCCAGGTGGGCGCCCTGGCCCTGGACAAGAGCCTCTACCACTGGATCAACGATGGCCTGATGGCGGTCTTCTTCCTGCTGGTGGGGCTGGAGGTCAAGCGCGAGGTGCTGGAGGGACAGCTGTCCTCCCTGCGCCGGATGGCGCTGCCCGGCATCGCCGCCCTCGGGGGCATGCTGGTGCCGGCCCTGATCTATGCCGCCTGCAACCATGCCGACCCCGTGGCCCTGCGCGGCTGGGCCATCCCCACCGCCACGGACATCGCCTTCGCCCTCGGGGTGCTGTCGTTGCTGCCCGGGGTGCCGGTGTCGCTCAAGGTGTTTCTCATGGCACTGGCCATCATCGACGACCTCGGTGCCATCGTCATCATCGCCCTGTTCTATACCGCCGACCTGTCCCTGACCTCCATGCTGGTGGCCCTGGCGACCCTGGGGGTGCTGGCGCTGCTCAACCGGCTGGGGGTGGTGCGGCGGGCGGCCTATGTGCTGCTGGGCATCCTGCTCTGGATCAGCGTGCTCAAGTCGGGGGTGCATGCCACCCTGGCCGGGGTGGCGCTGGCCTTCACCATCCCCCTGCGCCCGGCCGCCGGCGGCCATTCGCCGGCACTGGCGCTGGAGCACGACCTGCATCCCTGGGTGGCCTTTCTCATCCTCCCCCTGTTCGCCTTCGTCAATGCGGGGGTGGACCTGGCCGGCATCGCCCCGGCCCAGATGGTGGAGGCGGTGCCCCTGGGTATCCTGCTGGGGCTGTTCCTGGGCAAGCAGCTGGGCGTGTTCGGTTTCGGCTGGCTGGCCATCCGCCTGGGACTGGCGCGGCTGCCGGAGGGCAGCGGCTGGCTGGCCTTCTACGGCGTGAGCGTGCTCACCGGCATCGGCTTCACCATGAGCCTGTTCATCGACACCCTGGCCTTCACCGACGATCGCCTGTTCCAGTACACGGACAAGCTGGCCATCCTGGGCGGCTCCCTGCTGTCGGGGGTGCTGGGTTACCTGCTGCTGCGCCGGGCCACCGCCCGGGCCGCCTGAGCGGCTCAGGCGTGGTAGCGGCGGCTGAGGTCGTGGACGGCCTCGATCATGGCCGCGGCGTGCTCCGGGTCCACCTCGGGATGGATGCCGTGGCCCAGGTTGAACACGTGGCCGCTGCCGGGGCCATAGTCGTCCAGCACCAGGGCCACCTGCTCCCGGATGTGCGCCGGTGAGGCATAGAGCACGCTGGGATCCAGGTTGCCCTGGAGCGCTACCCGGTCGCCCACCCGGTGGCGGGCCTGGCCGATGTCGGTGCTCCAGTCCAGGCCCAGGGCATCGGCCCCGGTGGCGGCCAGGTCCTCCAGCCACAGCCCCCCGCCCTTGGTGAACAGGATCACGGGTACCCGGCGGCCCTCGGCCTCGCGGGTGAGCCCCGCGACGATGCGTTCCAGGTAGGCCAGGGAGAATTCGCGGAAGGCGCGCGTGCTGAGCGCGCCACCCCAGGTGTCGAACACCATGATGGCCTGGGCCCCGGCCGCGATCTGGGCATCGAGGTAGGCGATGACGGCCCGGGTCACCTTGTCCAGCAGGCGATGCATCAGGTCCGGGCGCTCGTAGAGCATGCGCTTGGAGCGGCGGAAGGTCTGGCTGGAACCTCCCTCCACCATGTAGGTGGCCAGGGTCCAGGGGCTGCCGGAGAAGCCCAGCAACGGCACCCGGCCGGCCAGGGCGGCGCGGATGGTACGCACCGCGGCCATGACATAGCCCAGTTCCGCCTCCGGGTCCGGTACCGGCAACCGTTCCACGTCCCGCTCGTCGCGCACCGGGTGCTGGAACCGGGGTCCCTCGCCGGCCTCGAAGTAGAGCCCCAGGCCCATGGCGTCGGGCACCGTGAGGATGTCCGAGAACAGGATGGCGGCATCCAGAGGGAATCGTTCCACCGGTTGCAGGGTGACCTCGCAGGCCAGTTCCGGGTTCTTGCACAGGCTGAGGAAGTCGCCCGCGCGCTCGCGGGTGGCGCGGTATTCCGGCAGGTAGCGCCCGGCCTGGCGCATCATCCATACGGGGGTGACGTCCACGGGCTGGCGGCAGAGGGCACGCAGCAGGCGATCGTTCTCGAGTTCGGTCATCGGCATCGTCCGGAAGGGCGCCCCCGGGTCGGACGCACCCTGGTGAGTGAATGGAGTCTGGGCACCCGTTCAGCCCGCCTGGCGGCAGGGATCCCCGGCGGCCTCGTCCTGCCTGAGGAAGCGGTCCACCGCCTGGGCGCACTCGCGGCCCTCGTTGATGGCCCGCACCACCAGGGATTGCCCGCGGCGCATGTCGCCCGCGGCGAACACCTTGGGAATCGAGGTCTGGTAACGGCGGGTGTCCGCCGCCACGTTGCCGCGTGGGTCCAGGGCCACGCCCAGTTCCTGCAACATGCCCTCGTGCACCGGGTGGACGAAGCCCATGGCCAGCAACACCAGGTCCGCCTCGATGCTGAACTCGCTGTCCGGCACCTCCTGCATCTGCCAGTTGCCCTGGTCGTCGCGCGCCCATTCCACCCGCACCGCCACCAGCCGGGTGACCCGGCCGTTCTCGCCCTCGAAACGCTTGGTGGCCACCGACCATTCCCGCTGCGCCCCCTCCTCGTGGGAGCTGGAGGTGCGCAGCCGGTTGGGCCAGTGCGGCCAGGTGGTGTCCTTGTCCTCCTTCTCCGGCGGTCGCGGCAGGATCTCCAGCTGGGTGATGCTGGCCGCGCCCTGGCGGGTGGAGGTGCCGATGCAGTCGGATCCCGTGTCGCCGCCGCCGATGACCACCACCTTGCGGCCGGTGGCGAGGATGGCCTCGGCCTCGGGGATCCGTTCCCCCGCCACCCGGCGATTCTGCTGGGTGAGGAATTCCATGGCGAAGTGGATGCCGGCGAGTTCACGGCCGGGTACCGGCAGGTCGCGCGGGGCCTCGGAGCCGCCGGCGAGCACCACGGCATCGAACTCGTCCAGCAGCTGGCGGGCCGGCAGGTCCACGCCCACGCGGGTGTTGGGCACGAAGCGCACGCCCTCCGCCGCCAGCTGTTCCAGCCGGCGGTCGATGACCGACTTGTCGAGCTTGAAATCCGGGATGCCGTAGCGCAACAGCCCGCCGAGGCGCGCGTTCTTCTCGTACAGGCTGACCTCGTGTCCGGCCCGGGCGAGCTGCTGGGCACAGGCCAGGCCCGCCGGCCCCGAGCCCACCACCGCCACCCGGTGGCCGCTGGGTTTCGCCGCCGGCTGCGGCTGGATCCAGCCCTCGTCCCAGGCCCGGTCGACGATGCTGCACTCGATGGTCTTGATGGTCACCGGCACGTCCTCGATGTTGAGGGTGCAGGCCGCCTCGCAAGGGGCGGGACAGATGCGGCCGGTGAACTCGGGGAAGTTGTTGGTGCTGTGCAGCACCTCGCTGGCGCGGCGCCAGCGCCCGCGGTAGACCAGGTCGTTCCAGTCCGGGATCAGGTTGTGCACCGGGCAGCCGTCGTGGCAGAAGGGAATGCCGCAGTCCATGCAGCGCGCACCCTGGGTGCGGAGCTCCTGTTCCGCCAGCGGCAGCACGAACTCCGACCAGTGGCGGACCCGCTCCTCGACCGGCTGGTAGATGCGGTCCCGGCGGGGGTATTCGAGAAAGCCGGTGGGTTTGCCCATGGCCTCAGTTGCCTCCTTCCGCGGCCGTCATCACGGCCTGTTGCGACGCCTTCATCTCCTCCAGTGCGCGGCGGTAGTCCACCGGCATCACCTTGACGAAGCGGCCCAGGTAGCGGTCCCAGTGATCCAGGATCTCCCGCGCCCGCTGGCTGCCGGTGTATTCCAGGTGTTTCTCGATCAGGCCGCGCAGCCGGCGCGCATCGAAGCGGGTCATGTCGCTGCTGATGTCCACCCGGCCGTGGGTCTCCAGGTCGCCGCCCTCGTGTTCCGTCTCCTCCAGCAGCGCGTCCTCCTCCGGCACCGGCTCCAGCTCCACCATGGCCAGGTTGCAGCGGCGCTCGAAGTCGCCCTCGCCATCCAGCACGTAGGCGATGCCGCCGCTCATGCCGGCGGCGAAGTTGCGGCCGGTGGGACCCAGCACCACCACCACGCCGCCGGTCATGTACTCGCAGCCGTGATCGCCGACCCCCTCCACCACGGCGATGGCGCCGGAGTTGCGCACGGCGAAGCGTTCCCCGGCCACGCCGCGGAAATAGCACTCGCCGCTGATGGCGCCGTAGAGCACGGTGTTGCCGACGATGATGTTGTCCTCCGGCACGATGGGGCTGTCCGGCGGGGGATAGATGACGATGCGGCCGCCGGACAGGCCCTTGCCCACGTAGTCGTTGGCCTCGCCGGCCAGTTCCAGGGTCACGCCGTGGGCGAGGAAGGCGCCGAAGCTCTGGCCGCCGATGCCGCGGGCCTTGATATGGATGCTGTTGTCCGGCAGGCCCTCGTGGCCGTAGCGTTCCGCCACCCGGCCGGAGAGCATGGCGCCCAGGGTGCGGTCCACGTTACGCACCCGGGTCTCGATGACCACCGGCTCGCCGCGTTCCAGGGCCGGGGCCGCCTGTTCGATCAGGGTGCGGTCCAGGGCCTTGTCCAGGCCATGGTCCTGGGCTTCGCAGTTGTACACCGCCACCCCGGGCCCGGTCTGCGGCTGGTGCAGGATGCGGGAGAAGTCCAGTCCGCGCGCCTTCCAGTGCTCGATGGCGCGGCGCGTGTCCAGCCGGTCCATGCGGCCGATCATCTCCTCGAAGCGGCGGAAGCCCAGCTGGGACATCAGCTCGCGCACCTCCTCGGCGACGAAGAAGAAATAGTTGATGACGTGCTCCGGCTTGCCGCGGAAGCGCTTGCGCAGTTCCGGATCCTGGGTCGCCACCCCCACCGGGCAGGTATTGAGGTGGCACTTGCGCATCATGATGCAGCCCTCGGCGATCAGCGGGGCGGTGGCGAAGCCGAACTCGTCGGCCCCCAGCAGGGCCCCGATGACCACGTCGCGGCCGGTGCGCAGGCCGCCGTCCACCTGGACCGCGATGCGGCCGCGCAGCCGGTTGAGGACCAGGGTCTGCTGGGTCTCGGCCAGGCCGATCTCCCAGGGGCTGCCGGCGTGCTTGATGGAGGTCAGCGGGCTGGCCCCGGTACCGCCGTCGTAGCCGGCGATGGTGACATGGTCGGCATGGGCCTTGGCCACACCGGCGGCCACGGTGCCCACGCCCACCTCGGATACCAGCTTGACGCTGATGCGCGCCCGGGGATTGACGTTCTTCAGGTCGTAGATGAGCTGCGCCAAGTCCTCGATGGAATAGATGTCGTGGTGGGGTGGGGGCGAGATCAGCCCGACGCCGGGGGTCGAGTGGCGCACCCGCGCGATCCACTCGTTGACCTTGTGCCCGGGCAGCTGACCGCCCTCGCCGGGCTTGGCGCCCTGGGCCATCTTGATCTGGATGTCGTCGGCGTTGACCAGGTACTCGGTGGTGACCCCGAACCGGCCGGAGGCCACCTGCTTGATGGCCGAGCGCATGGAATCCCCGTTGGGCAGGGGTTGGAAGCGGTCGCGCTCCTCGCCGCCCTCGCCGGTGTTGGACTTGCCGCCGATACGGTTCATGGCGATGGCCAGGGTGGTGTGCGCCTCCCAGGAGATGGAACCGAAGGACATGGCCCCGGTGGCGAAGCGCTTGACGATCTCGCTGGCCGGTTCCACCTCGTCCAGCGGCACCGGCTGCGGTGCCCGCCGCAGCTCGAACAGCCCGCGCAGGGTGAGCAGGCGCTCGTTCTGCTCGTTGATCAGGCGGGTGAACTCGCGGTAGGTCTTGGCATCGTTGCGGCGCACCGCATGCTGCAGGTGGGCGATGGTCTCCGGGGTCCAGGCATGGTCCTCGCCGCGGATACGGAAGGCGTAGTCGCCCCCCACGTCCAGGGCATCGCGGTAGACCAGGGCGTCGCCCCAGGCGTCGCAGTGCCAGCGCACCGCCTCGGCGGCGATCTCCGCCAGGCCGACCCCTTCCACCCGGGTCGCGGTACCGGGGAAGTAGCGCTCGACGAAGGCGCTGCTCAGGCCCACGGCGTCGAAGATCTGGGCGCCGCAATAGGACTGGTAGGTGGAGATGCCCATCTTGGACATCACCTTGAGCAGGCCCTTGCCGATGGCCTTGATGTAGCGGCGCTGGGCCTCGGCCACGTCCACCCCCTCGGGGTAGCCGGCCTCCAGCGCGGCCAGGGTCTCGAACGCCAGGTAGGGATTGATGGCCTCGGCGCCGTAGCCGGCCAGGGTGGCGAAATGGTGTACCTCGCGCGCGGCCCCGGTTTCCACCACCAGCCCGGCGGCGGTGCGCAGGCCGGTGCGGACCAGGTGGTGATGGACCGCGGCGGTGGCCAGCAGGGCCGGGATCGGGATGCGGGCCGCCGAGACGGTCCGGTCGGACAGGATGAGGATGTTGATGCCCTCGCGCACCTGGGCCTCGGCCCGGGCGCAGAGCGCATCCAGGGCCGGTTCCATGCCCGCCGCCCCCTCGTTGGCCTGGTAGGTGATGTCCAGGGTGGCGGTGCGGAAGGCGCCGTCGGAATGGGCCTCGATGTCCCGGATCCGCCGCATGTCCTTGTCGGTCAGGATGGGTTGCTGCACCTCCAGCCGCATGTGGCTGCCCGCCTCGTCGTGGCCCAGCAGGTTGGGGCGCGGGCCGATGAGCGAGATCAGCGACATCACCAGCTCCTCGCGGATCGGGTCGATGGGCGGGTTGGTGACCTGGGCGAAGTTCTGCTGGAAGTAGTTGAACAGCGGCTTGGGCCGGCGCGACAGCACCGCCGGCGGATTGTCGGCGCCCATGGAGCCGATGGGCTCCTGGCCGGCCACCGCCATGGGGGTCATGAGGAACTTGATGTCCTCCTGGGTGTAGCCGAAGGCCTGCTGCCGGTCCAGCAGGGACTCACCCGGCGGCGGCGTGCCGTCGGCCGGGGCCGGCAGGTTCTTGAGATGGATCTGGGTGCGGTCCAGCCAGGCGCGGTAGGGTTGGACGCCGGCCAGCTCCGCCTTGAGCTCGGCGTCATCGATGATGCGGCCCTGTTCGAGGTCGATGAGGAACATCTTGCCCGGCTGCAGCCGCCACTTCTTGATGATGCGTTCCTCCGGGATGGCGAGCACGCCCATCTCCGAGGCCATCACCACCAGGCCGTCGTCGGTGATCAGGTAACGCGCCGGGCGCAGACCGTTGCGGTCCAGGGTGGCGCCGATCTGGCGGCCGTCGGTGAAGGCCACCGCGGCCGGGCCGTCCCAGGGCTCCATGAGGGCGGCGTAGTACTCGTAGAAGGCCCGCCGGTCGTCGTCCATCAGCGGATTGCCGGCCCAGGCCTCCGGGATCAGCATCATCATGGCGTGCGCCAGGGAATAGCCGCCCGCCACCAGCAGCTCCAGGGCGTTGTCGAAGCAGGCCGAGTCCGACTGCCCCTCGGGGATCAGCGGCCAGATCTTGTCCAGGTCCTCGCCCAGGAGATTGGACCGCATGGCGTGGCGCCGCGCCGCCATCCAGTTGATGTTGCCGCGCAGGGTGTTGATCTCGCCATTGTGGGCGATCATGCGGAACGGATGGGCCAGGTCCCAGGACGGGAAGGTGTTGGTGGAGAAACGCTGGTGCACCAGGGCCAGGGCCGACACCATGCGTTCGTCCTTCAGATCGGCGTAGTAGGCGTCCACCTGGTTGGCCAGCAGCATGCCCTTGTAGACCAGGGTGCGGCTGGACAGGGAGGGAATGTAGAACTGCTCCCGGCCCTCGCGCCCGCTCTCGCGGATGGCGTTCTCCACCTGCTTGCGGATGACGAACAGCTTGCGCTCGAAGGCGTCCCCGTCCTCGCAGGCCGGGCCGCGGCGGATGAACAGCTGCCGCACCACGGGTTCCACCTCGCGCACTGAGGCGCCCAGCGGGCTGTTGTCGGTGGGCACGTCGCGCCAGCCGATGACCTCCTGGCCCTCGGCCACCACCCTTTCCTCCAGCAGGGCCTCGCAGGCCAGGCGGGTGGCGGTGTTGCGGGGCAGGAAGATCATGCCGACGCCGTATTCGCCCGCCGCGGGCAGCTCCAGCCCCAGGCCGGCGCACTCCTCGCGCAGGAAGGCATCGGGGATCTGGATCAGGATGCCGGCGCCGTCACCGGCCAGCGGGTCCGCGCCCACGGCGCCGCGGTGGGTCAGGTTCTCCAGGATCTGCAGGCCCTGGCGCACGATGGTGTGGCTCTTCTCGCCGCCGATGTGGGCGACGAAGCCGACGCCGCAGGCATCGTGTTCCCGGCTGGGATCGTACAACCCCTGTGCTGGCGGCAAACCGCAATGGCTCATGGACGGACCTCACTGGTTGGCGGCTCGGCCGCGTGACCGCCGCCACGCTGTCCGGGTCGGCGGGCTGCCACGCACCGGCACCCGCCGCGCCTGCCGGACGGGGTGCCGCGACGAGCCGTCGGGCTGTTCTCGTTGTCGAACGGGCCGCGGCGGGGGCCGGTGATGCCGGCGTGGCAGGGCGTTGGGGCCGAATGCCGCGCGCACGACACCCCCGGGATCTGGACCCCGAAGCGGTCGGCAAGTATAGCGCCTGCCCAACCGGGGTTTCAATTCGCCCGCCGGGGGGCGGGCAGGGGGCGCAGCTGACCGCGAAGCTCGCGCAAGGGGCGCGGCCAGGGCTTCTGGCGGCGGATGGGAGCCGGCAGCCCGGCCCGGGCCCGCAGGGCCGCCGCCCGGTCGGGAAAGCTGCCGTAGAGCACCACGTACAGGCTGCGTCCCTTCTGCGACCGTCGGTAGACATGGGCGCGGGCCCGCAGGGCCGGTTGTCCGGCCAGCCGTTCCGCGGCCGCGCGGTGGCTCAGCACCGCCAGCTGCAGGGTGAAGTGGCCGGGGGGCTGATGTTGCAGCCAGTCCCGCCCCGGGCGCTGGGGCGTCCGGGGCCCGGTGGCCGCCCGTCGTGGCGCCGGCTGGGCCTTGGGCCCCGTCGCCTTCACCGCCCGGCGGCCGGGCGCCGGTGCCGACGGCTGGGCACGGGCCGGGGTGGGCGCGGCCGGTTTGGCCGGCGCGGCTTTGACAGGCAGCGCGGGTGCCGGCTTC
>JALWSQ010000157.1 GCA_026993645.1 Thiohalobacter sp.
GATAGGCCGCCTGGGTATACCACGCTCGCCAGGTGGCCCCGCTGGTAGCTGTAGCGCCATTGCTGCTGTCACTGCCGATCTTGGTTTGGACGTATTCACCACGAACGTCCAGGTTGCCGTAGTGCCAAGTCAGGTCACCATCGAATACGTCGTAGTTCCGTTTGGCAGCATTACTGACAGAACTGGATGTTCCGGTGGTATCGTCGAGAAGGGTTGTGACGGCTGCTTTGCCGGTGGCAAATGACAGCCCGACCTCCAGGCCATGGATTGGCAACAGGCCGATTCTGCCACCCCATACCTTGCTCCCGTCGACATCGGCCGTACTGCCTTCCGCGGCAATACTGTCCAGTCCATCGGCCTTGCCGTTTCCAGTACTGTCAACGGCTACGAGCTCGGGGCCGTTTGCCACATAGATTGCGTAGTTGGCATGCATGCCACTCACGGGGAACCCGCCACGCAATTCCACACCCGTATCGGATACTGGCGCCGCGCCACCTTCCTCGCCGAATCCTACAGGCATCGTGGGCATCTTGTTGATCCATGATGGGTGAAAGTTCTGACGGAACTGGCCAATCGGGCTCAGGAACTTGCCCGCTACCAGCGTGGCGTTGTCATTCAGGAACAGGTCGAGGGTGAGATATTCCATGCCGAATGCGGTGCCGGCGTCCGGTGTATTCGTTATCTCCAGTTCCGATTCGAGCATCAACAGATCTTTGTACTGATAATGGAATATCGGGGAGAACTGGACCTGGCTGAACTGCCCGTTGGCTTTCTGATTGTCGGTATACCCGACAGAGCCATAGCCGGCCAGATGAACCACCGAATTTGCATTTTTCCATTCGGAGCCTGCTGCTACCGCCTTCTTGACCTTTTCCTTCATGGCGGCAGTTTCCTGTTGTTGCGCATCGATTTTCTTCTGGATCGCCTGTAACTGGTGCTGCAGCTCCTTGAGCTGTTGCTTCAGTGCGGCAGTATCGGCAGCAGCGGATGCCGATAGCGGAAGCAGTGCCGCGACGGCGACGGCCAGTACTGTTTTTGCGGAATACGTCGGTGCTTGTTTCATGAATGGTTCCTCCAGTATGCAGGAAAATGACACACGACATCGGCGCCAGAACGGGGCTGGCTGTATCAGCGCGTATCAAGTGGCCGTACCCTCAAAGGGATTGGCGGAGGTGGATTGCAAACGGTTTCAGGTCGGGGCCAGTGGGCAACCTGACCGTCGGAGGGTATCAGGCTGGAGGGTGGGTTTCAGGGACGGTCGTCCGACCGCGCGGCATGATCATGGCACGAGTGTGCCACGTATCGCCCGCGGGGCGGAAGTGATGTATTACTGCCATTGGAAGGATCGATGGTACGGATCCGCCATTACACAGGTTCTGGCAGCTGTCATGTTGGCAGGCACCATCATGGTCGCAGCAATGGCAATGTTTGCCGGTGGCGTCGGTCAACGCATCAGTCGTACGCTGGCAATGGGGGCTGGTTGCCTGTCCGCTGGCAGGGGTCGGGAAGTGGCAGGAAATGGCGTACGCCTGGAATGGTAACAAGCCAACCATCAAGGCCAGCCATATGGCGAACGCCTGGTGCAAGCGGGGGACCTTCTGCCAGCCAACCCTGATCATGACCAATGTTGGAGTCGCCTTCACAGCTCGATGTGGATGGGCGAATCCTAATGATTCTTGATCTGGAGTGTTTTGATCTCTGTCAAATTACCTGGAGGTTGGTGAATGCCGTGGGTAGTGCTTGATGAATCGATCCGCAACGCTTCCAGCAGGCTCTCGTAACGCACGTGGTCTTCGTTTTCGATCTGCAGGATGCGCACCGGCAGGTAGTGTAGCGCCGGGGCGCACCAGAACCAGGTGTCGCGGTCGCGGTCCTTGCGCAGGCGCTTGAGCTTCAGGGTGTCGTAGTCGCCGGCGGGCGTGTGGATGCGCGCCCGCCCGACGACGGCGAAGCGGTAGTGCTTGAGCTTGCCGCCGTCGGCGATGGCGTAGGCCAGCGTCTTGCGGCCGCGCGCCAGGTCGAGCATCACCGCCAGCCGCACCAGGTTCTTGTCCAGGGTGCCGGGCGGGATGGCCATCTTCCAGGGCCGGCCCTGGACCCGGTTGGTGACCCGCATTCCCTTCCAGTCGAAGCTGAGCCGGGCGTGGCGCACCTTGCGGCCGCCAGTGCGGTCGAAACGGTAGCTCAGGGGCCGCACGCCGCACTGCCAGGGGATGAACAGGCTCTCCTCGTGCAGGCGGTCCTTGCGCACCCAGGCCATGAGCCCCGTGGGCCAGGTGTCCGAGAGGTAGCGGTAGCGGCCGTCCTCCGCCGGCAGCAGGCGGGCGCGGCTGCGGCCGATGGGGATGTGGTCCAGGGTCAGGCGGTAGCTGGCCTCGAACGGCGGCAGTCCGAGCCCGGCGGCGGAGGCGGGTCCGGCCGGGAGGGCCAGCAGGCAGAGCAGGAGAATGGCGAGCGCTCGGGTCAAGGTCGCGGCTCTTCGCAGCGGCCGCTAGGCGGCCTCGGTGGCATCCACCGGCCGGCTGAGCGGCCGGCCGTCCAGCAGGACCCGGCCGTCCTCCCAACGCAACCGGCCCTCGGCGAACCAGCGCACCGCCAGGGGATAGATGCGGTGTTCCTGCCGCAGCACCCGGGCGGCCAGGCGTTCCGGGGTGTCGCCGGGTTTCACCGGCACCCTGGCCTGTACGATCACCGGGCCGCCGTCGAGTTCCTCGGTGACGAAGTGGACGCTGGCGCCGTGTTCGGCGACACCGGCGGCCAGGGCGCGCTCGTGGGTGTGCAGGCCGCGGAAGGCGGGCAGCAGGGCCGGGTGGATGTTGAGCAGGCGGCCGCGGTAGTGGGCCACGAAGGCAGGGCTGAGGATGCGCATGAAGCCGGCCAGTACCACCAGCCCCGGCTGGTAGCGGTCCACCAGGGCCATGAGGTCGCGGTCGTAGGCCTCGCGGCTGGGATGGCCCTCGGCGGTCAGCACGGCGGTCTCGATGCCGGCGGCGCGGGCCCGCTCCAGCCCGGCGGCATCGGCGCGGTTGCTGATCACGGCGCGGATGTCCACCGGCAGCTCGCCGCGCGCGCGGGCGTCCATCAGCGACTGCAGGTTGCTGCCGCGTCCCGAGATGAGCACCACCAGGGGCAGGGGGGCGGGCCGGTCCATGCTCAGTCCAGGCCGGCGATGACGACCCGGGCCGGTCCGGTGCCGGCCTCGATGACGCCGATCTCCCAGGCCGCCTCGCCCGCATCGGCCAGCAGGTCCAGCGCCGTGGCGGCCTCGGCCGGCGGCAGGCAGAGTACCATGCCGATGCCGCAGTTGAAGGTGCGGTACATCTCCGCGTCCGCCACGCCGCCCTGGCGTTGCAGCCAGTCGAACACCGGGGGGCGTGGCCAGGTGGCCGGATCGATATGGGCCAGGCAGCCGTCGGGCAGCACCCGGGGCAGGTTCTCGGGCAGGCCGCCGCCGGTGATGTGGGCCACGGCGCGCACGTCCAGCCGCTCGAACAGGGGCCGCAGGGTGCGCACGTAGAGCCGCGTGGGGGCCAGCAGGTGGTCGGCCAGCGGCGCGCCCTCCAGCGGGGCCGCCAGGTCGGCGCCGCTGACCTCCAGGATCCGGCGGATCAGCGAATAGCCGTTGGAATGGGGCCCGGAGGAGGGCAGGCCCAGCAGGCGGTCGCCGGGCTGCACCCGGCTGCCGTCGATGATGCGGGATTTCTCCACGATGCCCACCGCGAAGCCGGCCAGGTCGTAGTCGCCGGCCGCGTACATGCCGGGCATCTCGGCGGTCTCGCCGCCCACCAGGGCGGTGCCAGAGGCCTCGCAGGCGGCGGCGATGCCCGTCACCACCCGGGCCGCCACCTCGACGTCCAGGCGGCCGGTGGCGTAGTAGTCCAGGAAGAACAGGGGCTCGGCGCCGGTGACCAGGATGTCGTTGACGCACATGCCCACCAGGTCGAAGCCGATGCCGTCGTGGCGGCCCAGCTCGATGGCCAGCCGCAGCTTGGTGCCCACGCCGTCGGTGCCGGAGACCAGCACCGGTTCGCGGTAGCCGGCGCGGGGCAGTTCGAACAGGGCGCCGAAGCCGCCCAGGCCGCCCAGCACGCCGGGCCGGTGGGTGCGCCGGACGGCCGGGCCGATCCGTTGGACCAGCGCGGCGCCGGCGTCGATGTCCACGCCGGCCTCGCGGTAGGTGAGGCCGCCGCCGGGAGGGGAATCGGTCACGGGATGTCTCGCTCGTATCTGGTCGGGTCGCGGGCCGTAACCATACCCTAGTCCAGGGGATGCGCAAAGGGGCCGCACCCGTCACGTGGCACACCTTTCCGTGTGTTTCGGTGTGATTCAGTGGCTCATGCCCATGATGCGCACGGCCCTTCGGGCCTTTGCGCATCCTACGCCTCACCCCTCACCCCTCACCACGAAGTATGTTACTTTTCGCCCTGAGCCAAGGATCCAGGACCACCATCGCCTGCCATGCCGTCATTCCGCTTGTTCCGCCATGCCTGGGTGCTGGGCCTGCTGCTGTGCCGGGCCGGGCCGGTGCCGGCCGGGGGTCTGTCCCTCGGGACGGTGGATCTGCCGGTGCCGGACCGCACCGCCCCGGTGCGGGCGGGGGCGGTGCGCGCGGCCCTGACCCAGGTGCTGGTACGCCTGACCGGCAACCCGGAGATCACCGCCGAGGCCCGGGTGGCACCGCTGCTGGATACGGCCCGGCGTTACCTGCGTTCCTTCCGCTACCGGGCGCAGGCCGCCGAGGGCGAGGCGCCGGTGCTGCACTTCGTCGCCCGCTTCGACC
>JALWSQ010000158.1 GCA_026993645.1 Thiohalobacter sp.
GACCGGCGCCGCCACCGGGGCCGACGGCCCGGTGGCGGCGCCGGTCGCGCCCAAGCTGGCTGGTCGTTTTCCGATGCACGGGGCCGGGCGGGACCGAACGCCGGCGCGGCTGCCCGTGCCCGACGACATTCATCGACAGCGGGGAATCATCATGCAAAGCGGACAAACTGCCAGCTGGAAACTGCGCCTGTTGCCCATGACACGCTGGCTGCCCCGGGTCAGCAAGGACACCATCCGCAGCGACCTCCTGTCCGGACTGACGGTCGCCATCGTGGTCATCCCCCAGGCGGTGGCATTCGCCTCCATCGCCGGCATGCCGCCCCAATACGGGCTCTATGCCGGCATGATTCCAGCCATCGTCGCCTCGCTGTTCGGATCCTCCTGGCACCTGATGTCGGGTCCGACGACGGCGGCTTCCATCGTGTTGCTGTCCTCCCTCAGCGCCTTCGCCGAGCCGCTGACACCCGAGTACGTGGGCCTGGCCCTGACCCTCACCTTCATGGTCGGGGTGATCGAGTTCACCCTGGGCGTGGCGCGAATGGGGACCATCGTCAACTTCATCTCCCACTCAGTGGTGGTCGGTTTCACCACCGGCGCCGCCATCCTCATCGCGGCCAAGCAGCTCAAGAACTTCTTCGGCGTGCCCGTGCCCCGCGGCGGCAACCTGTTCGTCACCCTGCACCACTTCGTCCAGCAGATTCCGCACATCAACGGCTACGTGACGCTCATTGCCCTGGTCACCCTGCTGACCGGCTTTGCCATCAAACGGTTCATCCCCCGTTTCCCGCCCCTGATCGGAGCGCTGCTGGCCGGCACCCTCACCGGCCTCCTGCTCAACCACCTGTATGGTGGCACCGAGGCGACCCACATCAAGGTGGTGGGGGCCCTGCCCCAGACCCTGCCGCCGTTCCGGGTGCCGGACTTCGATTTCAAGACCATGGCCAAGCTGGTGCCGGCGGCCCTGGCCATGACCCTGTTCGCCCTGACCGAGGCCGTCTCCATCGGCCGCGCCATCGGCATCCGCAGCGGCCAGCTCATCGACGGCAACCAGGAGTTCATCGGCCAAGGGCTGTCGAACATCGCCGGCAGCTTCTTCTCGGCCTACGTGGCGACCGGCTCCTTCAACCGGACCAGCCTCAACTACGAGGCCGGCGCCAAGACACCCATGAGCGCCATGTTCGCGGGTATCTTCGAGATCTTCATCGTGCTGGCCATCGCCCCGCTGGTGGCCTACCTGCCCACCGCCACCATGGCCGGCATCCTGTTCTACGTGGCCTGGGCGCTGATCGACGTGCAGAGCATCAAGCACATCCTGCACTCCAACAAGTCGGAGCGGGCGGTGTTCGGCATCACCTTCGTGGCGACCCTGTTGCTGGACCTGGAGTTCGCGATCCTGATCGGCATCCTGCTGTCATTGATCTTCTACCTCATGCGGGTGTCCCAGCCACGGATCGTGACGCGGGTACCGGATCCGCGCCTGCCCAACCGCAAGTTCTCCGACGGTGGTGGCTATCTCAAGGAATGCCCCCAGCTGCACATCGTCCGTATCGACGGTTCCCTGTTCTTCGGCGCCGTGCCCTACCTGCGGGAGGCCTTCGCCCGCATGGAGCGGCAGAACCCGGGGCAGAAGCACCTGGCCATCGTGGCCCAGGGCATCAGTTTCGTGGACCTGGCGGCGGCCGACGTGCTGGCCGACGAGGCGGTGAAGCGGCAGGCCCGGGGCGGTGATCTCTACCTCATCAACGTCAAGAAGGGGCTGTGGGACAGCCTCGACGAGAACCATGCCTTCGACAAGATCGATCCCAAGCACGTCTACCAGGGCAAGTCGGCGGCGGTGCATGCCATCTTCCAGAAACTGGACCATTCCATCTGCGAGACCTGCGACGCACGGATCTTCCTCGAGTGCAGCAACGTGCCTTACAAGGCCGGGGACGGCGGAAAAGACGCGGATGCGGCTGCGGGCGACCCGCGCCCGGCGGGCCACCTGAGCCCGGCCGGGGAGGCGGGCGCCGGCTGAACCGGGCGCGGGGCCCGGCGCGCCGGGTGATGGCCACGAGCTAGGGACGAAGGCATGGGACGGCGGCGGTATCTGAAACGGGTCGTCAAGCAGGCGAGGTCGCCCTCGGCCTGGCGGTTGCGGCTGGTGTTCTGGGGCGGCGCGGTGCTGGTGGGGCTGAGCGCCACGGTACTGGCCATGACCAGCAGCTGGGCCGATGCCCACTTCCACCATTGGGTGGAGCGCTGGCGCTGGTTGCCCTTCGTCCTCACCCCGGCGGGGTTGCTGGCCATCACCTGGGCCACCCGCAACCTCTTCCCCGGCGGCGAGGGCAGTGGCATCCCCCAGGCCATTGCCGCCCTGCAGCTGGGCGAGCATGCCGATCGCAGCGCCATCCTCTCCCTGCGCATCGCCATCGGCAAGGGCCTCGCCATCGTCCTCGGCCTGTTGTGCGGTGCCTCCATCGGCCGCGAGGGCCCGACGGTGCACATCGCGGCCTCGGTCATGTATTCCCTCAACCGGCTGGCCAACTTCCCCATCCACCACGTGCGCCGCGGCCTGGTGCTGGCCGGCGGGGCGGCGGGGCTCGCCGCCGCCTTCAACACGCCGCTCGCCGGGGTGATGTTCGCCATCGAGGAGATGAGCCGCAGTTTCGAGGAGAGGATCGCCGGCAGCGTCATGGTCGCGGTCCTCTTCGCCGGCATGACCTCCCTGGTGATCCAGGGCAACTATACCTATTTCGGCACCTATTCCGCCCAGATGGTGCCCCTGCACGCGCTGGGGGCCATCCTGGTCTGCGGCATCGTCGGCGGCCTGGCGGGCGGGCTGTTCTCGGCCACCCTGATCACCGGCGGGCGCCGCCTGGCCCCTCTGCGCCGCTCCCATCCCTACCTGCTGGCCGCTGCCTGCGGGTTGCTGGTCGCGGCCATCGGCACCCTCTCCGGCGGCACCACCTGGGGTACCGGCTACGAGGCGGCCAAGGGCGTGCTCCAGGGCACCGAGGCCGCGGCCCCGCTCTATGCACCGCTCAAGTTCCTCGCCACCATCTTCTCCTACCTCAGCGGCATCCCGGGCGGCATCTTCGCGCCCAGCCTGTCGGTGGGTGCCGGCCTGGGCTACCATCTGGCGCACTTCTTCACGGCGGCCCCCATGGTGGCGGTGGGCCTGCTGGGCATGGTGGGCTATTTCGCCGGCGTGGTGCAGACCCCCATCACCGCCGTCATCATCGTCATGGAGATGACCGACGACAATCAGCTGCTGCTGCCGCTGATGGCGACCTCCCTGCTGGCCGACGGCGTCTCCAAGCTGGTGTGCCCGCGGCCCATCTACCAGGCCATGGCCGACGACTTCCTGGCCAACATCCGCCGGGCGGGATCCTGAGCCCCGCAGCCCGGGGGGAGCTGCCATGGCCCTGGTCTGGTCCTGCGAGCGGCGGGGGGTCCGTTACGAGGTGCGCAGCGCCGGCCGCAGCCTGCGGCTCTACACCGACGGCGTGTTCCACAGCCAGTACCATCCCACCCGCCCGGTGACCGGCGGCATCTGGGATCTGCTCTATCTCCCGGTTCACTTTCTGTCCCACCCGGCGGCCGCGCGGGCCCTGGTGCTGGGGGTGGGTGGCGGCGCGGTGCTGCGCCTGCTGCAACGCCATGCCGGCTGCGCGGAGATCCTGGGGGTGGAGCGGGATGCCCACCATCTCCGCATTGCCCGCCGGTTCTTCGGCTTGGGCGCAGGATGCTCCCTGGTGCATGCCGATGCCGTCGGCTGGCTCGCGGCCCAGCCGGCGGCCCGGTTCGATTTCCTGGTGGACGACCTGTTCGGCGGCCGACGCGGGGAGCCGGTGCGGGCCGTGCCGGTCGATGCCGCCTGGTGCCGGACCCTGGCCCGAGGGGTGGCGCCGGGCGGGGTGCTGGTGATCAATTTTGCCAGCCGGGACGAACTGGCGCAGAGCGCCCTGCTGCGGATGCCGCGCCGGACCCATGGTTTTCGCTCGGCCTTCCGCCTGTGGCTGCCGGCGTACGAGAACGCCGTCGCCGCCTTCTGTCGTGCCCCGGCCAGCAGCCGCGGGCTGCGCCGGCGCCTCGAACGCGTGGCATCCCTGGCCCTGGGCAGGCGCGGCGGGCTGGACTATCGTATCCGCCAGTTGTGGTGAACCACCCGTCCGGCGCTGCCGGGAATCATTCCGCCACCCAGGCCGTCTATCCAGGCATCTGGCCAATCCAACCACCACCAGGAGTCGGTACCATGAAAATATCCATCGGATCCCTGTTGTTCGCCGGGCTCGTCCTGGCCATGCCGCCACTGGCGGCGGCCGGCGAGTTTCCTGCCCCGGTCTATGTCACCATGAAGGGCAGCGGCACCGTCGAGGCCTTTCCCGCCGCCCGTTCCTGGCCCGGCGGGCCCAACATGCTGTATGACGCCCTGACCCCTGACGGCCGCACCCTGCTGGCCACCAGCCCCTCGGAGGGCAAGGTCTACCTGTTCGACACCGCCAGCGGACGCATCACCGCCCGCATCGCCGTGGGCAAGGCGCCCAAGGGCGTCAAGGTGACCCCCGATGGCCGCTTCGCCTATGTCAGCAACCAGGGTTCCGCCAACATCAGTGTCATCGACCTGAAGCAGCGCCGGTTGGTGGACAACATCGCTGTGGAATCCGAGCCGCACAACGTGCGCTTCACCACGCGCGGCGACCGGGCCTATGTCACCCTGCAGGGCGGCGCCGGCCTTGGCGTGATCGATACC
>JALWSQ010000159.1 GCA_026993645.1 Thiohalobacter sp.
TTGCCCAACCTACGGGGCCTGCGGGGCTGCATGCGCCCCCGTAGGATGCGCAAAGGCCCGAAGGGCCGTGCGCATCGATCGCCTAAGAATGAGTCAAAATTCCCAACCGACCCCTGCCTCCACTATACCCCCGGCGCCGCCCGATGCAAGCCCGCGCCCCGCCTCAGAGCGCATCCAGCGCCTGGCGCGCCTCCCGCACATGGGTGAAATGCCCCAGGTCCAACGCCGCCTGCAACGCCTTGCGCGCCTTGTCCTTCTGCCCGCTGCGGGCGTAGGCCATGCCCAGATGATACTGGAACTCCGCCACCCGGGGCTGCTTCGCCACCACCTTCTCCAGCACCTTCACCGCCTTGGCATAATCCCCGGTCCGATAATAGACCCACCCCAGGGTATCCAAAAACACCGGCTGCCGCGTGCGGGCCAGCTTCTCCGCCAGCTTGCGCGCCTCATCCAGGCTGGCCTTGTCCGTCTTCTGGTCCGCCAGCAGGGCCGCCAGGTTGTTGGTGGCGAGCGCATTGTCCGGCTGCACCTTCAGCACCTTGCGGTAGGTGGCGATGGCCTGGTCGAAGTCCTTGCGGTTCTCGTGCACCGCCGCCACGCCCAGCAGCAGGCGCACGTTGTCCCCCAGCACCTTCAGGCCGGCCTGGTAGGCCGCCATGGCCCCGTCGTAGTCCTTGCGCTGCATGCGCACCGCCGCCAGCCGGGCGTAGGCCTGGTCCGACTTGGGCGTGACCTCGACCTGGCGCTGGAAGGCCTTTTCGGCGGCATCCAGGTGGCCGGTCTGCATCTCCACCAGCCCCAGCAGGGCATTGGCCAGCGGGTGGTCGGGATGCTCCGCCAGCAGGCCCTGCAGGCGCTTGCGGGCGGCGTCCGCCTCACCCAGCTTGACCTCGGCCTGGGTCAGCTCCTCCAGCACCCGGTCGCGCTGCTTGCCCTTGGCCACGGCATAGGCCTTGCGGTACTCGGCCAGGGCCGCGTCCTTCTGTTTCTGCGACAGGGCCAGCCGGCCCAGGCGCAGGTGCGCCTCGGGCAGCTCCGGCGCCACCTGCACCAGCCGCTGCAACACCTGGCGCACGCCGGCCACGTCGTTCCTGGCCGCCATCACCTCGGACTTCTGCAACAGCGCCTCCTTGCTCTTCGGATGCTTGGCCAGGAAGTCGTCCAGCACCTTCTGCGCCCGGTCCAGCTTCTTCTGCACCTCGAACACCTTGGCCAGGCGCACCGCCCCCTGGGGGTTGTCCGGCGCCGCCGCCTGCAGCTTCTGCAACACCCCGATCACGCCGGCCGCGTCCCCGCGCGCCCCCAGGATGTCCGACTTGGCGATGAGCAGCGGCACCGACCTGGGCGCGATGGCCAGGCCCTTGTCCACCTGTTGCAGCGCATCGTCCAGGCGCTTGACCGCCATCAAGTAGCGCACGTAGCGCACCCGGGCGTCCACGTTGGCCGGGTTGCCCTCCACCGCCCGGCGCAGGTTCTGGCCGGCCAGCTCGGTGTCCCCCTTCTTGAGCTGCACCTGGGCCAGGTAGGTCAGCACCTCGGCGGAATTGGGCTGGTCCTTCAGCACCGAGCGGAAGGCGGCGATGGCGGTATCCAGGTCACCCTTGGTGAAGGCGATGCGGCCCTTGAGCACCAGGGCGTCGTTGTCCTTGGGGTTCTCCTTCAGCACCTCCTCCACCAGGGTCGAGGCCTGGTCGAACTTGCCCTCGGCGGCCCGGATCTGGGCGATGCGGTCCCGCGCCCGCAGCCCGGCCGGCTCGGTATCCTCCTTGTCGACGATGGCCTGCAGCACCTCGATGGCCTTGGCATCGTCCTTCTTGGCCACCTGGTAGACCCGGGCCAGGGCGAACCGCAGGTCGTTCTCGTCCGGGTGCGCCTGGATGGCCTGGTTCAGCTCGGCGATGGCCTGGTCCGGCCCGCGCTGCTTGCTCAGGAACTCCACCAGCGCCAGCTCGCGCTTGATGTCCTCCGGATCCGCCGCCACGGCATCGCGCAGCACCTTCTCCGCGTCGTCCAGGCGCTTGAGCTGGGTGTAGAAATTGGCCAGCGCCAGGCGGTAGCCCAGCTCGTCCGGCTTCATGGCGATGACCTTCTTCACCTCGGCCGCCGCATCGTCGGACTTCTCCATCGCCGCCAGCACCTGGGCCAGCTTCAGGTGCAGCTCCACGCTGTCCGGCACCTTGGTCAGGCCGCGCTTGAGCACCGCCACCGCCTTCTCGGGCTCGCCGTCCTTCTGGTACAGGGTGGCCAGCATCTGCACCGCGCTCACCTGGTCCGGCTTGCGGTTGAGCAGCGTCTCCAGCGCGGCGCGGGCATCGGCATTCTTGCCGTCCTGGGCCAGCAGGGCCGCCTTCAGGGTCAGGGCATCCGCATTCTTGGGATCCCGCTTGAGCACCTCCTCGAGCTGCTCGCGCGCCTTGTCCTCCGAGGCCTTGGCCTTCTCCTTGTCGCCCTGCTTGAGCTTGCCGTTGGCATCCCAGATGTAGAACTGGGCCAGCCGGTTGCGGGCCGCGATGTAGTCCGGGTCCAGCTCCACCACCTTGCTGTAGTGGCCGAAGGCGGAACCCCAGTTCTTCTTGCGCTCCTCCAGCTGGGCGAAGTAGAAATGGCCGTCTGCCGACTTGGGGTCGATCTGCAGCACGTTCTTGAACTCGACCCGCGCCTTGTCCAGGTTGCCCTCGGCCAGGTAGGCCTTGCCCTTCTTCAGGTGGGCCGCCTCGCGCTCCTGCGCCCCCCCGCAGCCGGCCAGCAGCCCTGCCGCCAGCAGCGCCACGCCCAAGGTTCTCAGCCAATCTGTTTTCATTTGGTCATCCTCTGTCATCTGTCAAGTGAGGGGCGAGGAGTGAGGGGTGAGGTGTGAGCTGCGTTCATCAATCCTTCCCCTTCACGGTCACGTTGTTCAGCAACCCGGCCAACAAAGCGAAGACCCTCTCCATCCGCTCCTCGATCTCTACGGTCGAATCCGCATATCCCAACATCCTGGCGATAATCACCTGTGTCTCGAGTTCCGCGAGGGAACCCCGAGCCATCAGGAGAAAACGCCCAAATTCCTTTGGCCCACTCCGCCCGGCGCCTTCAGCAATGTTACTGGGCACCGACACGGCTGCGCGTCTCATCTGGCCAACCAACCCGTAGCGTTCATGTACGGGAAATGTCTCAGTGAGCTGATAAACCCCCTCGACCAATGCCATGGCCTCCTGCCAGGCGACGAGCCGATGATGCATCCTTGCCATCGTTTCTCACCCCCAACGTCTAACCCCTCACCCCTCACGTCGTGATGGATTCCCGCCTGCGCGGGAATGACGGGGTTCTCCTCACCCCTCACTCCTCACTCCTCACTCCCCTCACTTCTTCCTGCTCCAGGAACCAGCGGTAGGTCTGCTCGATGCCCTCCCGCAAGCCGATGGAAGGCCGCCACCCCAGCCCGAACAGGCGCGTCACGTCCACCAGCTTGCGCGGCGTGCCGTCCGGCTTGGAGGCATCGAACACCAGGTCACCCTCGAACCCGACCACCTCCTTCACCATCTCCGCCAGCTCGCGGATGGTCAAATCCTCGCCCACGCCGATGTTGACGATGGGCTCCTCGTCGTAATGGGCCAGCAGGTAGACGCAGGCATCGGCGCAGTCGTCCACGTGCAGGAACTCCCGCCGCGGCCGCCCGGAACCCCACACGGTCACCGTCCGGTCGCCCCGCAGCTTGGCCTCGTGACACTTGCGGATCAGCGCCGGCATCACGTGGGACTTCTCCAGGTCGAAATTGTCGCCCGGCCCGTACAGGTTGGTCGGCATGGCCGATATGAAATCACAACCGTACTGCCGGCGGTAGGCCTGGCACAGCTTGATGCCGGCGATCTTGGCCACCGCGTACCACTCGTTGGTGGGCTCCAGCGGGCCGCTGAGCAGGTATTCCTCCTTCAGCGGCTGGGGCGCCAGCTTGGGATAGATGCAGGTACTCCCGAGAAACAACAACTTGCGTACCCCCACCTGGCGCGCGGCCTCGATCACGTTGGCCTCGATCATCAGGTTGTCGTAGATGAAATCCGCCGGGTAGCTGTCGTTGGCCAGGATGCCGCCCACCCGGGCGGCGGCCAGCACCACCACCTCCGGGCGCTCGGCAGCGAAGAAGGCCCGCACCGCGGCCTGGTCCTTGAGGTCCAGCTCGGCGCTGGTGCGCAGCACCAGGTTGTCATGGCCCGCGGCCCGCAACCGCCGCACGATGGCACCGCCCACCAGCCCCCGATGCCCCGCGACATAGATCTTTGATCCCTTGTTCATTTTCCCACCTGTCCATGGGCCACGGAAACACACGGAAACACACGGAACGCCATGCTTGCCACCGGAGCATCAAACCACATAACGCTTGATCACTGCCTTTGGATACCCGAAATTCACCAACAATCCAATCCGGATACCTGTTGCTTTCAGGTAATTCAGGATCTGGGCCTCTTGTTCCCTTCCCAGTTCCTTTTGCGCCTTCAGCTCCACCAGCACCTTTCCTTCCACCACCAAATCGGCCACATAGTTACCCACCACATGGCCCTTGTACCGAATCGTCACAGGCTTTTGGGTTTCCGCCTTCAGACCGGCGGATTTCAGTTCCCATACCAACGCTCGTTCGTAAACCTTCTCCAGAAAACCCGCACCCAATTGCCTGAAGACCTCATAGATACAACCGCGTATCCT
This sequence comes from Thiohalobacter sp., assembly GCA_026993645.1. GTDB lineage: Bacteria > Pseudomonadota > Gammaproteobacteria > Thiohalobacterales > Thiohalobacteraceae > JALWSQ01. The sequence goes on from JALWSQ010000159.1 coordinate 4,681, forward strand.
GAATGTCAGCTCATCCTGT
>JALWSQ010000160.1 GCA_026993645.1 Thiohalobacter sp.
CGCCTTTGCGCATCCTACGGCACCAGTTCCAACCGGGCGAAGTCTCGGCAACCGTAGGTTGGGCAAAGCGAGCGCAGCGAGCGTGCCCAACAATGTGGGGTACCAACACCCCAACGGCAGCACCCGATGATGCGCACGGCGCTCCGCGCCTTTGCGCATCCTACGGCACCAGTTCCAACCGGGCGAAGTCTCGGCAACTGTAGGTTGGGCAAAGCGAGCGCAGCGAGCGTGCCCAACAATGTGGGGTACCAACACCCCGACGACAGCACCCGATGATGCGCACGGCGCTCCGCGCCTTTGCGCATCCTACGGCTGCGCCCCGTCCAGCGGCCACTCGTGCACCGGCCGGCCGCTGTCCTGGCCGGCCCGGTACGCATGCACCAACCCCGGCCAGTCGGGCCCATGGCGCGCCACCCAGGCCCGCTGCCAGGCCGCACCGGTACGACCGCTCTCCGCCCGCGCCCGCAGGATGTCGGCGAAGGCCGCCCGATCCGCCGCATCGATCCCCAACCGTTCCAGGCCCGCCTCCGCCAGCGGCACCAGCGCCAGCACCAGCTCACGCGCCGACCCGCGCACCTCGCCGAGCCAGGTGACCCGGGCCCTGAGCCCGTCCCGCGCCGCCGCATAGAAATTGTCCCGCGCCACGGCGAAGGGCAGCACCTGGCGCGGATCCGTCCCCTCGGCCCGGAAATACGCCATCAGGCCGAAGAAGAAGGCCGCGTTGGCGATGGCATCCACCGGCGTCGGCCCCGAAGGCACCACCCGGTGTTCCAACCGCAGGTGCGGCGTCCCATCGTCGTCGAAACCGACCAGTGGCCGGTTCCAGCGCCAGATGGTGCCATTGTGCAGCCGCAAATGGGGCAGTGAATCCGCGTGCTCCGGCCCGAACCGCATGGGCAGCAACACCGGGAAATGGGACAGGTTCTCCTCGAAGCATTCCAGCAGCGAGTGCTGGGCATAGCCGCTGCCGAAACCGACCCGGTGCAGCGGCCCGCCGGCGGCCCCGGCGAAGCCGCCCACCGCCACCGACTGCTCGAACACCGGAATGCGGGTCTCCTCCCACAGGTCGTGCCCGAACAGGAAGGGCGAATTGGCACTCACCGCCACCATGGGGGCGGACAGCATCTGGGCCAGGTTGTACAGCCGCGCCGCGGCGTCCGGCGCCACCTTGAGATGGATCTGGAACGAGGTGGTGGCGGACTCCAGCATCACGTCCTGGTGCCGGACGTGCAGCGTCTCGTGGCCGACGATGTCCAGCGCCAGCGGCTGGCCCTGGCGCTGGCGGAACACCTGCTCGTTGAGGGCACGGTAACGCTTGAGGCGCGACATGTTGGCCAGCACCAGCTGTTCCTCGCGCACTGTCGGCAGGATGCCGATCATCACCAGGGCGGCATCCAGGCGGGCCGCCGTCTCCCGGCAGTGCCGCCAGGTGGCCTCCAGCCCCGCCAGCATGCGGGCCAGGGCAGCGCCGGTCAGGGCGCGCGGGGGGGTGTTCAGCTCGATGTTGAAGCGGGCCAGCTCCGGCACCACCAGGGGGTCGTCCAGGAGTTTCAGGAACCCCTCGTTGATCGCCGCCGGCAGCCCGGCCCGATCCACCAGCCAGGCCTCCAGCTCGAAGCCGCCCACCCGGTCCCGCGCGGAGAAGGCCCCGTCGCGGAACCAGTCGCGCAGGATCCCGGTCTCCGCCTTCAGCTCGGTCTCGAACCGCTCGAAATCCGCCGGACCGAAGCGGCTCTCGCCGATTTCCTGGCCCATCGTCTCAGGCCTCCCGCAACATGCGCTCCAGTGCCTGCAGGCGCGCCGGCGTCCCCACGTCCAGCCAGCGGCCCCGGTAGTGCTCGCCGCTCACCTGCCCCGCCCTCATGGCCCGGCGCAACAGGGGGGCCAGCGGAAAGGCCCCCGGCTCGCAGCCGGCGAACAGCGCCGGGCGGTAGACGCCGATGCCGCTGAAGGTCAGCCGCGGCTCGCCCGCCGCCTGCACCCGGTCACCGGCGAGATGGAAATCGCCCGCCGGATGATGGGGCGGGTTGTCCACCAGCAGCAGGTGCGCCAGTCCAAAAGGGGGATGCAACAATGGCGCCAGGGGGCAGTCGCACCAGACATCACCGTTGATGACCAGGAAGGCCTCGCCCGCCAGCAGCGGCAGGGCGCGCAGGATGCCACCCCCGGTCTCCAGCGCCCCCTCCGGTTCCGGCGAATAGCGGATGTGCAGGCCGAAGCGGCGACCGTCGCCCAGCGCCTGCTCGATCTGCCCGCCCAGCCAGGCATGGTTGATCACCACCTCCCGCACCCCGGCCCGGGCCAGGCGCTCCAGGTGATACTGGATCAGGGGCTTGCCCGCCACCGTCAACAGCGGCTTCGGCGTGCGGTCGGTCAGCGGCCGCATGCGCTCCCCCCGCCCGGCCGCCAGGATCATGGCCCTCATGCCTCGCTCCGCGCCGCCTCCGCCAGGGCCGGCAGCACCCGCTCCTGCACCAGCGTCCCCAGGGGCGCCAGTGCCGGGTGGCCGGCGGTCACCTCCACCAGGTAGTTCAGGGTCCGGGGGATGTCGGCCAGGTACCCCGGCTTGCCGTCACGGCGGTACAGGCGGGCGAAGATGCCCGCTGCCTTGAGGTGGCGCTGCACCCCCATCCAGTCGAACCAGCGCAGGAAGCGGGCCTCGTCGGCGGCGTCCTCCGGCAGGATGCCGGACTGCAGCGCCAGGTCGTGATAGCCCAGGGCCCAGTCCTCCACCCGGGACCGCGGCCAGGCGATGTAGCAGTCCCGCAGCAGGGACACCAGGTCGTAGGTCACCGGGCCGATCACCGCGTCCTGGTAGTCGATGATGCCCGGATCGTGCCGCCCGGTCAGCATCAGGTTGCGCGAGTGATAGTCGCGATGGACGCAGACCCGCGGCTGTTCCAGGGCGGCATCCGCCAGCAGCGCGAAACACGCCTGCAGCAGCCGTTCCTCCGCCGGCGACAGGGCCAGCCGCAGGTGGGTGCCCAGCAGCCAGTCCCGGAACAGGTCCATCTCCGCCAGCAGCAGCTCGCGATCGTAGGGCGGCAGTTCGTCGCCCCGCGGGCCGCAGGCCTGGATGGCCGCCAGCGCGCCCAGGGCATCGCCATAGAGCCGGTCCGCGTTGTCCTCGTCCAGCACGTCCAGGTAGAGGGTGCTGCCGAAATCGGTGAGCAGCAGGAACCCCTGGGCCTCGTCCCGCGCCAGCACCTCGGGCACGTTCACCCCGGTCGCCCGCAACAGGTCCGTCACCCGCAGGAAGGGCCCCAGCGGCTCCCGGTCCGGCGGGGCATCCATGAGGATCCAGCTCTCGTCCCCCGACCGCACCCGGAAGTAACGCCGGAAACTGGCGTCCTCCGAGGCCGGCGCCAGCTCGAAGCCGGCCTGCCCCAGCCAGGCCGCCACCCAGTCCCGCCGCGCCCGGTCGCGGCTCATGGCGCCGTCCCCGGCACCAGGCGCCCGCGGGCCCAGGCCCGGAAGTCGTCGGCGATGAGGTAGAAACAGGGAATCGCCACCAGAATCAGCAAGGTCGAAAACATCAGCCCGAACCCCAGGGATACCGCCATGGGCGAGAGAAAGGCGGTCTGCCCGGTGGCGAAGAATATCATGGGCGAGATGCCCAGGAAGGTGGTGATGCTGGTCAGCAGGATGGGCCGGATGCGCACCCGCCCGGCCTCGATCACGGCCTCGACGCGATCGCGCCCCTCGTGCCGCAGGCGCTTGGCGAAGTCCACCAGGATCAGGGAATCGTTCACCACGATGCCGGTCAGGGCCAGGAAACCGATGACCGACAGGAACTGCAGGTGGAAACCGAACAGGGCATGCCCCACCACCACGCCGATGGCCCCGAAGGGAATGGCGAACATCACCACCAGCGGATCGAGCAGCGACCGGAACAGGGCCGCCAGGATCAGGAAGATGATGGACAGGGCCACCACCATGGCCCGCTTGGCATCGGCCAGGGACTCCGCCGCCTGCTTCTTCTCCCCCAGGAACATCAGCCGGTACTCGCCGTCCGGGCGGTCCAGGTCACGGAACCGCTGCCGGATGAGCGCCGTCACCGCCCCGGGGGTGGTGACCTTGTCGTCCACCTCGGCGGTGACCGTGGCCAGGCGCTGGCCATCACGGCGGCGAATGGTGTCCAGTCCCCGGTGCAGCGCCACCTGCGCCACGTCACCCAGGTAGACCAGCCGCCCGTCCTCCAGCACCAGCGGCAGGCGGCCGATGTCCGGCTGCCGCCGCACGCGGTCGGTGTAGATCAGGCGCACCGGGATCCGCTTGCCGGCATGGGTCACGTGCACCACCTCCAGCCCCAGGTAACCGCTGCGCACCGCGGCGGCGATCTGCGCCTGGTTCAGGCCCAGCTCGCGGCCGCGCTCGTTGAGCCGGTAGCGGTACTCCAGCTTGCCCACGTCCAGGTCCTGGCGCACGTCGTGCACCCCCGGCAACCGGCGCAGGAAATCCACCACCTTCTGCGCCTGGCCGCGGATGCCATCCACGTCCCGCCCGACGATGCCCAGCTCGATGTCGGCCCCGGCCGGCCCGCCCTGGGGCCGCAGCACCGACAGCCGCCGGATCCCGGGTACCTGCTGCAACTGCTGGCGCAGGGCGGCGATGATCTCCTCGGTGGAACGCTCCCGCGTGCCCTGCCAGCCGAAACGCAGGTTGACCAGGGGGTTGACGTAGCGCTCGATGAACCCATGCGGGCGGCGCTTCTTCAGGTCGATGATGAGCTGGATGTACTGGCTGCCCAGGCGGGAGCGGTTGAGGTCCACCAGGGTGACGCCCACGTTGGTCAGCAGGGTGTCCAGCTCGTCCCGGCCCAGGGTGGCCAGCACCACCCGTTCCATGCGCGCCGCCAGCCGGGTGGAGTCCTCCAGGCTATAGGTATTGGGGGCCTCGGCGTTGATGAAGAACTGGCCCACGTCCACGTGGCCGAACAGCTGGAACGGGATCCGGGTCGCCGCCCACACCAGCGCCAGCACCAGCAGCAACAGGGTCAGCAGGGCGACGAAGTAGCGGTTGGCCACGGCCCAGCGCAACAGCCCCAGGTAGCGCTGCAGCCAGGCCTGCCAGTCGATGCGCGTGGGCCGCTCGCGGCGGCGCACCACCAGCATCTCGGCGGCATGGGAGGGCAGCACGCCGAAGGCCTCCCACAGGGAACCCAGCAGGGCGGCGCTGACCACCACCGGGATCACCTCGATGAAGGCCCCCATGGTGCCACCGATGGCGAACATGGGGAGGAAGGCGGCGATGGTGGTGGTGGTCGAGGCCACCACCGGCCACACCACCTCGCGGGCGCCGATCTCGGCCGCGGCCCGCGCCGTCTCCCCCTGTTCCATGTGCCGGAAGATGTTCTCGTTGACGATGATCGCATCGTCGACGATCAGTCCCAGCGCGATGAGGAAGGCGAACAGGGACACCATGTTGATGGTGTAGCCCAGGTAGTGCAGGGCCGCCACCGCCACCAGGAAGGCCACCGGGATACCCATGGCGGTGATCAGGGCGATGCGGAAGTTGAGGAACAGGTAGAGCGAGAACAGCAGCAGGGTCAGCCCCACCAGCCCCGAGGACTTGACGGTGTTGAGACGGGTGCGGACGTAGACCGAAAGGTCGCTGAACAGGCCCACCTGCACCGAGGGCGGCAGTTCCCGGCGCAGGGTGCGCGCCAGGGCGCGGACCCGGTCCGCCACCGCGATGGTGGAGGCGGAGGCGGTCTTGGTCACCGTCAGGTTGATCGAGGGGTGGCCGTTGAACCGCCCCAGGGTGCGCGGTTCCTCCAGCCGCACCTCCACCCGCGCCAGGTCGCGCACCCGCAGCAGGCCGCCATCCGCGCCGGCCCGCACCACGATGCCGCCGATGGCGGCGGGTTCCGGGCGCACCCCCTGGCCACGCAGCAGGATGTCGCCGTCGCGCGCCTTGATGGCGCCGCCGGGCAGGTCGCGCAGGTTGCGCTGCAGCGCCCGGGTCATCTCGCCCAGGGTCACGCCGCGCGCCGCCAGAATCTGGGGGTCCACCTCCACCCAGATCTCCCAGTCGCGGATGCCGGCCGCCCCCACGCTGGCCACCCCCGGCACCTCCAGCAGGCGCCGCTTCACCCGGTCCGCCACGTCCACCAGGTAACCCGGCGCCACGTCCCCGTACAGGCTCATGCTGATGACCGGGAAGCGCGTCTCCAGCCGTTCCAGCCGCGGCTCGTCGGCCTCCTCCGGCAGGTCGGTGATCTGGTCCAGCGCCGACTGGGCGTCACGCATGAACTGGTCCACGTTGGTCCCGGACTTGAGCTTGATGACCACCCGCGACAGCCCCTCGCTGCTGGTGGAGGTCATGACGTCGATGTCCGCCAGGCCATCGAAGGCCTCCTCGATGGGCAGGGTTACCTGGCGCTCGACCTCCTCCGGCGAGGCCCCCTTGAATGTGGTGTCGATGCGCACCATGTCCAGCTCCACCACCGGGAACATCTCCTGCGGCATGGCGTACCAGGCGATGACACCCACGACCGCCACCATGACCACCAGCAGGTTGGTCACCAGCGGGTTGTCGATGGAGAAGCGGATCAGGCTCATGGCGGGGACCGGAGGCAGGGCGGCGGGCGCACCGGCTGCACCGTCTCGCCGTCACTGAGGGCCGCCACGTCCCGCGCCACCACCGCCACGCCCGGCGCCAGCCCGGCGCGGATCACCTGGCGCTCGCCCACGCGCGGGCCCAGGGTCACGGCCCGGCGCCGGATGTGCCGGCCGTCCGGCTGCAGCACGAACACATAGGTGGTCCCGGCATCGTGCAGGACGGCGGTGGGCGGCAGGGTGAGGGCCCGGGGGATGGGCGGCAGCGGGAACTGCAGCCGCGCCAGCGCCCCGGGCATCAGGCCGCGGCCCGGCACCCGCACCCGGACCTCGTGGGTGAAGGTGCGGGCATCGGGATCCGGCGCCACCGCGATGAGCACGCCCTCCAGCCGGCGGTCACCCACCGTCACGTCGATGCTTTCCCCGGGATGCAGGCCGGCCGCCACCCGCTGCGCCACCTGGGCCCGCGCGTCCAGGTTGGCCAGATCCACCAGCTCCAGCACCGTCCGTGCCGGCTGCACGAAATCCCCCGGCTGTACCTGCACGGCGTTCACCACGCCGGCGAAGGGTGCCCGCAGCCGGGTGCGCTCCAGGTCCCGCGCCGCCCGGTCCCGCGCCAGCCGCTTGAGGGCCAGCCGTGCCTCGGCGCCGGCCACGGCCTGGCGCAGGCGTTCCTCGTCCGCCTGCAACTGCAGCAGCTGGCGCTTGGCCTGGTCCAGGCCGCTGCGCGCCGCCAGCCCCTTGACCCCCAGTTTGCGCCGCCGCGCCACCTCCTGCGCCTGCAGTGCCTCATTCTTCTCCGCCAGCGCCAGCAGGGCGCGGTCCCGCGCCACCGCCGCGCGTTCCAGCCGCAGCTGCGCCTCGGCCTCGCGCAGCCGGTCGGCATAGTCGGCGTCGTCGATGCGCAGCAGCACGTCGCCCTGGGCCACCACCTGCCCCGGCTCCACCTGGCGCGCCACCAGCCGGCCGCCGACCTCGAACGCCAGCCGCGCCCGGGCCGCCGGCTGCAACCGTCCCACCAGGCTCACCCGGGGCTGCAGGTCCTGGCGCACCGCGCACAGGGCCTCCACCCGCGGCGGCAGGCGCCGGGTCAGTTCCGGGGCCGGGCGCGGGCGCAACACCACCAGCAGCACCACGAGGGCGGCCAGGGCCGCCACCAGCAGCAGCCGTCTTGTCAGGCGGAATTCGGGCAAGGAGAGCGTCCGGAACGAAAGCCGTTGAAGTAGCGGCCATTCTATGCGATTTTAGCGGCCGCCCGCCAGTGGACCGGCCCGCCTCGCCGGCACTGGCCATCATCGCCTCGTGACCAGGGACCGGAACCATCAGCCACCGTCGAAGACATCGTCTCGCCACCGCCTGCCTCGGCCTGGCGCTGCTCTGGCCCGTCCTGGGAAACGCCGCGGGCTGGCAATGTCAGCGCGGCCCGGCGGGCTGGGTCTGCCGCGCCGCGCCGGCCGACCGGCATGACCGGCAGGTCCGCATCGACACCGGCCTGGTGCAGCTGGCCGCCGCCGGCACGGACCTGCCGGTCCTGCCGGCCTCCACCCCGGCCGTCCCTGCGCCTCAGACCATCCCCCCGGACCCCCGCTGGCGGCTGTGTCCGCGCCGGGCGCCCGCGCCCCGGTTCGATCCCACCATCACCGGTACGCGGCTCAGCGCCGACCGGGTGGACATCCGCCAGGGCACCCGCTTCCTGCTCCAGGGCCATGCCCGGGTGGAGACGGCCAGCCAGCGCCTGACGGCGGACCGCATCCTGTACGACAAGGCGGCCGACGAGGTCCGTATCCAGGGTCGGCTGCACTACGCGGACCCAGGGCTGGAGATCACGGGCACCGGGGCCCGCTTCAGCCAGGGCGGCCAGCGGGGCGAGATCCACCAGGTCGAGTACCGCCTGTTCAGCGCCCATGCCCGCGGCCATGCCGCCGCGGTCTACAAGGACAGCCCCACCCTGAAGCGGCTGGAGCGCGCCAGCTACACCACCTGCCCGGCCGGCGCCGAGCACTGGCGCCTCGATGCCCGCAAGGTCCGGCTGGACCAGGCCAGCGGTGTCGGCCGCGCCCGCGACGTCGCGCTGCGCCTGGGCGGGGTGCCGGTGGCCTACACGCCCTGGATCAGCTTTCCCCTGGACGACCGCCGCAAGACCGGCTTTCTGATGCCCTCCTTCGGCCACAGCCAGAGCTCGGGTACCGACATCAGCATCCCCTGGTACTGGAACATCGCCCCCTGGCAGGACGCCACCCTCACGCCGCGCCTGCTCAGCCGCCGCGGCACCCAGTTGCGGGCCGAGTACCGCTACCTGCTGGCCAGCGGCAGCGGCCAGGTGCAGGGCGAGTTCCTGCCCGCCGACCGGGCGGACAACGGCCGTGACCGGCTGCTGCTGCGCCTGCGCCACAGCGGCAACCCCCGACCGCGGCTGCACACCGAGCTGCTCTACCAGAAGGTCTCGGATGCGCGCTACTTCCAGGATCTGGGTGACCACCTCGGGCTCAGCGCCATCACCCACCTGGAACGCAACGGCCTCGCCCACTACGACGGCGACGGCTGGTGGGCCGAGACCCAGCTGCAGGACTACCAGACGGTGGACCCGACCCTGCCGCCGTCCAGCCGCCCCTACAAGCGCCTGCCGCGGTTCGCCGTCGCCTGGCTGCCCCATGCCGCCCCCGGCGGCCTGCGCTACCAGGGCCGGGGCGAATGGGTGCGCTTCGACCAGGAAGGCCGGGTCACCGGCCGGCGCCTGGACCTGGATGCCACCCTGGAGCGGCCCTGGAGCGGCAGCGCCTGGTTCCTGACCCCCCGCGCCGGCCTCCGCTTCACCCGCTATCGGCTGCGCAACGTCACCCCGGGCGCCCCGGTGCACCCGCGCCGCAGCCTGGGCTGGCTGAGCCTGGACTCGGGGCTGTTCCTGGAACGTGACCTGGTGCTGGCGGGCCGGCCCTGGCTGCAGACCCTGGAACCCCGCGCCTACTACCTGTTCGTGCCCCGGCGCAACCAGGCCGACATCCCCGTGTTCGACAGCGGGCGCAAGGACTTCGGCTACGGCGAACTCTTCACCGACAATCGCTTCAGCGGCGCCGACCGGGTGGGGGACGCCAACCAGCTCACCCTGGCGCTCAGCTCGCGCCTGCTGGATGCCGACAGCGGCCGCCAGCCGCTGAAGGTCTCGGTGGGCCAGATCCTCTATTTCCGCGACCGTACCGTGACCCTCCCCGGGGGCGTGGCCGAGGGCCAGGCCACCTCCAACCTGGTGGGCCTGGTGGAATCCCGCCTCGGCCCCTGGCGCCTCTCCGCCGGGGCCCAGTGGCGGCCCAGTCACCTGCGCACCGACCGCAGCAACGTCGCCCTGCACTACCGGCGTGACGACCACCACCTGGCCAACCTCACCTACCGGTTCCGCGACAACGACCTGGAACAGGTGGACGCCTCCTCGGTGTGGTACTTCACCCCCGCCTGGCACGGCGTCGGCCGCTGGAACTACTCCCTGGCCCATCACAGCCTGCTGGAGGGGCTCGTCGGCATCGAGTACGAGAACTGCTGCTGGATGCTGCGGCTGCTGGAGCGCAGCTACGTCAACGACATCGGCGGCGCCCGCAACGATGCCGTGCTGGTGCAACTGGAACTCAAGGGCCTGACCAGTGTCGGTGACCCCATCGGCAGCATCATGGAAAATGGTATCCTTGGCTACCATGAACGCCACTAGCATCCACACCGCATCGCCCCTGCGCCGCCTGTTCGCCCTCGGTCTGCTGGCCCTGGCCCTGGCCAGCGGCATGGCGCGGGCCACCCCCCGGCTGCTGGACCGGATCGTCGCCGTGGTCAACGACGACGTCATCCTCCAGAGCGAACTGGACGACCGGGTGCGGGAGATCCGCCAGCGCCTCGAGCAGCGCAAGACCCGGCTGCCGCCCCTGCCCCAGCTGCGGCGCCAGGTGCTGGACCGCCTGGTCCTGGAACGGCTGCAGCTGCAGCTGGCGGACCACAACCACATCGACGTCAGCGACGAGACCCTCAACGCCACCCTGCGCAACCTGGCGGCCCAGAACGGCATGACCCTGGAACAATTCCGTGATGCCCTGGAACGCCAGGGGCAGTCCTATCCCGCCTTCCGCCGCGAGATACGCCGGGAGATCCGTCTGCGCCGGCTGCACCAGCAGATGGTGGGCAACCGCATCGATGTCACCGACCAGGAGATCGACCAATTCCTGGCCAGCCACGACAGCGACTTCGACCGCCGCGAATACCACCTGGCCCACATCCTGATCCCGGTACCCGAGGCGGCCAGTCCCGAGCAGATCGAGGCGGCGAAGAAGAAGGCCACCCGGATCCTAAGCCAGCTGCGCAAGGGGGCCGACTTCGCCCACACCGCCGTGGCCGAATCCGCCGGACGCAAGGCGCTGGAAGGGGGCGACCTGGGCTGGCTCAAAGGCCGCCGCCTCCCGAGCCTGTTCGCGCAGGCCGTACGCACCATGAAACCGGGGGACATCAGCGACCTCATTCGCAGCCCGTCGGGCTTCCACATCATCCAGCTGCTGGGGGTGCGCGGCGGCGAACGTCACCTCGTCACCCAGACCCACGTGCGCCACATCCTGCTCAAACCCGACGCCCTGCAGGACAGCCAGCGCGTGCGCCTGCGCCTGCAACAGCTGCGGCAACGCATCCTGGCGGGGGACGACTTCGCCACCCTGGCCAAGGCCCACTCCGAGGACAAGGTCTCCGCCGCCAAGGGCGGCGACCTGGGCTGGGTCGGTCCCGGTGACCTGGTACCCGCGTTCGAGCAGGCCATGGCCCGACTGAAACCCGGCGAGATCAGCCCGCCGGTGCACACCCGCTTCGGCTGGCACATCATCCAGGTGCTGGCGCGGCGCCAGCACGACAGCACGCGGGACTTCAAGCGCAGCCAGGCCCGGGAGATCCTGCGCAAGCGCAAGTTCGAGAACGAGCTGGAACTCTGGCTGCGTCGGCTGCGTGACGAGGCCTACGTGGAATACCGCCTCGAGGACAAGGACGCCCCGGGCGCCTGACGCCGTGCCCCACCGCGCCCACCGGCCCCGCAAGCGTTTCGGCCAGAACTTCCTCCACGACCCCGGCATCATCCGCCGCATCGTGGCCGCCATCGCCCCGGCCGCCGGCGATCACCTGGTGGAGATCGGCCCCGGGCAGGGCGCCATCACCGGGCCGCTCCTGGCCTCCGGCGCACGCCTGGACCTGATCGAGCTGGACCGGGATCTGGCCACCGCCCTGCGGACCCGCTGGCCCGACCAGCCGGGGCTGCGCATCCTCCAGGCGGATGCCCTGCGGACCGATCTCTGTGGCCTGGCCGGGGACGACCAGCCGCTGCGGGTGGTGGGCAACCTGCCCTACAACATCTCCACCCCGCTGGTGTTCCACCTGCTGGAACAGCTCCACTGCATCCGCGACATCCATGTCATGCTGCAACGGGAGGTGGTGGAACGCATGGCGGCCGCCCCCGGCAGCCGTGACTATGGCCGGCTGTCGGTGATGGTGCAGTACCACTGCCGGGTGGAACCCCTGTTCCACATCGGCCCCGGTGCCTTCCGGCCCCAGCCGCGGGTGGAATCGGCCTTCGTGCGCCTGCGTCCCCACCCGGTGCCGCCGGTGACGGTGACCGACCCGGCGTGCCTCGCCCGCGTCCTGCGCACGGCCTTTTCCCATCGCCGCAAGACCCTGCGCAACGCCCTGCGCGGCCTGCTGGACGAGGACCGCATCCGCCGCGCCGGCATCGACCCCGGTGCCCGTCCCGAGACCCTCGACCTCGCCGCCTTCGCCGCCCTCGCCGAGGCAATAGACACACAAAGACCGTAGGATGCGCAAAGGCCCGAAGGGCCGTGCGCATCGCTGGCCGTGCGCATCATGGGGTGTCGCTGTCACGGGTGGTGGCGGTTTGTTGGGCACGCTCGCTGCGCTCGCTTTGCCCAACCTACAGGTATCTCCCATACGCCTGATGAGGTGTAGGATGCGCAAAGGCGCGCAGCGCCGTGCGCATCGATGGCCGTGCGCATCATGGGATGCTTTGCGCTAACCTTGGTAAGGTGACCGGCCGGAACGCCACACCCACCGCAACCGAACCCGGGAGGACCCGCCATTGACCAACCCCTACCGCCAGATCCTCATCGCCGTCGATTTCATGCCCGACCAGGCCCGGCTGCTGGAACGCACCCGGCAGCTGGCCGACGCCAACAGCCACCTGGTACTGCTGCACGTGGTGGAATTCCTGCCCATGGAACTGACCGACGAGATGTTCCTGCCCGAGGACCTGGAGCTGGAACAGAAGATGGCCGAAACCGCCCACAAGCGCCTGCAGCAACTCGCCGACCAGGCCGGCCTGCCCGGTACCCTGGCGGTACGGGTGGAAACCGGCCCCACCAAGGCCGAGATCCTGCGGGTGGCGGAAGAGATGCCGGCGGACCTGATCGTCGTCGGCAGCCATGGCCGGCACGGCATCAGCCGCCTGCTGGGTTCCACCGCCCAGGGTGTCGTGCACGGCGCCCCCTGCGACGTGCTGGCGGTGCGGGTCGGACAATCCCCCTAGCACCCCATGATGCGCACGGCCAGCGATGCGCACGGCCCTTCGGGCCTTTGCGCATCCTACACATCATCATACGTATGGGAGATACCCGTAGGTTGGGCAAAGCGAGCGCAGCGAGCGTGCCCAACAAACCGCCACCACCCGTGACAGCGACACCCCATGATGCGCACGGCCAGCGATGCGCACGGCCATCGATGCGCACGGCGCTGCGCGCCTTTGCGCATCCTACACCTCATCAGGCGTATGGCGGATACCCGTAGGTTGGGCAAAGCGAGCGCAGCGAGCGTGCCCAACAAACCGCCACCAAGGGTGCGGCGGTGGCCGTCCTACCAGCGATGACGAATGGAGAAACTGACCGATGGACGGGGCGCGCCCACCCCCGGACCCATGTCCTGGTACAGGGCCGGCCCCGGCCGGTGCACCCGCCCGAACCGCAGCCCCAACCGCGTATCGCGCCCCGACTGGAACTCGAGCCCGCGGTGCCGAACGAAATCACGCAGGCCACCCTGCCCCACCAGCCCATCGGCCCAGCGTACCTCCAGCCGATCGAGCTGCGCCGCCGCACTGCCCAGCAGGCCGGGTTCCGCACCCTTGGCCGCGGTGGTCACCACCACGCCCAGGGCCACGATCACCGCCAGCAGAAACAACGGATCCGGTCTGCGATACATCCGCCGCTTCATCCCCTCGACCTCCCAAGGTGGCACCCGGTTCTATGGACCGCCGGCCTCGCCGACCGGCAGCCACCGGGAATACACGCAGTATCGGTCCCCCGGCGTCGCCGCGCCCTGACCGATGTCACAAAAAGGGCCTTTCCTTCGTCAACGACATGCAACAATTCTGCCGTCGTCACAAAACCGCGGCCGGCGCCCCTCAGGACGCCATGGCGCGGTAGTTGGGATCCACCCAGCAGCGCGGCAGCCCCTCCCCGGACGGAAACACCAGCTCCGCCTTGCGGAACCCCACCGGATCCTGCATCTCCTCCCCGGCGTGCAGGCGCCCGGTCACCTCCGACCGGAAAGGATCGAACAGGGCCGCCACGTCGAGGATCTCCACCAGGTCTCCACTCAGGGTATGGCGCAGATACATGGCCGCTCTCCTCTTCGCACGGGACCGATACGACAAGCATAGTCCAGCCGGCGGAAATTCCCAGCCGGCCTTGCCGGCCCCGTCGAAGATGCTATGCTGCGCCTCACCCGGCCCGACCGGCACCAGGTTCAGCCGCATGCAGGGAACCCGCGCCATGAGAATGACCGAGACCACCCCCATCGTGCACGCCGACGTCCAGGCCATGGCCCGCGCCTGCGCCGACCGCATCGAGCACCTGGCCCGCCAGGCCCAGGAGGCTGGCCACGACTTCCATCTCGCCCTGTCCGGTGGCTCCACCCCCGCCGCCCTGTACCGGGAACTGGCGGCGCCGGAACGGCGCGGCCATGTCGACTGGGACCGGGTCCAGGTGTTCTTCGGGGACGAACGGGCCGTGCCCCCCGACCACGCCGACAGCAATTTCCGCATGGCGCGGGAGACCCTGCTCGACCAGGTCCCGCTGCCGGCCGCGAACATCCATCCCATCCAAGCCCGGCCCGACCGGATCGAGGCGGATGCCGCCGCCTACGAGGCTCTGCTGCGGCGGACCCTGCCCACGGGTCCCGACGGCCTGCCGCGCTTCGACCTGGTGCTGCTGGGAACCGGGCCCGATGGCCACACCGCCTCCCTGTTCCCCGGCACCCCGGCGCTGGAGGAGCGACAGCGGCTGGTGGTGCCGGTCTGGGTGGAACGGCTCGAGAGCTGGCGCATCAGCCTCAGCTACCCGGTCCTGGACGCGGCCCGCCACATCATGGTGCTGGTGGCCGGCAGCGGCAAGGTCGACATCGTCCGCGCCCTGTTCGTCACCCATGCCGATGAACGCCGTTACCCCATCCAGCGCATCCAGCCGAGCGGCTGCGTCGAATGGCACCTGGACCGGGCCGCTGCCCGCGGGCTGGAGCCGGCATGAGCGCCGACCACCTCGTTCACGTCAGCGTGCGCACCGCCTACGTCGAGGAACAGTCGGATCCCGAGCACGGGCGCTACGTGTTCGCCTACACCATCACCATCCGCAACGAGGGCAGCGTCGGCGCCAAGCTGCTCACCCGGCACTGGTTGATCACCGATGCCAACGGCCAGGTCCAGGAGGTGCAGGGTGAGGGGGTGGTGGGTGAACAGCCGCACCTGCAGCCGGGGGAAGCCTTCGAATACACCAGCGGCACCATCATCCGCACGCCGGTGGGCAGCATGCGCGGCAGCTACCGCATGATCGGCGACGACGGGGTGCAGTTCCACGCCGACATCCCGGCCTTCTCCCTGGCCGTGCCCCGGACCCTGCACTGACGGCGGTGGCGGTCTACGCGATAGGCGACGTGCAGGGCTGCTTCGACGAACTGCGTCGGCTGCTCGACCACATCGGCTTCGATCCCGCCCGCGACCGGCTCTGGTTCGCCGGTGACATCGTCAACCGCGGCCCCGATTCCCTGGCCACGCTGCGCTTCGTCCGCGACCTGGGCGAGG
Organism: Thiohalobacter sp.; assembly: GCA_026993645.1. GTDB lineage: Bacteria > Pseudomonadota > Gammaproteobacteria > Thiohalobacterales > Thiohalobacteraceae > JALWSQ01. The sequence goes on from JALWSQ010000160.1 coordinate 15,649, forward strand.
GCGCCGTCACCGTCCTCGGCAACCACGACCTGCACCTGCTGGCGGTCGCCTACCACCCGGAGAAGGCCCATCGCAAGGACACCCTCACCGAGGTGCTGCAGGCACCGGACCGGGACGAACTCATCGACTGGCTGCGCCACCGTCCCCTGTTGCATCACGACCCGGACCTGGACTACACCCTGATCCACGCCGGGCTGCCGCCGCAATGGGACCTGCTGGTGGCGCAGGAATGCGCCCTGGAGGTGGAGGAGACCCTGCAGGGACCCAAGGTTCGCACCTTCCTCAACGTCATGTACGGCGACAAGCCGGACCGCTGGTCGGTGGACCTGCACGGCTGGGACCGGCTGCGCTTCATCACCAACTGCTTCACCCGGCTGCGCTACTGCGATGCCGACGGTCACCTGGCCCTGCGCTACAAGGGGCCGCCGGGCACCCAGCCGCCCGGCTACCGGCCCTGGTTCGAGCACCCCCACCGTCGCAGCCGCATGCTGCGCATCCTGTTCGGCCACTGGTCCACCCTGGGCGAGCGCCACGACCCGGGCATCCATCCCCTGGACACCGGCTGCCTCTGGGGCGGCCGACTGACCGCCCTGCGCATCGACGGCCGGCGACCGCAACGCTTCCAGGTGGATTGCCCCCAGGCCATGAAGCCCGGCTGAGCCCCGGCCTCAGCCGGCGCAGCAGGAGAGCTGGCTCACGTCCTTGCGGAAGGTCTGGGCGCAGAGCTTCAGCCCCTCGACCATGGTGAGATAGGGGAACAGCCGGCCCGCCAGCTCGTCCACCGTCATCCGGTGGTGGATGGCCAGCGCCGCGGACTGGATCATCTCGCCCGCCTCGGCGGCCAGGATCTGCGCCCCCAGCAATTCACCGCCCTCCGCCGCCGCCACCAGCTTGACGAAGCCGCGCGGATCGAAGTTGGCCAGTGCCCGCGGCACCTGGTCCAGGGGCAGCACCCGGGCCTCCACTGCCAGGCCCTGCGCCCGCGACTGGTCCTCGGTCAACCCCACGGTGGCCACCGCCGGATCGGTGAACACCACGGCCGGCATGGCGCGCAGGTCCAACGCGGCGTCGCCCCCGGTCATGTTGATGGCGGCCCGGGTGCCCGCGGCGGCGGCCACGTACACGTACTGCGGCTGGTTGCTGCAGTCGCCGGCCGCGTAGATCCCCTCCGCCGAGGTGCGCATGTGGTCGTCGACGACGATGGCGCCGCGGGCATCGGTCGCCACCCCCGCCCGCGCCAGCTCCAGCGCCTCGGTGTTGGGCCGGCGCCCTGTGGCCACCAGCAGCCGGTCGCCGCGGATCTCGCCCACTGCCGTCTCCAGCCGAAACCCCTCGGCCTCGCGCGTCACCCGCGTCGGCACGCAGTTCAGGACCACCCGCGCGCCCTCCGCCTCCAGTACCCGGGCCAGGCCCTCGCCCAGGGCCGGGTCCTCCCGCGACAGCAGCCGGCTGCGGGCCAGGAGGGTCACCGTGCTGCCCAGGCGCAGGAAGGCCTGCGCCAGCTCCAGCGCCACCACCGAGCCGCCCAGCACCAGCAGATGGCGCGGCAGGGACTCGGCCACCAGCGCCTCGGTGGAGGTCCAGTAGTCCGTCTCCGCCAGGCCTGGGATCTCCGGGACGGCCGGGCGCGCCCCCGTGGCCAGCAGGATGCGGTCTGCCTCCACCACCCGCACCCCGCCCTCGGCCAGCCGCACCTCGAGGCTGCGCCCGGATCGGAACCGCGCCCAGCCC
>JALWSQ010000161.1 GCA_026993645.1 Thiohalobacter sp.
GGGTGGGGGCTGGTCTACAATGGCGGCCGAGAGAGGAGAGTTTGCAATGAAGGACAGGCAGGAATCGTCTGCCCCGTCACCTTCGCTGTGGCGGGTGCTGACCAGTGTCGTCGCCAGCATGTTCGGCGTGCAGAGCAGCCGCAACCGGGAGCAGGATTTCACCAGCGGCAGCCCGCTGCCCTACATCGTCGTCGGCCTGCTGGTGACGGTGGGTTTCATCCTGACGGTGTGGCTGGTGGTGCGGGCGGTGTTGCACTCCGCTAACCTGTGACGGGCGGCGGGCGCCGCCCCCTCAGAGCCCCGCGATGCGCTGGCGCTGGGCCTGGAGCTGTTCCAGGGCGGATTCCAGCTCGGCCAGGCGGGCGCGTTCCTTGTCCACCACGGCGGCAGGGGCCCGGCTGACGAAATTGGGGTTGGCGAGCTTGCCGCGTACCCGTTCCAGGTCGTTGCCGCGGCGCTCGATCTCCCGGGCCAGGCGGGCCAGCTCCGCCGCCTTGTCGATCAGCCCCGCCATGGGGATCAGCACCTTCATCTCGCCCACCAGGGCGGTGGCGGACTCCGGCGCGGCGGCACCCGCCTCCAGGACCTGGATGGAATCCACCCGGGCCAGCACCTCGATGTAGCGGCGGTGTTCCGCCAGTCGCTGCCGGTCCGCCTGGCTGGCGTTGTCGATCAGCACCGGCAGCGGCCGGCGCGGGTCGATGTTCATGCCGCTGCGGATCTTGCGCACCCCCAGGATGACCGCCATGACCCAGGCCATCTCCTCCTCCGCGGCCGGGTCCAGCCGCGCCTCGTCGGCCTCGGGGTAGGGCTGGACCATGATGGACGGCCCCTGGCGCCCGGCCAGGGGGGCGACCCGCTGCCAGATCTCCTCGGTGATGAAGGGCATCAGCGGATGGGCCAGGCGCAGCAGGGCATCCAGCACCCCGACCAGGGTATGGCGGGTGGCGCGCAGCCGTTCCGGTGGACTGGCGGGATCGTTGAGCACCGCCTTGGCCAGCTCCAGGTACCAGTCGCAGTACTGGTCCCAGGTGAACTCGTAGATGGCCTGGGCCAGCAGGTCGAGGCGGTACTGGGCGAAGCCCTCGGCCACCGCCCGCGTCATCCGCTGCAGCCGGCTGAGGATCCAGCGGTCGGCCAGGGTCGGCGCCATGTCGCCGCCGCCCTGGCCGCAGTCCTGGCCCTCGGTGTTCATGAGCACGAAGCGGGCGGCGTTCCAGATCTTGTTGCAGAAGTTGCGGTAGCCCTCGATGCGGCCGAGGTCGAAGTTGATGTCGCGGCCGGTGGAGGCCATGGCGGCGAAGGTGAAGCGCAGGGCATCGGTGCCGAAGGCGGGGATGCCGTCGGGGAAGTCCGCGCGCGTGGCGCGCTCGATGCGCTGTGCCATCTGTGGCTGCATCAGGCCACGGGTACGCTTGCGCACCAGGGATTCCAGGTCGATGCCGTCGATGAGATCGATGGGGTCCAGCACGTTGCCCTTGGACTTGGACATCTTCTGGCCATGGGCGTCGCGCACCAGGCCGTGGATGTAGACCTCGCGGAAGGGGACGTCGCCCATGAACTTGAGCCCCATCATGATCATGCGGGCCACCCAGAAGAAGATGATGTCGAAGCCGGTCACCAGCACGCTGGTGGGGTAGAAGGTCGCCAGCTCCGGCGTGCGGTCGGGCCAGCCCAGGGTGGAGAAGGGCCAGAGGGCGGAGGAGAACCAGGTGTCCAGCACGTCCTCGTCCTGGCGCAGGGGGATGTCGCCCAAGCCGTGCTTCTCCCGCACCTCTTCCTCGCTGCGGCCGACGTAGACGTTGCCGGCATCGTCGTACCAGGCGGGAATGCGGTGGCCCCACCAGATCTGGCGCGAGATGCACCAGTCGCGGATGTTGCGCATCCACTCGAAATAGGTGTTCTTCCAGTTGTCCGGCACGAAGCGGATGCGACCGCTCTCCACCGCCTCGATGGCGGGCCGGGCCAGGGGGGCCACCCGCACGAACCACTGGTCGGTGAGGAAGGGTTCCAGCACGGCGCCGGAGCGGTCGCCGCGCGGCACCATCAGCCGGTGATCCTCGACGCCGGCCAGCAGGCCCTGGGCCTCCAGGTCCTGCACCACCCGCTCGCGGGCCGCGAAGCGGTCCAGGCCACGGTACCGCTCCGGGACGGCCTCGTTGAGCCGGGCGTCCTCGGTCAGGATGTTGATCATCGCCAGCCCGTGGCGCTGGCCGATGGCGTAATCGTTGAAGTCGTGGGCGGGGGTGATCTTGACGCAGCCGGTGCCGAATGCCGGGTCCACGTAGTCGTCGGCGATGATGGGCACCTCGCGGTCGGTCAGCGGCACCCGCACCCGGCGGCCCACCAGGTCACGGTAGCGTTCGTCGTCCGGGTGCACGGCGACGGCGGTATCGCCGAGCAGGGTCTCCGGGCGGGTGGTGGCCACCACCAGGTGTCCGCTGCCGTCCGCCAGCGGATAGCGCATGTGCCACAGGTGGCCGTTCTCTTCCTCGGCGATCACCTCCAGGTCGGAGACCGCCGTGTGCAGCACCGGGTCCCAGTTGACCAGGTGCTTGCCGCGATAGATCAGCCCCTCTTCGTAGAGCTTCACGAACACCTCCCGCACGGCGCGGGACAGGCCCTCGTCCATGGTGAAGCGCTCGCGCGACCAGTCCACCGAGGCGCCCATGCGGCGCAGCTGGCGGGTGATGGTGCCGCCGGACTCCGCCTTCCAGCGCCACACCCGTTCCACGAAGGCCTCCCGGCCCAGGTCGTGCCGGCCCAGGCCCTCGGCCTCGAGCTGGCGCTCCACCACCATCTGGGTGGCGATGCCGGCGTGGTCCGTGCCCGGTTGCCACAGGGTGCGGTAACCGCGCATGCGGTGGTAGCGGACCAGGGCGTCCATCAGGGTGTCCTGGAAGGCATGGCCCATGTGCAGGCTGCCGGTGACGTTGGGGGGCGGGATCATGATGCAGTAGGGTTCGCCGTCGCCGCGGGGCGCGAACAGGCCGGCCTCCTCCCAGAAGGCATACCAGCGGCTTTCGATGGCGTGGGGATCGTAGGTCTTGTCCATGTCTTGTCTCAGCCCTCGAGGCGATGGGTGTGCAGGTCGTAACCCCGCTCGCGGTAGAAGCGGTAGCGTTCCCGGGCCTGGTCCCGGTCGTCGGGCTCGGCCGAGACCACCTCGGCCAGGCGGGGGAAACGGCTGAAGAAGAGGGGGACCTCGGCGGCCAGGTTGACCAGCACCTCGCGTGTGGCCGGGGGCTCGGCATCGTGCCCGATGAGCACCGGGCAGTCGCTTCCGGCATCGTCCCCGGCCGGCTGGTGCGGCACGAAGCTGCCGGCGCGGAAGGTCCAGAGGCGCTCGTCCAGGGCGCGGGTCAGGGCGGCATCACCGGTGTGGACGTAGATGCGGTGGCCCCGGTGCCAGGCCTTCTCCACCAGCCGGCAGCAGAAGTCCAGGCGCTGGCGCCGGTCCGCCCGCTCCAGCAGGTAGAAGTCCACGCGCGTCATGGCGCCGGTCCCGGGCGGGCGCGACCGCGTTCAGGCGCGGCGCTTGCGCCGGTCACCGCCGCTGCGCTTGATGAGGAACCTCGTCAGCAGGGGCACGGGGCGGCCGGTGGCGCCCTTTTCCTTGCCGCTCTTCCAGGCCGTGCCGGCGATGTCCAGGTGGGCCCAGCGATAGTCACGGGTGAAGCGGGACAGGAAACAGGCGGCGGTGATGGTGCCGCCGTCGCGGCCGCCGATGTTGGCCATGTCGGCGAAATTGCTGTCCAGCTGCTTCTGGTAGTCGTCCCACAGCGGCAGCTGCCAGGCGCGGTCCCCGGCCTCCTGGCCGGCGGCCAGCAGCTCGTCGCCCAGGGCCTGGTCGTTGCACAGCATGCCGCTGGCGTGGTGGCCCAGGGCGATGACACAGGCCCCGGTCAGGGTGGCGATGTCGACCACCACCTCGGGCTTGAAGCGGCCGGCGTAGGTGAGGGCGTCGCACAGGATGAGGCGGCCCTCGGCGTCGGTGTTCAGGATCTCGATGGTCTGCCCGGACAGGCTGGTGACGATGTCCCCCGGCTTGCTGGCCTGGCCGTCCGGCAGGTTCTCGGTGGTGGGGATGACCCCGACCACGTTGACGCGCAGGCCCAGCCGCAGGCAGGTGGTGAGGGTGCCCAGCACCGAGGCGGCCCCGCACATGTCGAACTTCATCTCGTCCATGGCCGCGCTGGGCTTGATGGAGATGCCACCGGAGTCGAAGGTGACGCCCTTGCCCACCAGGGCCACTGGTTTCTGGCGCGCGCCGGCGCCGCGGTACTCGATGGTGATCAGGCGGGCGGGTTCCCGGCTGCCGCGCGCCACCGAGAGCAGGGCGCCCATGCCCAGCCGCTCCATGTCCTTTTCCTCCAGCACCCGCACCTTGACCTTGCCCCGGCTGCCACGGGCCAGCTTGCGCGCCTGGTCGGCCAGGTAGCCGGGGGTGCACTGGTTGGCCGGCAGGTTGCCCAGGTCCCGGGTCAGGCGGACACCGGCGGCGATGGCGTCGCCCTCCGCGATGCCCTGTTCCACCTCCGCGTGGGTGCCACGCTCCGGCGACCAGATGGCCAGCTTCTTCAGCGGGCGGCGGGGTTTGGGGGCCTCGGACTTGAAGCGGTCGAA
>JALWSQ010000162.1 GCA_026993645.1 Thiohalobacter sp.
GATCCCTCCATCCAACAGGCTGGAGCGGTTGAGAGGCAAGCGAAAAGGCCAATACAGCATCCGCATCAACGATCAGTGGCGCATCTGCTTCGTCTGGAAAGAGGGCAATGCCCATGAAGTCGCAATCGTAGACTATCACTGAGGCCCGAACGATGAAGAGGTTGCCCAACATTCATCCCGGAGAGGTGCTGCTGGAAGAATTCCTCAAGCCCCTCGGCATCAGCCAGAATCGCCTGGCTCGCGCCATGGGAGTGCCACCCCGGCGAATCAATGAGATCGTTCATGGCAAGCGTGCCGTCACAGCGGACACAGCGATTCGTCTCGCCCGTGCCTTGGGGACTTCGGAACAATTCTGGATGGGACTCCAGGCCGACTATGATCTGGAAATGGCACGGCAGGCCGCTGGGGGCGAGCTGGAGAGGATCGAAACCGTTGCCGCCTAGGGAGCGACCACCCGCGAGGGTGGCACCCCCCATGATGCGCACGGCCCTTCGGGCCTTTGCGCATCCTACGGGGGTCCCCTCACGCCTCACGCTTCACCCCTTACCCTTCACTTGCAATTCCGTGTGATTCCGTGTGATTCGGTGGCTCATGCCCATGATGCGCACGGCGCTGCGCGCCTTTGCGCATCCTACGGGGGTCTCCTCGCGCCTCACCCCTCTCCCCTCACCTCATGATGGATTCCCGCCTGCGCGGGAATGACGGTCCGCCTGGGCCGGGATCCCGGCCTGGTCCGGGGGCGCATTCTGTAAAGTCAGCCTTACAGGCTGTCAACAATTTTTACAACTCAGGCCCCAGATGAGTCCGCTATATTCGCTATCCCATTGTTTTTGCGTTGGCCATCATCTGGCACGGTGCGTGCAATACGAATCCCGACAACATCCATCTGTAAATGGGGGAAGACACAAATGAAACGTTCGACCGTATCGGCTGTGCTGGGGGCTTGCCTGTTGGGCGCCCTGACGCTCGATGGATCCGCGGCATCATTGCCCGGTGTGGGCTCTTGGGAGACCCGGCTCCATCCCCGTGATCTCACGGGTGACGGCATCGCGGATGCCTATTTCGACAACGTGCGCGGTATCACCTGGCTGGCCGATGCCAACTATGCCAAGACCAGCGGCTATGTGGACAATCCCACCAATTTCTCCGGCTGGCATCTGACGGATGGCCGTATGACGCCGGCCGAAAGCACGGCCTGGGTGACCCAGCTCAATATCGGTGGCGTGACCGGCTGGCGGCTGCCGCAGGGCATGTATCCGGACCCCAGCTGCATCAGTACTTACGCTTCCGGCCTGCCGGGCCACGACTGCACCGGCGGTGAGCTGGGAGATATGTATTACAACATCCTGGGCAATCACTACGTGGGCAGCACCCTGTGGTATGGCTCGGGTTTTGTCAACAGCGGTCCCTTCAGCAATATCCAGTCTGACTTGTATTGGACGAGTACTGATGCCCCCATCGCGGGTCGCAAGATCGTGTTCGCTTTTTTTGACGGGTTAAGCAATGGGGTTACCGCCGCAGCAGGCATCGACAACCACCGCTACGCCTGGGCGGTACACAACGGGGATGTCGGCGTCAGCACCGTCCCCCTGCCCGCCACGACCTGGCTGTTTGGCTCCGGCCTGCTGGCCCTGGCAGGACGCATCCGCCGTCGCATGGGTTGATCGCCGCCTTCAAAGGCTCATGCCGAGGATGCGCGGGGGGTGATGCGCACGGCCCTTCGGGCCTTTGCGCATCCTACGGGGGTCTCCTCACCCCTCACGCTTCACCCCTCACTGATGCGCACGGCCCTTCGGGCCTTTGCGCATCCTACGGGGGTCTCCTCACGCCTCACGCCTCACGCCTCACTGATGCGCACGGCCCTTCGGGCCTTTGCGCATCCTACGGGGCATCACACATGGCGTATGCGTGGCAACCGGCGGTATCGTGGCAACCGGCGGTATCGTGGCACCCGGCGGTATCGTGGCACCCGGCGGTATCGTGGCACCCGTAGGTTGGACAAAGCGAGCGCAGCGAGCGTGCCCAACGATGGATGCCACCATCGGCGAGGGTGGCACCCTCTGATGCGCACAGCCATCGATGCGCACGGCGCTGCGCGCCTTTGCGCATCCTACGGGGGTCGCCTCACGCCTCACGCCTCACGCCTCACTGATGCGCACGGCGCTGCGCGCCTTTGCGCATCCTACGGGGGTCTCCTCACTCCTCACGCCTCACCCATGCCACCGGCCGTTCAGGGCCGGGTGCCGACGGCGATGAGCATCTCGCAGGGGCCTTCGAAGCGGCCATCCGTCTCGTAGGCCTGCAGGGCGGTCTCGATCTCTTCCCAGGCCGCGTCCTTTTCCGCGTCCGAGACCCCGGAGAGCATCTGGTGCAGGGCGCCGAAGGATTCCTGCTCGAACTGCAGGCATTCCCCTGCGGAGCCCAGGCGGACCGGGGCATCCAGCGCCTCGACGCGGACATCCACCAGGCCGGCGCGGCGGAAGGCCTCTTCGAGCACCTCGGGCTGACCCAGGCTGAAGGGGCCGGGCTGGCCGGGCAGCGGCGGCGGCAGCTGGGCGCGACGGCGGATGATGGAGACCGGCACCGAGAAGAATCCGTTACGCTCGGCAGTGGAATAGACCATGGCGGCCACCTTGCCCCCCGGGCGCAGCCGCGAGCGCATGCCCGTGAGGGCGCGTTGCTGGTCGGGGAAATAGATCAGGCCGACCCGGGAGATGACGGCATCGAAGGGGCCGGCATCCAGCGTCTCCAGCTGCTCGCCATCCACCGCGAGGGTGGTGACATTGTCCAGGCCTTCCAGCTCGGCGGCGCGGCGGGCGTATTCCAGGATGGCGGGGGAAAGATCGGTGGCCAGCACGTGGCCGGCGGGCCCCACGCGGCGTGCCGCGGCCAGGCTCTGCTCGCCGGCACCGGCGGCCACGTCCAGCACGCGACTGCCGCGGGTGACACCGGCCAGATCCAGCATGCGTTCCGTGGCCGCCCCCAGCCAGCGGTTGAGTAACGGGCTCCAGCGGTACCAGGCCTCGGCGGCCTCGTTCCACTGGGCCAAGGTGGTCTGCTTGTAACGACCAGCGTCGAATTGGGTTGTGGGTTGGTTCATGGCGGCATCCTCCTCGGTTGGGTTGTTGGCCATGACCCGAGTCTAGGTGCGGGGCGGTGTCCTGCCCATTCCCGGCTTTTCGAAAGCTGCCGTGCAAAATTGCACGGCGGGCGGACTGCCGCTAGGCTCAGGTTACGGGGCCCGTCGCCCCACGGAGGCCCCATGAACTGGGACGATCTCAGGTTGTTTCTGGCCGTGGCCCGCGCCGGATCCATCTCCGCCGGTGCGCGCCGGCTCGGGCTGCAGCACTCCACCGTCTCGCGGCGCATGCACAAGCTGGAGGAGGACCTGGGCGTGCGCCTGCTGGAGAAGACCCGCGATGGCTGCGATCCCACCCTGGCCGGGCAGAACCTGCTGCAGGCCGCGACCCGCATGGAGCGCGAGGCGGTGGCGGTGGAAGGCGGCCTGGCGGGGCTGGACCAGCAGCTGGTGGGACCGCTGCGGGTGACGGCCATCAACAACATGGCGACGACGGTCCTGATGCCCATGTTCCGGGATTTCATGGCCCGGTACCCGGGGGTGGAGCTGCACGTCATGGTCTCCAACGAGGATGCGAGCCTCGCAGGGCGGGAGGCGGACGTGGCCATCCGCCTGGCCAATGCACCGACGGACACCCTGGTGGGCAAGCGGGTGGTGACCGTCGCCTCCACCATCTACGCCAGCCCGGACTACCGGGCGCGGCTGCAGGCGGATGGCGGAACGCCCCAGTGGCTCGGCGTGGCGTGCTGCGGTTTTCACCGCAGCTGGACGCGGGCGGCCTGCGAGGGACAGCGGCACCGGTTCTATTCCGACGATACCCTGCTGACCCAGGCGGCCCTGTGCGCGGGGCTGGGGATCTCGATCCTGCCCTGTTTCCTGGGCGATGCCGACCCGGGGCTGGTGCGCTGGTGTGAACCCCGGCCGGAATGGTCGCTGGGGTTGTGGATCCTGCTGCATCCCGATCTGCGCCGGACGGCACGGGTGCTGGCCTTCCGCAGCCACATGGTGGCGGCCATCGAGGCGCGGCGGGCGATATTCGAGGGCCACCCGTAAATTGATATATTATGGTATGTCAATCTATATTTTGATATACTGCAATATATGAAACCGGCCATCGAACGGATCTCCACGGCCCTGAGGCGGGCACGCAATGTTCAGGGTCTGAGCCAGCGGCGGCTCGCCGAGCAGGTGGGGATGACTCAGGCCCAGATCTCGCGGATCGAACAGGCCCTCTCGGATCCCCGCCTGTCCACGGTCGTCGAGCTCGCCCGGGCCCTGAATCTGGAGCTCGTGCTCGTGCCCCGACAGCTGTTGCCCGCCGTTCGCGCGCTCGAACGCCAGAAGGCCGGCGACGGCGACCAGGCCCTCCCGCTCTACCGTTTGGAAGGAGACGATGACTGACGTCGCACTCCTCGAGGTCCGGCTCCACGACAGGCGCATCGGCACCCTCACCCGCCTCCCCGGTGATACCGTTCTGTTTGCCTTCGACGAGGCC
>JALWSQ010000163.1 GCA_026993645.1 Thiohalobacter sp.
CAGCACCGACAAGCTGCACGCCCGCGGCCCGGTGGGGGTCGAGGGGCTCACCACGCAGAAATTCGTGGTCCTGGGCGATGGCCACGTGCGCCGCTGAGGGCCCGGCCCGCCCATGATCGGGGTCTTTGGCGGTACCTTCGATCCCGTCCATTTCGGCCATCTGCGCAGCGCCCTGGAGGTGGCCGAGCAGCTGGATCTGGAACGGGTCCTGATGCTGCCCTGCCACGTGCCACCCCACCGCGACCGCCCCGGGGCCAGCCCGGCCCAGCGCCGGGCCATGCTGGAGGCGGCCCTGGCGGGCCAGGCGCGGCTGGTGCTGGACAGCCTGGAGCTGGACCGGCCGGGGCCCTCCTACATGGTCGACAGCCTCGCCGCCCTGCGGGACCGCTACGGGCCGGCGCGGCCGCTGGTGCTCATCCTGGGCCAGGACGCCTTCGCCGGGCTCCCGGGCTGGCACCGCTGGCGGGAGATCCCGGCGCTGGCCCACCTGGCGGTGATGCGGCGGCCGGGCCCGGAGGTTCCGGTACCGCCGGAACTGGCGCCGCTGCCGGCGGCGGCTACCGGGCCCGCCGCCCTGCGGGCGGCACCGGGTGGTAAGCTATGGCAGGGGACCGTAACCGCGCTGGACATCTCCGCCACGGCGATCCGGGCGCTGGTGGCGGAGGGGCGCAGCCCCCGCTACCTGGTGCCGGAGCCGGTGCGGGCCCTGATCGAACGCGAGCGCCTGTATGCCGCGGGCGCGGGACGATGACTGGGGCCATTGGGCCGCAGGTGGAACCGATGGCAGCGACTCTCGACAGCGAAGCACTCAAGACCCTGGTGGTGGATGCCCTGGACGGCCTCAAGGCCTGGGACATCAAGGTCATCGACGTGCGTGACCGGTCCTCCATCACCGATTTCATGGTGATCGCCTCGGGCACCTCCAACCGCCACGTCAAGGCCCTGTCGGAGCGGGTGGAGGAGGCGGCCCGGGCGCATGGCGTGCGCCCGCTGGGGGTGGAAGGAGCCGACGGCGCCGAGTGGATCCTGGTGGACCTCGGCGACCTCATCGTGCACCTGATGCTGCCCCAGACGCGGGCCTTCTACAATCTGGAGAAGCTCTGGTCGGTGACCGAGGCGGCGGCCCGGTCCCGGGGATGACCCGGCATGCGCATCCACCTGATCGCGGTCGGCGTGCGCATGCCGGCCTGGGTCCGGGCCGGCTACGAGGACTATGCGCGCCGGCTGCCGCCGGAATGCCGCCTGCGGCTGGTGGAGATCGCCCCGGAGCGGCGGGGCCGGCGGCCGGACCTGCGGCGGCTGCTGGCGGCGGAGGGCCGGCGCATGCTGGCGGCCGTGCCGCGGGACAGCCGGGTGGTGGCGCTGGATGCCGGCGGCCGGGAATGGTCCACGCCGGAACTGGCCCGGCGGCTCGGGGACTGGCTGGCCGGGGGCCGCGACCTGGCCCTGCTGGTGGGCGGCCCGGAGGGGCTGGATCCGGCCTGCCTGGACCGCGCCGCGGAACACTGGTCCCTGTCGCGCCTGATCCTGCCCCACCCCCTGGTGCGGGTGGTGGTGGCGGAGCAGCTGTACCGGGCGGCGAGCATCCTGCGCGGGCATCCCTACCATCGTGACTGAGCATGCCGCCGCCTGGATCCTGCTGGCCTCGGCGTCGCCGCGCCGGGCCGAACTGTTGCGCCAGATCGGTGTCCCTTTCCGGACGGTGGCGGTGACGGTGGACGAGCGCGGCCGCCCGGGCGAGGACGCGGCCGCCCAGGTGCAGCGCCTGGCCCGGGCCAAGGCCGTCGCCGGGCTGTCCCGCCCGCGGCGGGGACCTGCACTGCCGGTGCTGGGGGCCGATACCCTGGTGGTGGCGGGCGGGGAGGTGCTGGGCAAGCCGGCCTCCCGGTCGGCGGCCCTGGCCATGCTGCAGCGCCTGTCGGGACAGGAGCACGAGGTGCTCACCGCCGTGGCCCTGGCGACGGGGGAGGGCGTGGCGACGCGGCTGAGCCGTTCCCGGGTGCGCTTCCGGCCGCTGGCGCCGGGGGAGGCGGAGGCCTACTGGGCCACCGGCGAGCCGCAGGACAAGGCCGGTGCCTACGCCGTGCAGGGACTGGGGGCCATCTTCGTGCAGTCCCTGTGCGGGAGCTATTCCGGGGTCATGGGGTTGCCCCTGTGCGAGACGGCGATGCTGCTGGAGGCGGCGGGGATACCGCTGCTGGGTTCGGGACGACAGGAGAGGACATGAGGGCCGAGGTGCTGGTCAATGTGACGCCCCAGGAGACCCGCGTGGCGGTAGTCGAGAACGGGGTGTTGCAGGAGGTGCTCATCGAGCGCACCCGCTGCCGCGGCATCGTCGGCAATGTCTACAAGGGTCTGGTCAGCCGGGTCCTGCCAGGCATGCAGGCGGCCTTCGTCGACATCGGACTGGAACGCGCCGCCTTCCTGCACGCCTCCGACGTGGCGCGGCCGGCGCCCCCCGGCGAGGGCGGCTGCGGCCGTACCGAGCTGTCCATCACCGAGCTGCTGCACGAGGGCCAGGAGGTGCTGGTCCAGGTGATCAAGGATCCCCTGGGCAGCAAGGGGGCGCGTCTCACCACCCAGGTCACGGTACCCTCGCGTTACCTGGTGTTTATGCCGGGGGTGGTGACCGTGGGCGTCTCGCAAAAGATCGAGGACGAGGGCGAGCGCCAGCGGCTGCGGGAGATCGTCCTGGCGGAGCTGCCCTCGGACCAGCGCCAGGGCTACATCATCCGCACCGCCGCCGAGGGTGCCAGCGCCGAGGCCCTGCGCGCGGACATGCAGTTCCTGCAGCGGCTGTGGGCCTCCATCGTGGAGCGGGCGGCGACGGCCGAGGCCGGCCAGGTGGTGCACGAGGACCTGCCCCTGGCCACGCGCATCCTGCGCGACCTGGTGGACGACGAGGTGGAGAAGATCCGCATCGATTCGCGCGAGACCTACCAGCGGGTCAGCCGCTTCGCCGAGGCCTTCACGCCGGGCGTGCTGGACCTGCTCGAGTACTACCCCGGGGAACGGCCCATCTTCGATCTCTACGGTGTGGAGGACGAGATCCAGAAGGCGTTGGGGCGCAAGGTGCAGCTCAAGTCCGGCGGTTATCTCATCATCGACCAGACCGAGGCCATGACCACCATCGACGTCAACACCGGGGCCTACGTGGGACACCGCAACCTGGAAGAGACCATCTTCAAGACCAACCTGGAGGCGGCCCAGGCCATTGCCCGCCAGCTGCGGCTGCGCAACCTGGGCGGCATCATCATCATCGACTTCATCGACATGTCGGCGGAGGACCACAAGCGGCAGGTGCTGCGGGCCCTGGAGCGCAGCCTGGAGCGGGATCACGCCAAGAGCCACATCAGCGAGGTGTCCAGCCTGGGCCTGGTGGAGATGACCCGCAAGCGGACCCGGGAGAGCCTGGAGCACGTGCTCTGCACGCCCTGTCCCACCTGCGGCGGGCGTGGTTCCATCAAGACCCCGGAGACCGTGGTCTACGAGATCTTCCGCGAGATCCTGCGCGAGGCGCGCCAGTACGATGCCCGCGAGCTGCTGGTGCTGGCGGCGCAGGACGTGGTGGACCTGCTGCTGGACGAGGAATCCACCAGCCTGGCCGAACTGGAGGCCTTCATTGGCAAGCCCATCCGCTTCCAGGTCGAATCGCTCTACACACCGGAACAGTACGATGTGGTGCTCATGTAGGCGGCCGCCCGGGGCCGTCCCCGCCGCGGGCTGAGCCATGCCCGCCCGCAGGCTGATCAAACCCCTCTGGTACGGGGCCGCGGGTCTCGTCGTCCTGTTCGCCCTGCTCCAGGCCGGCGGCCGACTGCTGTTGCCCCGGTTGCCGGTCCAGGAGGACTGGGTGGCGCAGCGCGTGGAACGGCTGCTGAAATACCCGGTGGACATCGGCCGGGTGCAGCTGGCCTGGCAGGGGTTCGGTCCGGTGGTCCGGTTGCAGGGCGCCCGGCTCCTGGATCCCGACAGCCACCAGTCCCTGCTGGCCTTCGACGAGCTGGACATCAGCATCGATCCCTGGCCGGCGCTGCTGCGCGGGGTGCTGCGCCCGGCACGGCTGTCGGCGCGCGGGCTGTCGTTGCAACTGGTGCGGCTGGCCGATGGCCGGATCCGGGTGCGCGGCATGGAGCACCATCCACCGGCCCGCAACCCGCTGCTGTCACTGCTGGTGATGCCGGCGGTGGACCTGGGGGATGTGCACTTGGCCTGGCACGACCGCACCGGCGCCAGCCCGGACTTCGCCTTCACCTTCGTGCGGCTGCGGGTGCGCAACCGCGGTGGTGCGCACCATTTCGACCTCGAGGGCCATCCGGCCGGCCGGTCCGCCCAGTGGCTGCGGCTGGTGGCGCGGCTGCAGGGGCCCACCCCGAACCCGGCCGGCTGGAGCGGCCGCCTGTTCGCCGACCTGCGTGGTCTGACCCTGGAACCCGGCTGGTTCGCGGCCCTGGGCAGCGGCTGGACCCTCGAAGGCCGGGTCACCGGTTCCTGCTGGCTGCGGTTGCGGCAGGGTACGCTGCAGCGGTTGACCGCGACCGCCCGGTTGGACCAGGCGGCGCGCCC